>NZ_DATMXX010000120.1:0-20490 GCF_035561255.1 Sporomusa sp. | reverse complement strand
CATTGTATCAGGGCCTATAGATCAAAAAAATTGATACAATGCATAGAATACTCTGAATGTACTTAGCTCCATTTTTAATGTAAGCTAACATTAAATAAACACCATGATATTACTGTATATGTTGGTGGCAAAAAATAGATTATCAATGGTCTTGCTTCAGTGCAGCTTTTACTTTTTCAGCAAATTGATTACTTTTGCACACCAGAAGATTGTCAAAGCAATGCTTGCTGTTTTAGGTGCCGATGTAAAGATTGTGGATAATCCTTAGACCAGGATAGCCGCGAAAGGTATCATAGGTTATTAAAAAATACGCAAGGAGGAATTTTAGTAATGAACAATGCCTATTTCCAAGTCAAACCGCCGGTCAATGAGCCTATAAAAGGTTATATGCCGGGATCGCCTGAAACAGTTGCTTTAAAGGCAGAGCTTGAAAGACAATTAGCAAATCCGGTTGAAGTACCGCTTATTATTGCTGGCAAAGAAGTTCGTACAGCAAACAAAGCAAACATGATTTGCCCCCATGATCATAAAAAAGTACTTGGCCAATATTATATAGCTGGCGAAAAAGAGCTGCTTATGGCAATCACTGCAGCAGAGGCAGCAAGAGAAGAATGGGAGAATATGCCCTGGGAGCATCGAGCTACCATCTTCTTAAAAGCGGCAGATTTACTAACAGGAAAATATAGAGCGAAATTATCGGCTGCTTGTATGCTCGGCCAAAGCAAGAATCCTTACCAATCAGAAATTGATGTAATCTGTGAAATGGCAGATTTCCTGCGTTTTAATGCTCATTTCGTTCAGGAGATATACAAACAACAACCCCTCAGCACCGATGGGGTCTGGAACCGTGTAGAATATCGTGCACTTGACGGGTTTGTTGCAGCAATCACACCTTTCAATTTTACATCAATTGGAGGCAACCTTCCCACAGCTCCGGCTATGTGCGGTAACACGGTCTTATGGAAACCGTCATCAACAGCTGTACTTTCAAACTACTACTTCATGCAAATCCTTATAGAAGCTGGCTTACCTGCAGGTGTTATCAACTTTGTACCTTGCCGGGGTGTTGACTTCGGTAAGGTTGTAGTGCCGCATCCGAAGATGGCAGGCTTCCATTTCACAGGCTCTACAGGCGTATTTAACGATATTTGGAATCAGGTTGGTCAAAACATTAATAACTATGTTACCTACCCCCGACTTGTTGGTGAGACAGGTGGTAAAGACTTTATTTTTGCTCATGAAACAGCAGATGTTGAAGCGCTTACCTGTGCAATTGTTCTTGGTGCTTTCGAATATCAGGGACAAAAATGCTCTGCAGCATCCCGTGCGTACATCCCTGAGAGTCTATGGGGCAAGGTAAAAGTACGCCTTGAAGAGGAAATTGGCAACATTAAAATGGGTGATGTTCGTGATTTTACAAATCTCATGAACGCTGTTATTGATCAGAAATCATTCCAGAACATTAAAAATTATCTTGATTATGCCCGGGAATCTACAGAAGCTGAGATCATCATCGGTGGTGGCTGTGATGACAGTGTAGGATACTTTGTAGAGCCTACAGTAATCTTAGCAAAAACACCTACTTTTAAAACAATGGTAGAAGAAATCTTTGGACCGGTCATGACCATTTATATCTATCCGAATGACAAATTAGAAGAAACCTTAAAAGCATGCGATACAGCAACCAGCTATGCACTGACAGGTGCTGTATTTGCCCAGGACAGAGCAGCCATTATCAAGCTGGCAAAAGCATTGGATCATGCAGCAGGCAACTTCTATATCAACGACAAACCTACCGGCGCAGTTGTGGGACAACAGCCATTCGGCGGCAGCCGCGGCTCAGGAACAAATGATAAAGCCGGCAGTGCTATCAACCTGTATCGTTGGATGAATCAACGGGCAATTAAGGAGACACTGGTTCCTCGCACAGTAGTTAACTATCCTTACATGGTAGAGAAATAACCTTTAAATCTATAAATATAAAAAATGCAGCCAACCGCTTAAAAGGTTGGCTGCATTTTTTATATTTTGCAAATGTTACTCTTTGGGTTTTCGCCGGCAGACCATTTCACAAAAAGCATCCCCGTCCAGAACGTTTTTCAAATGCAACAAATTGCTGTCCGGATGAAAAGCAGTAAATTTAGCCTGATCTATCATACAATAGAGCCGGCCAATTTCTGCAAAGTCTTTTTCTTGCCAATACTCGGCAAAAGGGCAATAGGTAATCTGAAGATGGGTTGCATTTTCGCCATTCTTCACTTTCTCCACATCCCACCCGAGGGCCGGCAGGTCCGGAACTGAGCCGTAGTTTTCCGGTGTGTGCTCAAAGCCGGCCTGACTAACCCTTTCCCGCTGCTCGATACCACGTTCTGTGCCGTAGGACTGTATCGCTTTATTAATAATCTCTTTAGCCTTCTCAGTACCCATAGCAGCAATCATCTCCCGGCTCAGGTGATAATAAAGCCCGGCCATCATCCTTCCCATCTGCCTGGTCTGTTTTGCAGCTTCGGTTTTACCTATTGTTTCTTCAGTCAATCGACGACACCCTCCCGCATACTGGATTGCGCACCAATCCCCTGCGCCAGGGGATTTTTAAAAGGAATTTCTAATAATCCCCATTGAATTGTCCGAATTCCGGGGCATAAAATCTAACATTCGCTATTATTATTTACCACAACTTCCCAATGAATATTGTGCTTTTTGAGTTTATTATGCAAGGTCTGTCGAGGGATATTGAGTATTCTTGCTGCTTTTGCCCCATTGCCATTCGCTTGTTTTATGGCCATTTGGATTAATTTCTTCTCATATTCATTGAGATTGTCCACCAACGAAGCAATCACAATATCGCCGGCAGGCTCTTGCTGTTTCATTTCAGTTGCTTGTATCGAGCTAATTATATGGTGAGGTACATCAATAATATCAATAATATTGTTATCAGTAAAGTTCATGATGCTTTCAATGGTATATTTCAGTTCCCGAATGTTGCCAGGCCAATGATAGGACTGGAATATATCCAGTGCCGCAGCAGAGATTCGCTTCACTTTTTTGTTTACTTTGTCATTGTACATATCAATAAAGAACTGTGTGAGTGTTGCAATATCCTCTTTTCGTTCTTTCAAAGCAGGAATATTTAAAGGAATAACGTTCAACCGGTAATACAAATCTTTCCGCAGCAGTTTTTGCTCGACAATTTTCAGGGGGTGCTCATTGGTACTGGCGATAATTCTTACATCGACAACTATCGTATTGACCCCCCCTACCCTGCGGACAACACCATCTTGCAAAACACGCAACAGTTTCCCCTGAAGCTCCATATCCATGGAATTAACTTCATCTAAAAATAAAGTTCCGCCGTCAGCTAGTTCAAAAAGCCCCGGTTTATCACGCGCACCTGTAAAACTGCCTGCTGTTGTGCCAAACAGGATGCTATCCAAGAGGGTATTGGGCAGCGCTGCACAGTTTTGCGCGATAAAAGGCTGGTTTCTTCGCAGCTTACTCGCATCATGAATGGCCTGAACCAGCAGCTCTTTCCCTGTTCCGGTTTCTCCATAGACCAGTACCGGCGAACTACTATCAGCTATTTTTCGAGCCCGCGCTTTCAATTCTTTTATAGTCGTACTTTCCCCAATAATATCATCAAAAGTATATATGACGCCATTACCCTTATAGGATTTTTCATTGCTCTTTTTCTTAAATAATTCAGATTGAAGGCTTAATACTTTCTCTGATAATTCTTTCACCTGGGTTAAATCCCGGTATATTTCAAGGGCACCAACAATTTCCCCTTGTTTTATTAACGGTATCGTCGTCGTCAGGGTAGACACTGCCACTCCCTGATAATTGATGTATGTCTGAACATAATCTACGATAGGCTGCTTATTCCTCAATACTTTATAGAAAGTACTGCTTTCAGGCGTTAGTTCAGGAAAAATGTCCAATATATTTTTTCCAATTGCCTTTTCTTGCGTAATACCTGCTATATTTGTTACCGGTTCATTATAAAAAGTGACATTTGCACTCTTATCTACCACTAAAATTCCTTCATCCAAATGCTCTAATATGGATTCTAAAAGGAATTTGTATTCCACAGTATTCATCCTCTCTATTCACTATAACAGCACGACACTCTAGTACCTTGTCAGCCCTAATCCAGTGAATACTGACGGTCTATTTTCCGCAACCCTTCGTTGTCGTCAGTCGGCATACGTCCGGTATGCCTCCCTCCTCCGCCTTGATTTGCGAAAAATAGCCTCGCCATTATTCTACCGTTTTAGAGCTGACAAGCTACTAGTAACTATTTACCATTGAAGCCACAAAGTCCTGTAAGTATCCAGTGAAGCGTAAGGATTTTACTGCCGGGTATGCATAAATTCTCTATAACACTATTCTAACCGCCTGAAACTTGTATTTATTCCTATTAGACCTAGGAGATGCATTCATGTTATGCGCACCGGCGATAACCAAGTAAAAATGAGCATCAATAGCTTATGATTATCTTCGCAATTGATGCTCACATTCAATTGTGTGAGTTTAGCCTTCCTGTATTATATTGTTCTCAATAAGTACGGAAAATTACTAGGCAACTCTTAGATCTTAAAATTCCCTACAGCATTTTGTAATTCCTCTGCCATTTTTGCCAGCGCCTGACTTGAGGCTGATATCTCTTCCATTGCGGCAGACTGTTCCTGGGTCGCGGCAGAAACGGTCTGCGTTTGCTCTGTTGTTTCCTTTGATATGGTTTCCAGTTGTTTGACATACTCTGCAATCTGCCTGCTGCCTGCTGCCATTTGATGCATAAAGGCAGTTATCTCCTGCACCTGTTTTGAAACCTCTTCTACCAACTGCGATATATCACCAAAAGCCTGTTGGGCATTATTTACCACATCGGTACCAAGTTTTACCTCCCTGGTGCCTTCCGCCATCGCCACAACTGCCCGCTCAGTGTCAATTTGAATCTCTCCGATCAAACCGGCAATTTGTTTAGCTGCCGTCTGGGATTGCTCGGCTAATTTTCGCACTTCTTCGGCGACAACAGCAAAACCGCGCCCTTGTTCCCCGGCCCGGGCGGCTTCGATAGCAGCATTCAAAGCCAGCAGATTGGTTTGACCGGCGATTCCGGAAATGGTATCGACAATTTGCCCTATTTCTTTAGAACGTTCGCCTAACTTTGCCACCACCTGGGTAGAATTTGATACAGTCTTATCAATCTTGTCCATCTGCGTAATGGACATCTCAATTGTCTTTGTTCCATCAGCAGCCGAGCCGGCCGCCTTACTGGAGGTTGCCGCCACAATATCGGTATTTTGGGTTACCTGACGGATGTCGGTTACAATCTGCTCGATGACGCTGGCGGTATGATTGACAATATCAAACTGTTTCTCCGAGCCTGCCGCCACATCACTGATAACGCCGGCAACCTGAGTGACGGCACGGGCCGTCTGCTCGGCACTGTCGGTCAGATCTCCGGACGAGACCGCAACCTGATCGGTCGTCTGGTGAATACGCCTGACAAGATTGCTTAAATTATCAGTCATATTATTAAATGAGGTTACCAGCTGGCCAATTTCATCGTTAGACTTAACCACTAATGAATTAATGGCTAAATTCCCCTGAGCAATCGTGCCGGCATAGTTTACTAATTCGTGTAACGGCCGGGTTAGCTGTCTGGCGGTAATCCAAACTACGGCACTAACAAATATCATCACGATAACAATAGAAACCCCCAGTGAGCGCACCAGCCGGGCTTCAGGCGCAAATAATTCAGCTTCATCAATCGTGGCGGCGACCGCCCAGCCAGTTGTTGGCACAGGGTGATAAAAGGCAATCTTCTTAACGCCATCAACCGCGTAGCGATAAATGCCCGGTTGCCCCTCCATCATCCGCTTTCCCAGCTCCTGAACTGAAGGATCCTCGGTTTCTGTTATCTTCTTTTGCATAATCCGGTCCTTTTCGGGATGCTGGATATATGTCCCGTCTTTGGCGATAATCATGCCATAGCCGGAATTGCCGAATTTAAGATTCTCAGCCATCTGCTGCACATATTGCAGGGACACACCGGCCCCGATCAACCCCTGCGGAACATTCTGGTCATCTTTGATCGGTGCTACGATAAATATCGTTGGCAGCCCGGTAGTCTTGGATATAAGCGGCGCCGTTATCTGAGTAGGACCACCGCTCATAATGGACTGGAAGTAGTCCCGCGTTTTAATATTGCTTTTGAAAAACGAGTATTCGCTCCCGTTTTTCTGAACAGTATGATACTCACCCTCCCGGTTAGCTGCATAAATATCCTGAAATACATCAGGATACTTCTCCCGCAGGAACTTGTGGCGGCTGATATTCAGAGCATCCGTACCGGCAAAATCAATATTAATAGCCTTGGCTACCGGCGTCGAAGCAATGGCCTCAGGTTCAAGCATGTGTGACTTAAGCCAGGTATCGATAATGGTTGCTGTTTCCCCGGTTGTTGCCAGCATACTTTTACTCAGTTCATCTTCAATCAGGCTATTGATTCCCAGGTAGGCAAAGGCACCTACTGCCAACAATGCAAGGATCACTGCAGGCATAATACAGCACATGAGTTTGGTCCGGTAAGACATATTTACTGTCATTTTGCTTCCCCCTTATCAGATATCTTGACTGATTCACTGCTCCCATATGGTATAAGACAACACTAAAACAGCATGCAAAGCAGACCTACGAGCCTTACTCTTTTCGGCTTGTAGGTCTTTGCTGTTATGTATTGTATTTGATTATACCTGCGGTCAACTTTCCACTTGGCCTTATTGAGCAGTAAAGCGCGCATTGCGTTTTTCAACAAAAGCCGTCATACCTTCTTTTTGATCTTTGGTAGCGAAACATAGTCCAAAGACCTCTGCTTCATAGGCAATTCCTGACTCGATATCCATATCCATTCCCTCGTTGACCGCGGCTTTACTTAATTTTACGGCAATCTCGGCCCGGGACATTATTTTCCCGGCTAACGCCCTGGCACTTGTCATGAGTTCACTACTTGCTGTCACTTTATTAACAAGGCCGATACGGTAGGCCTCATTAGCCTCAATAATATCACCGGTGAATATCAGTTCTTTGGCGCGTCCTTTACCAACCAGACGGGGTAAACGCTGCGTGCCGGCAAAACCGGGCAATATACCTAAGGTCACCTCCGGCTGGCCGAACCTGGCTTTGTCTGAGGCAATACGCAGGTCGCAGGCCATAGCTAACTCACAGCCACCGCCCAGCGCAAAACCGTTGACAGCAGCAATCACCGGCTGGGGAAGATTCTCAATCTTATTAAAAACCCGTTGGCCAAATTTGCCCCATTTACGCCCTTCCATAGCTGACAAGGGCAGCATTTCCGTGATGTCGGCGCCGGCAACAAATGCTTTTTCACCAGCCCCGGTAATAATAACTGTTTTGACTGTATCATCCCCCGCAATCCGGTCCAACAGGCTATCCAATTCTTGCAACATTGCATAATTAAGGGCATTTAACGCTTGCGGGCGGTTTAATGTGATAACCCCGATACCGGCGTCATTTTCAAACAGAAGGTTAGCATATTGCTCCATGGTATCTCTCCTTACTGTTTTTATTTACTTGTAATCGTAGAAACCTTTACCTGATTTACGTCCCAGATAACCGGCCTGAACCATTTTCTTTAACAATGGGCAGGGACGGTATTTCGGATCACCATACCCGTTATGAAGTACTTCCAGGATATACAGCACTGTATCATTCCCAATGAGATCAGATAAAGCCAATGGCCCCAGCGGATGGTTAAAACCAAGTTTAGCCACCTGATCAATATCCTCGGCACTGGCCACACCTTCCATCAGCGTAAATACGGCTTCATTAATCATCAGCATCATAATACGGTTGCCTACAAAGCCGGGAGAATCTGCCACTTTGACAGGCGCTTTTCCTAGTTTCTCAGCCAGCGCTGTTACCGCAGCCAGGGTATCTTCCCCGGTAGCCAGGCCATTAATAATCTCTACCAGCTTCATAACCGGCGCCGGATTAAAAAAATGCATGCCGATTACTTTGTCCGGACGCTTGGTGAATGCCCCAATAGAGGTGATTGGTAAAGACGAGGTGTTTGTTGCGAGGATGGTGTGTGCCGGGCATTGTTGATCCAGTGTCTGAAAAATGCTGCACTTAATATCGGCATTTTCAACAGCTGCTTCCACGACCAGATCTACATTGCAGGCGTCGGCATCCAAATCAACAGTACCTGAGATGCGGGACAAAATGCTGTCTTTATCCCCAGCAGCCAGTTTGCCTTTCTCTACGGCCCTGCTCAAATTCCGTTCAATCCCGGCTATGCCTTTCTGCACATATTCTGCTTTAATGTCCCGCAGGATGACAGTTAAACCGCCCTGGGCCATAACCTGGGCAATCCCACTGCCCATTTGTCCCGCGCCAATAATTAGTACCCTGTTAAACTCCATGATCATTCCCCCGCCCAAGCAAGCCTGCTTAACAGGCCTGCTTAATTTTTTTGAATTCTTCAATAAGCGCCGGCAGTACTTCCAGGACATCACCGACAATCCCATAATCTGCAGCCTTGAATATCGGGGCATCGGCGTCTTTGTTAATAGCAATCACGATGTCGGAAGAGGACATTCCGGCCATGTGCTGGATGGCCCCCGAAATGCCACAGGCGAAATAAATTTTGGGACCAACTGTTTTGCCTGTCTGGCCTACCTGATGGGGCTGCGGCTTCCAGCCGGCATCGACTACAGCCCGTGACGCGCCTACGGCGCCGCCCAGAACATTGGCAAGCTCTTCGATCAGGGTAAAGTTCTCCGGCTTACCCATGCCACGTCCGCCGGAAACGATGATTTCAGCCTCTTCCAGATTGCAGGCTACCGTACAGACCCGGACAACCTCAATGAGCCTTGTGCGGATATCCTGTACTTTTACTTTGTTTGCCACCTGTACGAGTTGCCCGCTGCGGGAAAAATCCTGCTCCGGCCGTTTGAATACTTTAGGACGGACGGTTCCCATCTGCGGCCGGTGATCAGGACAGAGGATCGTTGCCATAATATTGCCGCCAAACGCAGGACGGGTCCAAGCAACAAGCCCGGTTTGGGCATCAATCCCCAGATTGGTGCAATCGGCAGTTAACCCTGTACCTACGCGGCAAGCGACTCTGGGTCCCAGGTCCCGTCCGTCATTGGTTGCACCGATAAGAACAACAGCCGGTTTATAGGTTTGAATCAAATCGGTAAATACGGTGGTATAGCCATCTGTCGAATAGTTCTTTAATTCCGGGCCTTCCACTACATAGACAATGTCCGCCCCGCTGGCAAATACCTCCTGAGCCAGCGGCTGCACGCTGTCGCCGATAAGGACACCGGCCAGCTTCTGCCCCATAGCATCAGCCAGTTTGCGCCCTTCACCCAAAAGTTCATGAGCCACATTTTTGGCCTGACCTTCTACCTGTTCAATAAATACCCAGACATTTTTATAATCAGTTACATCGATTTGCACTGTCTTTGCTTCCAGTTCCCGGGTGATGGCACTCACCGGGCATATCTCCACACAGGCGCCGCAGGCCGTACAGGCCTCGGTAATAGAGGCCTTGTCAGCCTGCATAACCAAGGCGCCGAAAGGACATGAAGCAACACAGGCCCCACAGCCGATACATTCCTCAACATTAACTTTTACTGCCATGTTTTTCCCCTTTCGTTACACAAGCTTGGCTTCTACTAGTTTATTAGCAAGCATACCCGCTGCTTCCCGGGCGGTATCGGCCTGAATGATCTCCCCCTGAACGCGCTGCGTGGGAGTAAAGATCCGCCTGACCTGCGTCGGTGAGCCTTTGAGCCCCAGGTGTTGTGGCTCAACATCCAGATCGGCTGCCGTCCAGACCGGAATCTGCTTGCGATTGGCTTTCATAGTACCCTTTACGGTGGGATAACGCGGCTCATTGATGGACTTAGTTACGGTAAGCAGTACCGGCAGGCTGGTTTCAACCACCTCATAGCCTTCTTCATGCTCCCGCTCCAGACGAACCGTCTGCCCGGCAAGCTCAATCCGGGAAACGCAGGTAACCTGCGCCCAGTCCAGATGTTCGGCCATCTCGGGGCCAACCTGGGCAGTATCCCCGTCAATGGCCTGCTTGCCACAGAGTATCATATCTACTGTACCGATCTTTTTGATGGCCGCCGCCAGCGTATAGCTGGTAGCCAGGGTATCGGCACCGCCAAAAGCCCGGTCACTAATCAGCAGGGCTTCATCTGCGCCCATAGCGATACATTCCTTCAGAGCGTCCTGAGCCTGGGGCGGTCCCATCGAGATCACCGTAACCCGGCCCCCGTGTTTTTCTTTAAGCTGGATGGCCGCTTCCACGGCATTTTTGTCAAAAGGATTGACAATACTCGGTACACCCTGACGGATGAGGGTATTTGTTACCGGGTCAATTTTTACTTCGGCAGTGTCAGGCACCTGCTTGACACAAACAACGATTTCCATCAGTATTTTCCCCCTGTCATCTGGCAATTCGGCTTGGACACAGGCATTACCGCAGCACGCTGGCCGAGATAACCATACGCTGTACCTGGTTTGTTCCTTCATAAATCTGGGTAATCTTCGCATCGCGCATCAGCCGTTCCACCGGGTACTCACGGCTGTACCCATAGCCGCCAAAAATTTGCACAGCGTCGGTAGCAACCTCCATCGCCACATCGGAGGCATACATTTTAGCCATCGCCGCTTCCTTTGAATAAGGCAGGCCCTGATCTTTCAGATAGGCGGCACGGTATACCAGCAACCGGGCAGCATCCACTTTTGTCGCCATGTCGGCCAGCATAAAGGCAATGGCCTGGTTGGCAGCAATCGGTTTGCCAAACTGCACCCGTTCTTTGGAATATTTAACCGCATGCTCAAGAGCCGACTGAGCAATACCCAGTGCCTGTGCCGCTACGCCGATCCGGCCGCCGTCAAGGGTGCTCATGGCAATTTTAAAGCCATCACCCTCTTTACCCAGTACATTTTCCCTGGGTACCTTTACATCCTGGAAGATCAGTTCGTTGGTTATTGAGGAGTGTATGCCTAATTTATGTTCCTTCTTCCCAAAGGTAAAACCAGGCATGCCTTTTTCGAGAATAAAGGCTGTAATCCCCTTAACCCCTTTGCTTCTGTCGGTTATGGCAAACACAACATAGATTTCGGCCTCGCCGGCATTCGTGATAAAAATCTTGCTGCCATTAAGCACATAGCAGTCATCCTTAAAAACTGCCACCGTTTGCTGGGCAGCGGCATCAGTCCCGGCATTAGGCTCTGTCAGGCCAAAAGCACCCAGTTTTTCCCCTTCCGCCAGGGGAGCAAGGTATTTTCGCTTCTGTTCCTCTGTTCCGTAGGCGTAAATAGGCCAGGCACATAAAGACACCGTTGCCGACAGGGTAATCCCCACCCCGGCATCGGCCCGTGACAATTCCTCCACCGCCAAAATATAGCTCAGAACATCGGCGCCGGCGCCACCATAGGCTTCTGGAAAACAGATACCGCTAAAGCCCATTTCGCCCATAGCATCGGCAATCTTCCGCGAAAATTCCTCTTTCTCATCCCGTTCTCCGGCCCCTGGCGCAACCTCTTTTTCAGCAAAATCACGCACCAGTTTTTGCATCATTAACTGGTCATCTGTAAGCTGGAATTGCATAATATCTCGCCTCCTCATCTTATTAATCGTGAATTTTATCACGTAACATACTAAACACGCTCAACAATGATGGCTATTCCCTGCCCACCGCCGATACACAAGGTAGCCAGGCCAAGCCGGGCCGCTTTTTGTTCCATGGCATAGAGCAGCGTAACCAGTATCCGGGCGCCGCTGGCCCCGATGGGGTGCCCCAGGGCAATTGCGCCACCATGAACATTTACCCTATCCTTCATAAAGGCCAGCTCCTTGCCAACAGCCAGAAACTGCGAGGCAAACGCCTCATTGGCTTCGATCAGGTCGATATCCTGAAGCGCCAAACCGGCCTTGGCTAACGCCTTGCGGGTGGCCGGCACAGGCCCCATCCCCATAATCCGGGGGTCAACCCCGCCGGAACCGTAGGCCCGAATGCGAGCCAGCGGTTTAATGCCCAGCTCACGCGCTTTATCCCCTGACATCACAACAAGGGCCGCCGCCCCGTCATTGATACCGGAAGCATTGCCGGCTGTGACAGTGCCGTCTTTCTTGAAAGCCGGTTTTAACGCACTCAGCTTTGCCAGTGTACTGCCGGCCTTGGGATATTCGTCTGTGGCAAAAATACTGTCGCCCTTCTTACTCTTGAGGGTAACAGGAATAATCTCCTGCGTAAAAGCACCTGTTTCAATAGCCCTGATGGCCTTTTGCTGTGATTCAAGCGCAAGTTGGTCCTGGGCTTCCCGGGTAATGCCATACTGCGCAGCCACATTCTCGGCAGTAATCCCCATATGATAGTCGTTAAAGGCGCACCATAGTCCATCCTTCACCATGCTATCGGTAATTTTGGCATCGCCCATGCGGTAACCCCAGCGGGCTTTACTATCAAGCACATACGCAGCATTTGTCATACTCTCCATCCCGCCGGCGACCACAATCTCCGCATCACCGGTAAGGATGGCCTGGGCTGCCAAATTGACGGCCTTGATGCCTGAGCCACATACTTTATTGATTGTATAGGCCGGAACCTCCACAGGTATCCCGGCATGAACAGCTGCCTGCCGGGCTGGATTCTGCCCCAGCCCGCCTTGCAGGACATTGCCCATAATGACCTCATCGATCATATCCTGCTGGATACCGGCCCGTTTAACGGCCTCCTGAATGACAATACGCCCCAGATCTACGGCAGAATAGGAGGCCAATGAGCCGTTAAAGGCACCAATTGGTGTTCTGACAGCACTGGCAATAACAACTTCTTTCATTTCAACACCCCTAATTATAGATAGCAATGGCTTTTGCCCCTTCTAATTCCAACCATTTTACAAATAAAAGTTTTTTCAGTTTTACCCTTACCTGAGAGAAACCGGCCTTGGCCGCAAGCGCTGCCGGATAATACACACTGATTGAACCGGCTTCACTGCGGCAATATTGGTTTCTCACTGCTGCCGCCGGTTCACCAACCACTACTGCCGGTACGTAACTACCTGTTACGCTTTTTCCCGAGCAGGCTCAGCCGCCGATGGCCGGCTCCAGCTTCCATTCTATAACAATGGCTGACGCGCGTTTGCTGATGTATTCTGCCGCCTCGCGGTCAATCGTGATTGTGATCATGATGCAACCCCGGCTCCGGGTTGTAATACCCGGATGACTGCTGCAGCATCATCAAGCAGGATGGTTTGCAGGGCGTCGGCTTCTGCAAGGCTCAACGCCTCACTGCCAGTCATGACCTGGTCAAAGATTGCCTGCGCCAGGCCGGCAGCTAAGGCATCGATGCCACCTTGACGATAGGCCGGCAGCAACAGGTCATCAAATAATTGCATATCAGCCGGCTGGTATTCAAATACTGAACACCAGGCCTGCAGCAATTCCGGTTCCTGCAGGCCTGAATGTGTTAAAAGCCCTTCTTTATGGGAGCTTATCAACACAAGTACTGCCGACATATAAGCCCGTAAGGCAGCCGTCATCTGCTGCCTGTTTAGCTTTTTTTTCACTGTACGGTTGGGAAAAACAAGCTGCCGCTTGTTATCCACACCGGTTACAGCAGCCATAAATTCATCGGCGCAGATGGCCGCCACAAAAAATATTTTTTTTTGCACCTGATTGCCGGCAACCTTGACAGCCTTAGCACAAAATCGCTGGGTATGCCGGCCTATGTTACGGTGATAAGGGCCTTTGGCTGCTGCAAAGATATCTTTAATAAAAGTAATAATAGGCACAGCACACCTCCATAACGATTGGATACCGTAAATTAAATAAGTCCTTTGGCCTGGGCATCTAACATGAGGCTGCTGCGGAAGTCGGGATGACTGATCCCAATCAGGGCCTTGGCCCGTTCCCGGAGTGTCTTGCCGCGCAGCTCAGCCACACCGAACTCGGTGACAACATAATGCACGTCATTGCGTGAAGTCGTTACTGCAGCCCCCCGGTCAAGTTCACAGGCAATCCGTGAGATCTTCCCGCCGGCGGCAGTCGATGGTAAGGCAATAATGGACCTGCCATTAAGCGAACAACTGGCTCCCCGGATAAAATCAACCTGGCCGCCCACACCACTAAACTGTCTTGAACCAATCATCTCGGCATTAACCTGCCCCATTAAATCCACCTGTAAGGCTGAGTTAATTGAAATCATGTTATCATGCTGACCGACAATATAAGGATCATTGATATAGTCTACAGAATGAAGCTCTACCGCCGGGTTATTATTGACAAAGTCATATAGCTTCTTGGTTCCCATCAGAAAAGTTGCCATAAACTTACCGGTATTAATGGTTTTTTTCCGGTTGGTGATGACCCCGGCTTCGGCTAAAACCACTACCCCGTCTGAGAACATCTCAGAATGAATCCCAAGGTCTTTTTTATCTGTCAGGAATAACAGGACCGCATCCGGAATAGCGCCAATCCCCAGCTGCAAGGTCGCGCCATCAGGGATAAGCCGGGCCACATTCTCCCCGATCGCCTTTTCCACATCCCCGATTTTCGGGGGTTTTAGCTCAATCAGCGGCTCATCCTGCTCCACGATCAGATTAATGGCATCCAGATGAATTCTGGCCCCACCGGTGCGCGGCACATAACTGTTTACCTGTGCAATCACCAGACGGGCGCTCTCTGCCGCCGGTTTAGTGTAATCGGCCGATACCCCGTAACTGCAATACCCCTCTGCATCAGGCGGTGTTACCTGGATCAAAGCAACATCTACCGGTAAAATACCATCTGTGAAGAGCCTGGGAATCTCAGAAAAAAAACAGGGGGTAAAATCGGCGCGTTTTTCTTCCACTGCTTTTCTGGTGGTACCACCGACAAATAATGCATTATGCCGAAAACTCTTCTCCATGCCGGGCTGCGCATATTTAGCCGGCCCCATAGCAACCATATGGACAATTTCAACATTAGTTAGCTCAGGGGCCCGGGCGATCATCGCTTCGATCAGGGCGCAGGGCTCGCCACAGGCGTGCCCTGTGACTACTCTGTCCCCTGATTGAATATTTTGGACTGCCTGTCCGGCCGAAACAAGCTTACTCTGAACCATGTTTCTCCAGTTGTTCATAAAAATTCCTCACCTTCGTCACAATCTCAGTGACCAGTTCCCCTTCCGCTACCCTAGTTGCATCAATAGTCGCAGCAGCAACTACAGTAGCCGGAGCTTTGCCGCAAGTGTACTTTAACGCACAGCTGGCTGTACACCCGCTCAGATAGATTACATAATCAACAGCTACGGAGTTAATCTCAACCATATAACCTGCTGTCTCCAGGACAGCCCGTACCCCGGCTGCAATCTTCCCCCGGTCAATCCGGGGGTTGCAGCCACCACAGAAAACAATACCAATACGCCGGTGATTCATGCCTGAATTTTATCTTTGCGCAACAGCCGAAGCGCCTGATTAATCAAGTCATCGCTCACCTGCTGGACCGGTATAACCCCCTGCAACTCCGGGCAGACCTCTTTAAGTGCTGTTTCAACAACCTCAGAGATGGTTTGTTGAGCCCCGGGGCATGATGCACATGCCCCGGTAAGCTTTACCTTTACAAACCCATCAGGTGTCACTTCGATTACTTCAATATCGCCATTATGAGCAGCAAGCACTGGCCGAACCTTTGCCGCGATCGCCTGTTGCAGCTTATGCATTATTTTTGCGCAATGCCGGCAATTGATTTTGCCAGCTCTTTTTTCTGTTCAAGATTACCCTGGCGGGCAATCATAATCCGCTGAGCCT
This sequence comes from Sporomusa sp., assembly GCF_035561255.1. Lineage (GTDB taxonomy): Bacteria > Bacillota > Negativicutes > Sporomusales > Sporomusaceae > Sporomusa. The sequence continues at coordinate 4,647 of NZ_DATMXX010000120.1, read as the reverse complement.
GCGGCGAACCGGCACCATGCATTGATTCGGTCCGGTAGCCGACAGCAGCCGTACCCAGTGTAATATTCTCGATCAGCCGCAGAATACGCATACGATTCTCGGTTGATACCGAAGCAACCCCCCGGAAATATTTTTCAACTACCTTACCAATTTCCGGACTGCGCAGGTCCTTCTCAGAAGGCATGGTTACCATCAGACCACCGGCGATATCCTCGGCTAACCGGGCAATCTCATAGGGGAACCGGGTAACATTTTGTTTGCACACATTAGCTAATAACAAATCGATGATGTAATTGCCTGAAGCAGTTTTGTGGCCTTCGGCCGAGCAGGCAATCCCACAGGCATATAACGTCTCATTAAGATGCATCATTTCAATAAGCTTATCTTTGACATGTGAGGCTTTATTGGCACCATTATAATCGGCAGCCAGGGCGGCAGCCCCGATAAGGACATCACCTACCCCAACCTTACAGCCGCCGTAGCTTTGGCGATGATAGCCAGCAAAACGCTCGACAAGGGCACCGCTGAATTCGGACTCGCCGCACATGAAGACATTCTCCCAGGGGATAAAGACATTATCAAAAACCATCAGGGCTTCATGCCCGCCAAACTGCTTATTACCTACATCAATATCGCCGCCTTCTAACTTGCGGGTATCACAGGACTGACGTCCGTAAATATAGAATATTCCCGGAGCGTCGGCCGGAGCGCAGAAGGAAACAGCATAATCAGCGTCTTCTTTGCCCATGGCAATTGTTGGCATAACCAGTATCCAGTGAGAATTAATGGCGCCGGTCTGATGCGCCTTGGCCCCGGAAACAACAATGCCGTCTTCTCTTTTTTCGACAACATGCACAAATAAGTCAGGGTCAACCTGCTTGCTTGGTGATAAGCTCCGGTCCCCTTTGGGATCAGTCATGGCACCATCCACAGTCCAGTCTTCTTCCTGCATTTGCAGCAGGAATTTATTGAAGCGGTCATGGTAATTTGTGCCTAATTTTTTATCCATTTCAAAAGTAACACTGTCAACAGCATTGATAGCATCCATACCGACGCAGCGCTGGAAACAGGCTGCCGTTTTCTGCCCTAGCAGCCGTTGCATTTTCACCTTTTTTACCAGATCTTCGCTGCTTTGATGCAGATGGCAAAAGCGGTTAATCTTCTTGCCGGTAAGATGTGAGGTAGCTGTCATAAGCTCCTCATACTGGGGATCCTGAGCCAATTCATAGGTCATTTTTACTGAATTCATGGATGGTCTGATAATCGGATTGTCAACCGGATTTTTCACAAGTTCACCCTGCAGGTAAACCTTAAAGTTAAGCTTCCGTAAACTTTCTTCATACTGCGCAGCTGTTTTTAAAGCCATTGTTAAACCCCTCCTAAAATATCTGTTTTTCTAAAATCTTAGTACCCTATTCCGGACCACTTCGGTTGTTAAACACCGGGTCTTTGGTTGTATCATAGGTAGACCAGTCACGAATAAAGTCCTTACCATAAATCAACAGGCAGAGTACAACCCCTACGCCAAAAGCGTAAGCGGCACCGCGGGAAATCAATACTGATCCGACAATACCGGCAACACCCAGATCATTGAATGTACGGGCTTTCAGAACCCCAACCCGGATAGCCACATACCCTTGAACCAACATGGTCAATGACAGGGAAATCGGCAAAATCGGCTTAACCAGGGTAACAATCGGCATCAGGAAATAACTTGTAAATGTCCCCAGCCGGAACGAGGCTACCCCGCCAAACAAACTATCCATAGCCTCACGGCCATGTTTGTACCGCTCACAGGTTACTACTTGCATTGCCGCCCACAGCGGACCACACATCGACAGGTCCGGACCCAGCATGGACATGCTGATATTGCGGATACCACAGATAATGTTATTGCGGTTAGCATCGTAATGTACATTTTCATCCCCATGACGAAACTCCCTGGCTTCGTCAATCAGGGCTTCAGCCTGAATCAGCTCACCAAACAAGACAACATAGGTGGCTGCCACCAGCGGAAATGCATCTAAGAACAGGCTGAGCGGAGGCCAGCCGATATTGGCGGCAAAAGGTGTCCACTCAGTAAAAAGCGTGTAAAACTGCGGTACAGTAATGCCCCAGGTGATGGTCGGCCAGGGCAGCTCGCCCAGCAGCGGTGCGATAATGATGGCCAGCACCAGCGACGGCATCAACCCTAAATCGGAAAGATATTTGAAAAATATATGTTTGTTCCGCAGTGTCTTAAAATGATTGGAAAACAGGATATAGAAAGCAAACCCGATTGCGATTGTAATTGTCCAGGGATATGAATCAAACCGGCCGCCTTTTTCAAAAACCAGCCTGACAGCCGCTACACCCGCACCGATCAGAATGCCTGACTTGAGCGCATCTGGCACAATATCGACAAATTTCTTGGCTAACCCGGTTGCCCCCAATAACAAGGCGAAAATACCTAATTCCATTTCGAAGGCGATCAGTGCATGCATCCTGCTAACGCCCTCCGGGAAGGTCTTGAGCCATAGCAATAAAAGGGGGACGGCCGGTGTAATCCACCCCGGGATAACCGGATCACCGAGATGGGCATGCCACAGATAGAAAAATCCATTTAGAATAACAACAGTAATAGCGACCTCAAATGGCATGCCCAGGTACTCTTGCAATACCGGAATAATACCCAGGCATACGGCGCACATGAGCAGACCCTGGATAAAATCAGGCACCTCAAACCGGTAATGAATGAATGGCAGTCTTAATTGAAACGGGCCGAGCGGAATATAAGGCTGAACCTCACCAAATTTTCGTTTGTATGTTGGACCTAACCAGCTCATAGCTTACCTCCTTAAAAAATTTACAGAGAAAAATCAGCATATTTGATGTGTTAGCACCTCTTGTGATCCTTATTCGTCTCCCCCTTTATAATGGATTGAGCTTTTATACCAGCACTCACTTATATTGCATAAATCATGCCATAAGTCCGAAAAGCAGCATTATTCCTATTTTTCCTATATATGTGACTGTTGCGACACTTTCAAAGAGTATTGCAAAATTGCAACAAAAAAGCCTGTTAATGTCTTTGATTCCTTTAACAGGCTGTTTTGTGCATCAGTGCATCTATTGCATTTTTGCAACATTATTTTATTTCCAGGCCATATCTGACTACCTTGCGAAATACCGTTGTTCTGTCAATCCCCAGTATTTCGGCCACCTTTTGCCAGGACCGGCATTCTTGATAACATTCTTTAAGAAGGTATGTTTCGGTTTGCTCAACAGCCTCTTTAAGTTTTGTTCCCTTTTTCGGTAGAAAGTTCTTGCTCCAGATGGTTTCCGGAACAAGATTGACGGTAAGCTCTTCGCCAGGGGCTGTCACCACCATCCGCTCAATCACATTTTCCAGTTCACGTACATTTCCCGGCCAGGAGTATTCCACCAGCTTGTCGATTACCTCAGGTAAAATTCGCTTGTTATAGCTAAAATGCTTATTGAACTTGTCAATAAAGTGCATGGTAAGCAGAGGGATATCCTCTTTCCTTTCCCGCAACGGCGGCAGATTAATGGGCACTACCATCAGCCGGTAATACAAATCCTCCCGAAAAGTCCCGTTCTGAACCATCTTGGCAATATCCCGGTGGGTTGCAGCAATAATGCGCGTGTTGATAGTAATTGCCCGGGTACCACCGACTCGCATAATCTCTTTCTCCTGAATCGCCCGCAATAATTTTACCTGCAATAAGAGCGGTAAGTCACCCACCTCATCAAGAAACAAAGTACCGTTATGAGCCAGTTCAAACAAGCCGGGCTTACCCTCCTTTTTAGCACTGGTAAAAGCCCCGCCCTCGTAACCAAACAATTCTGACTCCAATAACTGCTCCGGAATGGCTGCACAATTTATTTTAATAAACGGTCTTGCAGTGGTTTTGCCGTGTCTATGAATTAGTTTGGCAATTAATTCTTTGCCTGTGCCAGACTCCCCGGTAATCAATACATTAGAGTCTACATCGGCAATTTTCGTTGACAGCTCAATCACCCTTGCCATTTTAGAGCTTCTGGTAATCATTTCGTGATTTTGAATGTGCATTGCGCGCAAATGCGATAATTCTGTTTTGTATTTCAGGGTTTGTTCTTTTGTTTTAATAAGTTGATTTTGTAATTTCACTAATTCCGTAATATCACGGACATTTGTCACAACCCGAAACAATTTGCCTTGCTCATCAAATAATGGTGTACCTGTAACTAATATCTTACGATCTTTTTTTACTGTTTGATTAATAGTAATTGTTTTACGTCTTTCAATGACATGCAGGGTGACCGACTCATCAAAATAACCTTCTGCCACCAAATACTTCATGTTTTTACCCATAATCTCGCTGGCTTTTATCCCTGTAATCCGCTCATAGGCATCATTCAGCCGCAAAACAATACCATTGCCATCGGTAATAAACATTCCGTCATAGGAAGATCCAATAATTGTCTCTAATTCTTTAAGCAGCTCTTTACTTGAATCTAATTCACTGGGTATTTTTTTAGAATCTTCGCTGCCTGGGGCCATTCACATTCCTCCCATCTTCTTAAATAAGTTACTCTTATTTTCAGTTTTCGATATTATCCGACATTTACCTGCATATTTTTTTATGAATCTTATTCTCCACGCAC
>NZ_DATMXX010000119.1:0-8936 GCF_035561255.1 Sporomusa sp. | reverse complement strand
GTGGGATGTAATAGATCCCTTTGTGTTTTCATACCTTTTTGTTTTTAAAAAAATTACGGAGAGGTGTATATGATAATTAGTAGAAAAACACTTGCTATTGCCGCAGTTGCCAGCATGATGCTGGCAGGAACCCCTGCAATGGCCCAGGAAACCCCAATATACAGTCTTGAGGAGATTGTGATTCAAGCCGACAGTGTGCAGAAAGATAACGCTGACACAACAGTTAGTGTTAAAACAGTAAGCCCGGGAAAAGCCTCATCTATCCCCGAACTATTAAGAGGGTTTGCCGGTATTGACATTCAACAGCGCACAACGGCAGGTGATAACCAGGATGGCACAATAAAATTGAGAGGCTTTGATGCCAGGCGTTATACTGTGCTCTTAAACGGACGGCAGATCAATGCTGCCGGGGTCATGGGTGGGCAGTATGCCGATTGGACAACCATTCCCTTAAACACAGTAGAGAAGATTCAAATCATTAAAGGTGGTAAATCTGCTGCTCATGGCAACACGCTAGGCGGGGTTATCAACATTATTACGCGGGATAAAGGTGTTAACGGCGGCGAGATTAACATTCTGGCAGGAAGTAACGGTAGAGAGGATTATTTGTTTAATTATGGTGGTTCAGCAGGAAAACTAAATTTTAATATTATCGCCAATAAGACAAGTTCAGATGCTTTTCTGCGGAACAATGATTATGATTCTGAACAGTATGGCCTAAGACTAAACTATGATATTACACCTGAAGACAGTATTGCTGTTGGTGTTAATAAGACTGAGACTAAGCGCGGTTTTATTATTGCCAATACACCAGGGCCGAATTTTGATTCGAGGTTTCCAATTAGTGATGGTGAGTCGTTATCTCCAGGTTTCTCACCAAGTTATCAATTAAATCCAGGTGCATACTGGGAAAAAGATAATATTTATTATGATTTTACATATAATCATAAAACTGAAAGCGGCTTCTGGCGCATTGATTATTGGAAAAATGATGAAAAACGCCGTGAAGTCAATTATAATGCGGCTGGTACTGCAATTGAACTGGATCGTACAGTAGTAAGCGATCAATCTGATAACATCGGCGTATCAGGTCAAACGAAGATTAACGAGCATACGATTGGTTACGGCGGTGAATATAAACAATTACGGTATGGATCAGGTTATTATGATAAGCGGGCCGGAAACACAGATGAAATATATCCTTCACAAAAGATAGACTTATGGGGAGCATATGTTGACGATACTTTTAAACTGGATGATCGCTGGTCGGCTTATCTAGGTCTGCGTTATGACCATCTTTCGGCCAGACAGGATGATGTGAGGGCAACTGCTATGCGTAATTACGAGGCTGATGCATTATCGCCGAAAATGAGTTTGTCTTTCCGAAACAATGAGACTACAACTACATTTTTATCGGTTAACAGGTTGTGGCGGGCGCCGTCAATGGCTGAATATTACTGGTGGTCTCAGAAATATAATGCTAACATTGGTCAGGACGTAGCTAATCCCGGTTACCATAAACAGATTAAACCAGAGAAAGGATATAGCTATGAGATTGGCGCCGAACAAAAGGTCAGTGATAAATACAATACCAAAGCTACGTTGTATTATCAGGACATTGATGATTATATTAACTTCCAGCATGTTAATCCTTTTTGGTGTTATAACATTGATAAAGTCAAAGTATGGGGTGCTGAATGGGAAAATGTCTACAAATTTGATGAGATAAATAAAGTGATGTTTAACTATACCAATCAGCATACCGACAAGGTTGGTTCAAGTCTTACGAATGCCGGTTTGGCTGGTGAGCTTGATTATCGACCACAGCACAAAGCAATGCTCGCCTATCATTATGACAATAAACCCTGGCAAGTACGCTATAGCATAAACTTTACAAGTTCCCAGAAAGCACTCTATAATAATACCACACTGCGCGAAATTGGCTGCTATACCACTCACAACCTGGCTGTTGTCCGTGAACTTGACAAAACAAGAACGGTCAGCCTCTATGTAGATAATATTTTTGACAAGCAATATGTAGAACAAATTGGCTACCCAATGCCTGGTCGTTCGTACTATGTCAGCCTGACCCAAAAAATATAGGCCAAGGTAGAAGGTGAACCTATGAATTATACTCACAAATTATTTAATGTGGCTATGTTTATCGCTCTTGGCGTAACAATGCCGATAGCCTTCCATTTCTTCGGGGGGGTTGGACAGATATTTCTCCCGATGCACATCCCGGTATTGATGGCAGGATTGTTGCTTGGCTTCAAAGGTGGTCTGGCTACGGGGCTGTTAACGCCGGTTATAAGCAGCTTTACTACCGGGATGCCGCCGCTAATGCCTATGCTGCCTATTATGGTGCTAGAATTAGGTGTATATGGGGCTATAACAGGGTATCTGTACCGGCAGCGCAAGCTGCCGCTAGTGTGGTCGCTGATTGGGTCCATGCTGGCAGGGCGTATCGCGTCTGCTTTGCTTGTGGCCGGTATGGCTGCCATATTTGCAGTTCAGCTAAAACCACTACCATTTATTATTGCCTCAGTTACTACCGGATTACCGGGGATTGCCATCCAATTATTTTTTGTCCCGCTGCTGGTAAAAAGACTTGAAGCAGCTTCGGGGGCGTTTAGGCAGGTGAAAGTACATGAGTAATGAACGGGATTTTTTTGACAAGATTGCGAGCCAGTGGGATAATACTCGTTTGGCTGATGCTGAAAAAATTGCTCAACTCGTTGAGCAGGTTGGCTTAGAGCAAGGATTTAACGTATTGGATGCAGGCAGTGGTACAGGTGTATTACTACCATTTATTAAACAAGCAATTGGTTCGTCCGGTGGAGTAACCGCAGTGGACTTTTCGGCCAATATGCTGGCTAAGGCAAAGGAGAAATATGGCGGCCTTGGTGGTATTACTTTTACCGTTGCCGACATTATGGAGTTTGTTCCTGAAAGTTTATTTAATGCAGTGTTGTGTTTTAATTTTTTCCCTCATATTAAAGATAAACAGCTATTTATGACCCATATGCGCAAGCATCTGTGTGAAGCCGGATTGCTGGTTATCATGCATGACATTTCCCGCCAACAGGTAAATGCCATTCATCAGGGTAGTGAGGCGGTCAAAGATGATCGCCTGTCGCCGGCAGAAACGGTGTGTGAACTGATGAGGACTGTAGGGTTTCAGGTGACAGATGTTATTGATGCAGAGGACCGCTATTTTATCAAGGCTGTAAAAGCCTAGTAACTGCCTGAAAAAGTCATATACAGATAGAACGTAGGTATGAAGCCGACGGTAATTTGCCGTAGTTTCATGCCTTTTTAGTTTATTAGGATTGAAAGGAAGATGGACAACATGATTAAACCAAGGGAAGAGGTAGCTAAAGTAACTATTGCCAGAATGGCGATCTATTATAGCATTCTGAAAAAAATTCGGGATGAGGGAGAACAGGTTTGTGCATCTACACAATTAAGTAAGCTGACAGGGATTGCTTCGTCGGTGATTCGCAGAGATTTGGCCTATTTTGGCGGTTTTGGCACTAAGGGAGTCGGCTATGAGGTTGAATATTTGCTGTCATGGGTGGGTGAGATTCTTGGATACAATGCAGTATGGAATTCAGTGTTGGTTGGCAGAGGGGTTCCATTTACGGGAGTTGGTAATTATGACAGATTGTTGCCACCGGGTTTTAAGATTGCTGCAGTGGTTGATTTGGATAAAAGAAGTCATGGTCACAAGATCCCTGGCTTAGGATTAACTGTGAATCGCCCTGGAAACTTAGCAAACCTGATAAAATCACAGGCAATCTTGATCGGGTTACTCACTGTGCCAACACAAGAGGCCAGAGAGTGGCAAATACCATGGTTAAGGCAGGTATAAAGGGGATTGCTAACTTTTCGCCTGTATCCATATGCCTACCGGATAATATTTCTTTAAGTCAGATCAATGTGACCACTTGTCTTAGCCAGCTTTCTTATAACCTGAGCAGTGGCAGGGTTGAAGATGAGGCTTATACGAGTTTAGAACCGCGTTTAAGACACGCGCAGGGTTGAAATGTATTGTATGTAGTAGTAAAGTAAAGTAAAGTTCTTTTGTTGTTTATTTGCCAGGCGGATATGTAACATAAGAGTTTTTACTATGCGTCTTTAGTTGCGGCAGGAAGCAGATAAGAAGATGTACGAAAACAACAGAGTTATTACAAGGCTGTATACCTATATTTAGTGGATGTTAAGTACAAAAATCTACAATTTTTTGATAAATCTCACAAATTAGGAGGTTATTCGACTTTATTGGCGAAATTACCAATAAAATCAAATACACTCTGTAAATAAAGAAGGGATGGGTGGTAAGAGTGGGTATGCGTACAGTGAAGAGTGATATACTTAATCTGCCGGAGAACTATCGTAAGTTTTACGAGGAATTGATAACCTTTATTCCTGCTAACCATATTTTTGCAGACCCGATCAGAACACTGGCCTATGGAGTAGATGCCAGCCTCTACCGCATAACACCCAAGCTGGTGGTCAAAGTCCGCACATCCCAAGAGGTAGCTGAAATTTTCAAAATTGCCGGTGAATTAAGGATTGCAACTACGATCCGGGCGGCAGGCACTAGCCTGTCAGGTCAGGCGCTTACTGATTCGGTGCTATTGTTGCTGGCAGGGGGCTGGAGCGGCTACCAGATTGATGATCAGGGCGAAACCATTATGTTGGAACCGGGGATTATTGGCTCTGAGGCTAATCAGTATCTCCGGCCATACTCACGGAAAATCGGGCCTGACCCAGCTTCGATCAACTATGCGATGATCGGTGGTATCGCCGCTAATAATGCCAGTGGGATGTGCTGTGGTACTGCCGATAACAGCTATAAAACGATTGCTGCTATGAAAATAATATTTGCAGATGGAGCTATTTTAGATACGGCTGATCCTGATTCTTGTGAGCACTTTATCAGTAGTCATCAGCAATTGATCGGCGCTATTGAAAACATCCGGGATGAGATTAATGCCGACCAGCAGCTGCGCCAGCTGATTGTTCGCAAATTTAAGATTAAAAACACTACCGGCTATGGCATCAATGCTTTTGTCGATTATCATAACCCAATTGACATTATTAGCCATCTTATGATCGGATCAGAGGGAACACTGGGCTTTATTGCGGAGATAACCTACAAGACGGTTGTTGAACATGCCCATAAAGCCTCGGCACTCATGTTTTTCCCGGATATGAAACAGGCTTGTATGGCGGTAATGCGGCTGGAGCGCCCGTTAGTGGCGGCAGCAGAATTACTTGATCGTATTTCGCTGCGTTCGGTAGAAGACAGCGCCGGTATGCCGGCATTTTTAAAAGAGCTGGACGAGCAGGCAACAGCGTTGTTAGTAGAGATTAGAGCTTTGGACAAAGCTACACTTGATAGTAACATCGAAAAAACGATCCAATGTTTAGCCGACATCCCGGTTCTGTTTCCGATTGCCTTCACTGATAAGAAAACCGAGTATGAGACGTTATGGAAGATCCGGGCCGGCGTATTTCCTGCTGTCGGCGGCATTCGGCGCCAGGGCACGTCGGTTATCATTGAGGATGTTGCCTTCCCAAAAGAATTACTGGCTGAGGGTGTTCTCGCCTTGCGGGAATGTATGAACAGGCATGGTTACGGTGATGGTGTGATCTATGGTCATGCGTTAGACGGCAACGTCCACTTTGTTTTTAATCAGAATTTTGACACCCTGGCAGATATCAGTCGCTATAAAGGCTTTATTAATGAAGTGTGCAGTATGGTAGTGGAGCGTTTCTCCGGTTCATTAAAGGCTGAGCATGGCACTGGCCGGAATATGGCTCCTTTTGTTGAGCTGGAATGGGGTCAGCAAGCGTATAAATATATGAAACAAATAAAGCAGGCTTTTGACCCGGAGGCGCTGCTCAACCCCGATGTTGTAATTACCGATAATCCAGACGTCTATGTTGAGAATCTGAAAATCATGCCGCAGGTTCATGAACTTGTTGATAAGTGTATGGAGTGCGGCTTTTGTGAGATTAACTGTCCCTCCCTTAATCTGACCAGTAGTCCGCGCCAGCGTATTGCCGTGCAGCGTGAGCTGGCCCGGCTGCGGGCAGCCGGAACAAATAAAGTGCTGGAACAGCGGGTGGAAGAGGATTATGACTATTTTGGCGAGATAACCTGTGCCACTGATGGTTTATGTCAAACGACCTGTCCGCTGGCAATTAATACCGGTAGCTTTACTAAATATTTGCGCTCAACTAAGATTACCAGCCGGGGACGGAGAACAGCCAAATTCATGGCCGAACATTTTGGTGGTATTACTTCACTGGCAAAACTGGGTTTGGCAGGGGCGCACCTGGCACATCAGACTCTGGGAACTTGTACGGTTGGCGGTTTAGCCAAAGCAGCCCGCTCGGTTATCGGCGAGAGTGTGCCTAAGTGGAATAAGTGGTTGCCCAAAGCAAGTGCGCGTTTGGAAGCGCCACCTGCTGCCCCGCCTGATAGCCGCAAAATAGTTTATTTTCCCAGCTGTGTCAGCCGTACGATGGGCCCGGCCAAAGAGGATAGTGATCAACGGTCGCTGCACCAGGTGATGATGTCCCTGCTTAATAAAGCCGGCTATGGCGTTATTTTTCCACCCGGTATGGAGGAGTTATGCTGCGGGATGCCATTTGAGAGTAAGGGGTACTTCGATGCTGCCGACGAATTGAGCGCTAAGCTGGAACAGGTGTTGCTGGAGTGCAGTAATAATGGGCAATACCCGGTACTCTGCGATACCAGCCCCTGCGTCTACCGGATGAAACGGGTAATGGATCAGCGGCTGACAATCCTGGATACGGTTGACTTTATTCACGACTATCTGCTTAACGAATTAGAGTTTAAAAAATCACCGGAGAAAGTTGCCATTCATGTAACCTGTAGCGCCACTAAAATGGGTTTGGCAGAAAAGTTCCGGGCTGTGGCCGAGGCTTGCGCAACTGAGGTTATTATACCGGACAAGGTTAAATGTTGCGGCTTCGCCGGTGACAAGGGGTTCGAGGTGCCTGAACTCAACGAATCGGCGCTGGCGCATCTCAAAGAATCGATACCGTCAGACTGCAACTGCGGTTTTTCCAATAGCCGCACCTGTGAGATTGGTTTAGCAGATCACAGCGGCATCAGCTATCAATCAATTGCGGTTCTGGTTGACCGCTGCTGCCTGGGGCGAAAGAAGAACTAAGTTAAGAACAATCCGTATGGGGCACAATAAGGGAGCCCCGCAGCCAGGGCTCCCTTATTTCGGGTCTATGAGTGTTTTTGTAATAGGTTTAAGATTCACCGTCGATTAGTGTCATTTCCCGGGAAATAGTTAGCAGTCAATAGCTAAGAATGTGGCTGAACATGTCATAAAGTAGAGCCTATACCTGCCACCACATAATCCCAATAGTAGTTTCCGAGGTATCGGCACAATAACCGTCAATCGCGCTGTTTTCTAAAAACTGACGGATATTGTTTTCAATGTCAGGGCCGTTTAAACCCATTACGGCAAAATATCTGGTATAGTGGTCAATCAGATAGGAAAGAGGCTCCTGATTGGTTTGACCGTAGGTAGTGAAGGTAACGTTGGGGCGGTAGCCTTTCTGATATAGAATGTTGAGCGGATAGATGATATCAAAGGATGGCCCGGGGGCGGGCTCCTGTAAGAGTTTCTCCCATAACAGACGACGTAGACCAATGTCGTGTTTGCCGGCAAAGCCGATTAGGCAGCAGGCTCTGCGGGCCACTTTGGTCATTTTCATCAAGCTGTCATAGTTGTTAATAGCCGGACTTTTGGCAGCAAAGGTTATGTCATAGGCCGGTTCTGGCGCAATATCCTGCCAGTCGGCCAGCAAGGGGGTAATGTTTTTTTGCAAGCCAGCGCTGATTGCTTGAGTAGACAGTGCTTCAAGCATGCCGCTGGAGGTGTCAAGGCCTGTTACTTTGACATGATAGGCTGCCAGCGGCAGGGCGTAGGTGCCTGGCCCACAACCAATGTCCAGCAGGCTGTCACCGGGTCTGATTGCTCCCTGGGCAAGTAAGTCATCAATGATACGCTGGTGCACGTCTTTGTTTGCTGCATTATGCTCAGCATAACGACTGGAGTAGTAGCTCCAGTATTCTTGCCACAGCTTAGGGTCAGGACGCCGCCGGCCTGCTTTTTTGCTGCTGTCCTGCCAGGCTTTATCCCAAAACCGGGCATTATACAAGCTTACCACCCCCGGCTGTAATCTTCAGTACAGGCTAAGCAGGCAATTTTGCCGTCTTGCAAACGGGCGCGGGCTTCCATAACCTTTTCGCCACAGTAAGCACAGATGACAGAGTTAAAGATCTTAGCCTCTGAGGGCAGTTTAAGTTCAACATCTACGATCTTAAATAAGTCCGCAAAAGGGGTTGCCAACATCCGGGCTGTGCGTTCTTCCTGAATTTTGTGCCAGGCACCCTCTTGCTCAGCTGTGGCTTCGCCGCCGAATACTGCCCTCTTAAGCTTGTCCTGTTCTGCAGATAGCGGAATAACTTCTCCCGTCATAACAATCCGCACAGCTTTACCTGTCTGGCGGTTGCCGATGGTATAGGCCTGTTTCCCATGATCTTTAAAGATAAGATTGCCTTTCCCGATGGTGCAGCCTAGCAGCACTTGCACAGCATCAATACCACAGCCGTCAGACTCAACGATGGCGACAAGTTCTTCGTCTTCAGACCGGGTCACGTCAAGGCGCTCGATGGCGGCTTTGGCAGCCAGGTAGCCGATAGTAAGCCCTGGGCAGCAGTGTCCGTGAAATTCGATCGCTTTTTGATAATCAGCAGGCCGGTTAATCATGTTCATTCCCCCCAATCATTTAGTAGGATAAATAAAAAGGCATGCCCAAATAAAGAACTGCAGTTCCTTATAAAGTTTCATACCTTATTTCAACATTATTAAATT
>NZ_DATMXX010000118.1:0-10628 GCF_035561255.1 Sporomusa sp. | reverse complement strand
AGATAATTGTTATTAAAGGCATTCATTCATTAATACAAAAATCCTGCTACTAAGCAGGACAATCTATTTTACCATAAGAAGAAATATTTTACACTTCTTGGGGAAACAAAAAAGCTGACAAACCTAAACCACCATGATAATGGCGTGTTTTAGGTCTTCAGCTTTCTAATCAACCACAGAACCGAATGTTTAACAAACCAGTGCCCGGATTGCACTATATTATTGCTTTCTGTTGGCAGCAATCTTCGCCGGATGGCCTGGCGTTTTTCTTCTTCCCGGACCTGCCGCTGCCGCTCGAACAGGGCCTGTGCCCTTACGCGTATTCCAAAACAGGAGCAAGTTCTCTCACAAGCCAATATTCGGCCCCGTGCTCAATGCTCTTTTTTATCTCTTCGAACGTTTTTCCGGTATATTCTTGAGTGGGACTACTGACTGGAAAACCGCCTGTAGCTGTCGATCCTGCTCTTCGCATCCCGCTCGGCTTTCTCAAACAAGCTTTGTGCCTTATCAGGAAATTGCCGCTGAAGCGCCGAATACCGGACTTCGCTCTGCAGGAACTCCTGGAAACTGGCCGTAGGTTCCGGGGAGTCCAGTTGGAAGGGATTTTTCCCCTGCGCTTGTAATTGGGGGTTAAAACGGTACAGCGACCAATAGCCTGCCGCCACTGCCCGCCTGGCCTGCAGCTGACTCCTCAGCCCGCCGCGGATTCCGTGATTCACGCAAGGAGCATAGGCAATAATCAGGGAAGGGCCTGGATATGCTTCGGCTTCGGCAATCGCTTTGAGCGTCTGCTGCTTATCGGCACCCATGGCGATTTGCGCCACATAAATATAGCCATAAGACATCATCATGACACCCAGATCTTTTTTGCGTATTTCCTTGCCGCCGGCGGCAAATTGGGCAATCGCCGCGGTAGGCGTGGCTTTGGAGGACTGACCGCCGGTATTGGAATACACCTCGGTGTCAAAGACCAGAACATTGATATCTTCGCCGGAGGCCAGAACATGATCCAGCCCGCCGAAGCCAATATCATAAGCCCAGCCGTCACCGCCGAAAATCCATTGCGACCGTTTGACGAGGAAATCACGGTACCCATAAATTTCGTTTAACAGGGCATTACTGCCCTTTTCAGCTTCCAGAACAGCGAGTAACCGCTCAGCCCGCTCCCTGGTCCCTTCCCCATTATCTTTATGGGTTAACCAAGCCTGCATGGCGCTTGCCATCGTCTCCCCGACAGGCTGCGCCAGCGCTGCTTGGATCAGTCCGGTCAGATTCCTACGAACCTGCTGTACACCCATGTGCATCCCCAAGCCATATTCAGCATTATCCTCAAACAGTGAGAAGCCCCAGGCAGGCCCCTGCCCTTTGGCATTCGTAGTATACGCTACAGACGGAGCGCTGCCGCCCCACACGGTCGAGCAGCCGGCCGCATTGGCAATCATCATACGGTCACCAACAAGCTGGGTAACCAGTTTGGCATACGGGGTTTCGCCGCAACCGGCGCAGGCCCCGGAAAACTCAAGCAGAGGTTGTGCAAACTGACTCCCTTTTACCGTCAGCTTTTGCTTGTCCGAAACCGGTTTAATCGAAATCGTGCCAGCGAAAGACCACCGTTCATCATTGTGCGGCTGCTGGCTGGCCAGTGGTTTCATAACCAGGGCCGTCTCCTTAGCCGGGCAAATATCGGCGCAATTGCCGCAGCCGGTGCAGTCCAGCGCGGAGATCGCCAGGTGAAACTGAAGACCCGGGTAGCCATTGGCCGGTTTTATGGCAAAACCTTCAGGAGCATTTTTTAGCTCTTCATTATTTATCAGCAGCGGGCGGATGACTGCGTGGGGACAAACATAAGAACACTGATTGCACTGAATGCATTTGTCGGCCTGCCATTCCGGCACATTGACGGCAATACCCCGCTTTTCCCAGGCCGTAACCCCCAGCGGGAATGTCCCGTCTTCCCTGCCGGCAAAAGTACTGACAGGCAGCTGATCGCCTTGCTGACGATTCATTGGCAGCATGACCTGTTCAATAAATTCCGGTAACCGACCACTGCACTGTATCTGTTCATCGACCGCACTTAACCAGGCCTGAGGCACATTCACCCGGTGCAGCTGCTCAGTACCACGCTCTATCGCCGCACAGTTCATGTCGATGACAGCCTGTCCCTGTTTACCATAGGACTGGACAACCGCGTCCTTAAGATAACGGACAGCGTCGGCAAGCGGAATAATGGCCGCCAGTTTAAAAAATGCCGCCTGCATCACCATGTTGATGCGGCCGCCAAGGCCCAGTTGCTGCGCAATGTCGACTGCGTTGATGATGTAAAACCCGATCGAGTGACTGGCAATGTAGCGTTTCATCGCTGCCGGAATATTGGCCTCAAGCTCCGCTGGGGTCCATAAACAATTCAGTAAAAATTTTCCTCCCGGTTTTAGTCCGGCCAGTACATCATACTGAAGCACATAAGACTGATGATGACAGGCCACGAAATCAGCCTTGGTGATCAGGTAGGAAGATTGTATGGGCTGCCTGCCGAAGCGCAAATGGGATATCGTCAGGCCGCCGGATTTTTTAGAGTCATAAGCAAAATAAGCCTGCGCATACAAGTCGGTATGATCGCCGATAATTTTAACAGTATTTTTGTTGGCACCTACAGTGCCGTCTGCGCCCAGTCCCCAGAATTTGCAGCAGGTTGTTCCGGCCGGGGTCGTATTGATGTCTTCCGGATATTCAGGCAGAGAAGTAAAGGTCACATCATCCACAATGCCGACAGTAAAACCTTCCCTCGGATTCTCAAGAGCCAGATTCTCATAGATTGCCGCAATGTGGGCCGGAGTAAAATCCTTTGATCCCAGGCCATACCTGCCGCCGACAATGACCGGTGCAGCCTTTTTGCCGAAAAATGCATTCCTGACATCCAGGTACAGCGGCTCTCCCGCCGCTCCGGGTTCTTTCGTCCGGTCGATGACAGCGATTTTCCGCACGCTCGCAGGAATTGCTTTCAGCAAATGCTCAATGGAAAAAGGTCGGTACAAATGAACCTCAACAAGGCCAACTTTTTCACCAGCGGCATTCAGATAATCAATCGTTTCTCGGATCGCGTCACAGCCTGATCCCATCGCAATAATAATACGGCCGGCAGCCGGGTCCCCGTAATAATTGAATAATTGATAATTGCGACCGGTAAGTTTATTAATTTCCCCCATATAATACTCAACAAGACCAGGGATTGCCGGGTAAAACCGGTTAACCGCCTCGCGGGTCTGGAAATAAATATCCGGATTCTGGGTCGTGCCTCTGAGTACCGGATGATCCGGGTTGAGCGCCCGGCTGCGGAACTCCCGGACTGCTTCTTTATCCAGCAGCTGTTCCATTTCCGCCCATTCGAGCACCTCAATCTTCTGGACTTCATGTGAGGTACGGAAGCCGTCGAAAAAATGGAGAAACGGTATCCTGCCTTTGATGGCCGCCAAATGCGCCACTGCGCTCAAATCCATGACCTGCTGCACACTGCTGGCTGCCAGCAGGGAAAAACCGGTCTGGCGGGTAGCCATAACATCCTGGTGATCACCAAAAATGCTTAGTGCGTTAGTCGCCAGCGCTCTGGCGCTTACATGGAAAACAGCAGGTAATAGTTCCCCGGCCATTTTATACATGTTGGGAATCATCAGCAGCAACCCCTGGGAAGCGGTATAGGTTGTAGCCAGCGCGCCGGCCTGAAGACAGCCGTGAAAGGTTCCTGCCGCGCCGCCTTCAGATTGCATTTCCATCACCCGCACGGGTTGGCCGAATAAATTTTTACGTCCCTGGGAAGACCACTCGTCAACCAGCTCCGCCATTGGGGAGGAAGGTGTAATCGGGTAAATGGCCGCCACCTCGGTAAAATGATAGGAAACGTAGGCGGCTGCAGTATTCCCATCCATGGTTTGTTGTCTGCGCTCTGTCATGCTCAATTACTCCTTACGGTAAAAGTTTGGTGATACAACTCCAGGCTGCAGGCACCACTCATGCTGCCCCCTGGCACACGATAGGTTTTCTTGGTCTGAGACTGCCGGATGAAAAAACCGCCACCACCGGTTTGCTGCCCTCCGCAGCCGTCCAGAATAACCACGGCCGCTGTCGCAGGCGTTGTTTCAGCCAGGTTTAAGATTTGTGAAGGTTCTCTGGCTCCTTTGGTAAGCTGGTTTAATTTAGTAATGAAAATTTCGCCCTGCTCCTGATTGATTCCCATCAAGGCCACCCCCGGGCCTCCCGGGAAGGCTACAATACAAATATCCTGTGTTAGAAATTCCAGTTGACTTGGCGCCGGCAAAAGCTCTGCAAAGGGGGACCCGATGACCCCGCCCCCGGCAGCCGTCACTGTTTGGCTGTTGATACTCAAAGCAATGGCCTCTATGCTTTCAATCGCAAACAACCGGCCCTGCCTGGCCAGCCAAAAATCAATAGCTGCAGGATCACAGATCCGCTCCAGGGCATTTCTCTCACATGCAAGCCTTGCTTGCAGTTTACTAATTGCGGCAAGCAAGGCTTGGTGGCTGCCGATACTCCCCGTAGTTCCATACCCTATAACTAATAAGGCTACAAGCGGGCTTACCACCTGTTGGAAAACAAAAATAAACACCACAATCACTCTTTCAACCTACCGCACCTCTTGGGTGTTTGGTTTTAATTGAAGCCACTTTTCTGCCGTGCAACCGCCCTTCTGGGCTGTGATTGAAACCAAATCATCAAAAGCAATCTCAGGGACTTGCTCAGCCTTCACGATTCTGGCAATCTCAGTCCCTGTTATGCCCTCATTGGCAATAACCTCAACAATATTCCATTCATTTTTGAATACCTGCTCCGGCGAGAATTCATATACATCAAATTCCAAGCCTTCCCCGGACACGCCGATAACCCTTACCGGACGGTTTAACCGCTCAATTAACTTCTGTTCGATCTCAGTTAGATTAATCCGGTCTATCTTTATCCCCACAACCTTGACCACGGTTTTATCCACATAGATAATGATGCGTTCACAGCCCATTAGTAATCAACTCCGGCCTTTAATCATTCCAATTGATGCTCACGTTATTTGCCGGCAGGTTCCTTGTTTAAAGCAGGCGGAAATGTTTTTCTCGCGTCAAGCTGGATTTTCACTGGATACTGCGCAAAAATAGCCTGGGCTACCTGCAATGCCAATGTCTTAACATCAACATCTTCTACTGTATTTCCCAAAACGGCCTTAGCCCCGCTGACAGCCTCCACAGTAGGTCCGGGCAGGGTAACAACTAACTTATTTTCAAATCTGCCCACAACAATTTTCGCCAGAAGATGTCCGTTGCTGCCAATCAGTTCAACTGCCTCACACCCTTGTACAATTTCCAGGACAGCTTCATGAGTACAGTCAACAGCCAAACCACTGTTACACATTTTACCGCCACCGGAACCACCTGTTAAAAATATAATTCCCCGGCCTTGGCCCCAACCCCGCACCTCTTTTTGAATTTCCGCTTTCCTATCAGGGGGCGGAACAGTTCTGACAATGCGGCACGCAGGCCAAAACCCAAGGACCAGTTCCATGATCTGCGGGGAATTTGTGTCCAGCACAAGGCCTTGCCTGATTTCATCGCCTGTGGGAATAATAACGACTTCTTCCATGTTGACTTCAGTCACCTCTACTTTGCCGGCTGTTTATACCTACACTTTGATTCTGATTTTCTCTATCACTTGCTCACTTTTAATCCGGGCAGCATTCTCAACCCCCGGAATAATGGTATCGGCCTGCCGGATGATTTGCTCGCGGCTTAATGCAGGCGCGGTCTGAGCCAGTGTATCCACATTAATGCCGATTGCAGCTAATTCCAGTCTCGCTGCCGGAGTGATATTATAAGCATTGAGCTCCACGCCGTAAGCGGCTGCCACCTGCAAGACCGCCGGTGAGCAGCCTAATTCACAGGCCGGCCGCAAGCCAAAATCAAGCGCATCAAGGATGGCCTTTGCCAGCACATCTTTCGGGGCTACAATACACGGCAGCCTGGCCTTCAGGGTTTGCGCATAGACACCGGAATTATGCGCCGTATCACCAGGCTTACACTTCAAGAATTGCTGTGACCGGCTATAATCTTCAATAATGGTACAGCCAATGCCCACGGAAATTTCCTTCCCGGTAATACCCCAGAGAATATCCTGATCTCTGAGTATCTGCAACTGCCCCAGAATAGGTACAAGCATTTCTTCCATCGTTACGCAATCCATGACTTCAGTTCCGGAATTATTATTCACGACGCGGCCGCTAATCGCCACATTGTGCAAAGGCACAATCTTTTTCACCGGGTCTGGTCCGATAAACAGCTTGCGCCCCGAAAACCTTTCATAGCCCAGCTTAAGATGCGGTTCCCGGACAAACGTTGCCGGGGTTACCTCCCGCTCCTTGCAGAACAACCGGCCAAACTCCGGATGGATCTTACCCCCATCGGCAGCAGCAAACGCAACAATGGCTCCCTCGACACAAAGACCGTCACTGGTGGTTGTATAGGCGTGCTCCATATCAAAAACATTGATCGCAACCGGTGAATGAACATGTTTTGCAATGATTTGCAGGCCTTCATCGATCTCAAGCTTGGCCTGCGCGAACTCACAAACATCAACATAGACGATATCAACCGGCGCACCGTGCTTGGGACCACAGCCTTTGGGTAACAACCTCACTTCTATCCTGGCGTCACTCATACATTCACCCCGCTTCAAATTTACTTAATTCCGGTGCTAATGCTCCCCTAATTTAGGCCGCCTGTCTTCTACTGCGGCAAAACCAACCAACTCCACATCCTCAGTAGGGTGCAGAATATTGGTATTTTCCAGGATAGCCTTCACCGGGCTGCCGCTCTTATCAAACCCTTTGATAATAATGGTATGCATGGTTTCCGGTATTCTCGGCACAACGACAATCTCAACATTTTCTACCCGGCTGTCCTCCGCAATCTCTGCGACAGCAAATTCCACCCTGCCGGTCCGCAGCGACTGGAATTTTGCATATTGTAAATTCTCAATCCCCTTAATCACTACTGTTTTCAGGGGAGAACACTGATAAACTGCCGCTTTAAGCTTTTGAATCCAGTCAGGCAGGCTTGTGTGCATCGCTCTCATTTTTACAATTCCCCCAGTTAACTTGTGAAGAATCTTCGTCCACCGTAAAAGCCACTAATTGATTAAATACCGGGTGCAGCAGACCCCTTAACCGGTTTGGCAAACACCGCTACCAACAGGGCTCCCGTTATCGCCAAGCCCCCGGTTAAAAAGAAGGCACTGGTAAAGTGACCGGAGACCTGGACGATGTATCCGGTGATGCTCGGGGCAAAAATACCGGCGGTGTTCGACAGGAAATGCACAAACCCGCCCACGCGGCCCACACTGTCACTCTGTACCGAGTCCTGGATGATCGCCCAATAGGATGGGGTCGCCAGATACGCAAAGAATATACCGCACGACATCAAGGCCACAGCCGCCGTCGCGGTTGACACCATGCCGCACAGTCCGATGGAAACGGCAGCCCCGGCCAGACATACCGAGATAACAAGCTTTCTGGCCAACACCAGATTGCCGAGTTTTTTAACCAGATAATCGGATATAAAACCACCCAGACCGTACCCTAACGCGCCAAACAGCCAGGGAATGACACTGACGATGGCCATGTTTTTAATGCTCAGATTATGGGCCATGACAAGATAGCTGGAAAACCATGTCAAAAAGAAGTAGGTTGCGTAATTTGTGGCAAAAAATGCCACAATGGTAGCCACAATGATTGGCTGCTTAATGTAGTAGCTAAGCGGAAGCTTTGCCGGGGTTTGTATCGAGGTAACCTTACCTGCCTCAATCTCCTGCAACTCTGCCGGTGATACATGAGGGTGATCTTTCGGCAGATCGGTTACCAGCCTGTGCCAGAAAATTACCCAGACAAACCCCATCATAGCTAACGTAATAAAGGAAATCCGCCAGCCGTATTGAACGGCAATTAGGCCGACGATGGGCCCGGCCAGGGCAGCCCCCAGCGACATTCCGGTATCGGTAATACCTTTGGCTTTGGCCCGTTCGGTTGCCGGAAACCAGTTATTGATCATTTTATTGGTGACCGAGCTTACCGGCCCTTCACCGGCGCCAAAGACGATCCGGAAAACAAGTAGGGACGCAAAACTCCAGGCCACAGCTGGGGCCGCGGCAAACACCGACCACAATATCAACGCAATGGTGATTGTTTTCTTTGGACCGTAAATATCTGATACATAACCACCGATAAAACAAAACAGTGCATAACTTGCAAAAAAGCCACTGAACAGAACCCCCATCTCCGCCGGGGAAAGATCAAACTCTTTCATAACATAAGGCGCCACGATCGACAGTGATGCTCTGTCGACATAGTTGATAAAGGTTAACAGCACCATAAGCCCCAGGACTACCCAACGATATCTTTTCATGACACGGCCTCCTCGTAATGTTTCGTTCCGGTTTACTCCCTGCTTAGCTGGCTGTCCAGCCGCCGTCAATGACAATGTCGGCGCCGGTAATATAGCCGGCACGCGGTGATGCCAGGAAAACGATCAACTCCGCCACCTCATGGGGAGTTCCGGCCCGTCCCATCGGGGTACGTGATTCAATCAATTGCCGCCAGCAAACATCGTTCATTACTTTTTCCACCATCGGGGTACTGATGAAAGCAGGCGAAATCGAGTTGATTCTGACACCGCTTTTGGCCCATTCATTGGCCATCCCTTTGGTAAACTGCTTCACACCGCCCTTGCTAGCCGCATAGATTGTCCGCTCAGGCAACACGATATGGCCTTGCAAAGAGCTTAAGGTCACAATAGCGCCTGAACCCTGGGCAACCATCTCTTTCCCGCATTCCAAACAACAGAAAAAGGACCCCTTTAGATTGATATCAATAATATAGACCCAGTCCTCTTCCGTGTAATCCAGTGCCAATTTCCTTACATTGACCCCGGCACAATTGACCAGCACATCAATCCGCCCGTAACGCTCCATAACAGTCCGGACCATGCTCTTTATTTCGCCAACCTTGCCGACATCAGCGCTGACGTAACCGGCCTTATAACCCTTGCCGGTAAGCTCAGCGGCATAGTCCCGGCATTTGACCTCATTCCTGCTCACAATGATGCACTGGGCATCATCCTCGCAAAACCGCTGAACAGTCGCTTTGCCTATCCCTTCACTCCCCCCTGTAACGACAACAATCTTCCCGTCAAACTCTTTCATTCATTTCACCTCTGCAATTAATTTGCTGCATTTTCTTCAGCACCCGCATTGAAGACAGGCCCTTGCTGCGCTATAATGGAGACAATCGCATGTGGAACACACCCCTGTTTTCCGTTCGATTTATCTCCATCAGCAGCAGTCGCCTTGTTGTGACGATAGGCGACACGTGTCTTTGGGACACATTTTCAGGCAGACTTTGCCGTTGTATGCAGGCTTACATTCTGTAGGTCTGCTCTAGTTTAGGTTACTCTTTTATTCACCACCTTCTTGAACAAATTATTTCAGGAACAATTTGTTCCTCTTTATTATATAAGAACAAATTGTTCCTGTCAATATTATAGGAGTGTTATTATGAATCTTTCAAGTCGATTAAAAGAGTTGAGACAAAAACATAACGTATCACAACAGGAATTAGCCGATTTACTAGACGTGACCACTCGCGCCTGGAGGTTTTATGAATCAGGAGAGAGAGAACCCAATATTGCTAGACTTATTTCCCTTGCTGATTATTTTAATGTGTCGCTAGATTATCTAGTCGGCAGATCAGATAAAGACCGAAGATAGTAATCAATTACGGTTATATAAAGTGATATACTGCAATTGCTTTAAAGGCAATCAATTTAACATGGACACCATTAAAGCAATCAGGACAACTCACTAACATAATCATAATGACTAAGATAGTTTACCGGCATTAAGTATTGGGCTTCTATTTAGTGGCTTTCCTCAATATAGGCCACTAAGACATTCAATCTGATAATATTGACTAACGAGGTGCGCTAATGATACCAGATAATATTAATCAGACTCATATAAATAAAGCCGCAAAATATATTGACCTAATGGGGTCCCACCAGAAAAAGCTTCATCCAAATATGATGTTATTATAAATGGTAAATCTTATCCACCAAAATATCTTATTTCTTTAGCTAATAAAATTGCTAATAGTAATGAACTTAGTCCATCGGATTTTTCGGGAGGGCAGGAGTCTAATTCCTTTTTAAAAGCATTAGGCTACTCAATAATACTAAAACAAAGTGGATTGTCAATTTGGTAGCCTATTGCCGATTGACTCCGCTTTTTACCCAAGGTTAGTTAAAAAATAGGGATATAGCAGTGGTTTCGGACGGTTCTCTTGAGTCATTTTTTACCTATGTCGTACTTTATCATTCTACAGAATTCAGTATAAAAATGGGAACATAGTTCCTATATCCTTGTCCTTTACCGAAGGCGATAGATCAGGTAAAACGGTTTGTTACATGGAAAAGAGTTCGATATGCCGAGCCGCGACCTTGCAAATCCACCTCTATAAAGAGGGATACGGCCAGAACCGTCACCTTGTATTCTTCGGGTTTATTACAACTATATCGTTTATAAAGAAC
>NZ_DATMXX010000117.1:0-15551 GCF_035561255.1 Sporomusa sp. | reverse complement strand
GAATTAATATCTTAGATCAACTCAGAACTATATAGGAGGCGCCTGTTATCATGCATATCCCCAACTTATACGAAAAACTGCCTGTTGATCCCTCACCTGTCCAGAACCTTCTTGCCCAGGGAGTTGTTTACGAATTAACTGCACTGGCGGCAAAAGAGGGGATATTCAACGCTTTGACTGTTGAAAAATCAGCGTCCAGGTTAGCCAGCGAATTGGCATGGGATGAAGTAATAACTGAGCGGGTACTGCAAGTACTTGTCCAGGCGGGGTATTTGACCTGTCTCGGCAGCCAGTATCTGACTATTAAAGCGGTCAGTCAGTATCTGCCTCCAGATAGCCCCTGGTTTCTTGCCGATTCACTGCTTCCTGAGTTTCCCGCCGGTTCTTTTGCCCACAGGGTGCTGCAGGCCCTTAACAACAAGGCCTTCACCCCCTCCTGCCACGAAAGAAAACCGAACCAGGTAGAACGGCTGCGCGGCATTGGCGCGCGCGCTTTAACCAGCGAGTTTGTCCAGACTACTGTTGAAGCAGTAAGCCTTGACCGGAAAAAACACTTGTTTGATTTAGGCGGCGGCCATGGCTTTTACAGCATTGCCTTTGCCCAGAAATATCCTGCTCTGACTGTCACATTGTTTGATGTACCCGATATCGCAGCACTTGCCTCGGCTTCCATTCAGGACTATGGCTTAAGTTCCCGCATTCATACCCTGGCCGGCAACTTCCTGGAGGATGATATTGGCTCCGGCTATGATGCTATTTTGTGCTCCCTGATGCTGTCTCCGGCTAACTTCGCAACTGTGCTGCCCAAAGTACACTCGGCATTACTACCGGGTGGAACCTTGATTGTTCGGATTCACATCAGTGATGGGTTTCCTAACCTGGCCGGCGCTATTAACCGCCTGTTTTGTGCCCTCAACGGTCACCGGAAAATGTATACGCTGGCTGAGTGGCAAAACTGGCTGGCCGAGTACGGCTTCTGCAACGTATATACGGCCAATATCACAGATATTGTTGCCGTCCTGACAGCAACCCGTACATAAATATATGCAGGAGGATGCTAAAATGAGAAAGACAGCCCTGGTTCTGAGCTTATTCTTCCTACTCCTCTTACTCGCCGCTTGCGGCAAGACCCCCGTTTCAGGCGGAGGTGAAGATAAATCGGCTGAAAATGCGATGGTGACAGTAACTGATCAGTTAGGAAGACAAGTGGAAATTCCCCGCCATATTCAAAGAATAGCTGCACTTGATCATTTCGAAGGCCATATTGCCTTCGCGCTCGGCCAGCAGGACAAGCTGGTCCATCAGGCCCTTTACGGCAAGCTCGGACAGGCCATGATCGAAGCAGATGCCGGCTTCCGTGCCAAACCCCAACTACGCCAGGAACAAAAGACGATCACCACCGAATCGTTGGCAGCGCTCAATCCGCAAGTCATTTTTATCAACTCCTCCTTTAACCAAACACAATTGCAGCAATTTGAGAGTGCCGGCATGAAAGTTATTGCCCTAAAAGGCGAGACTTTAGAGGATAGTTATGCAGCTGTCAGGTTAATGGCCAAAGTACTCGGCTCTGAAGACAGAGGAGAAAAATATATCACTGCCTGCGATAAACTGCTGCAGCTTGTCAAAGACCGGACAGGCGCTATCCCTCTTGACAAACGCCTTAATGTCGTGTTCACAGGACCAAGAGATATTTTCTCGGTTGCCACCAAAGACATGCTGCAGTCGTACATCATCGAAACAGCAGGCGGCAAAAATGCAGCCGGTGAAATTAAAGGCTACTGGATTACGGTATCGCCGGAACAAATCTCTACCTGGAATCCTGATGTAATTTTTCTTGGCTCCTCGCTTGATGCCTATAGTCCGGAGGCGCTGTATTCCAATCCTCATTTTGCCACAGTCAAAGCGGCGCAAAATAAGCGGGTTTATTCTTTTCCTTCTACTATCGGCTGGTGGGACTACCCCGCTCCCCGTCATGTCCTGGGAACAATTTGGGCCGCCAAGACTTTGTATCCGGAAAAATTCTCCGATATTGACATGACAAAGGTCGCTGATGAATTCTATTCCGAATTTCTCGGACATTCTTTTACCGAATTAGGTGGAAAGTTGTAGAAAACTATGCGCAAAAAAGTTATATTGATCTTAGCTGTACTATTTGTTGGTGCTGTGGCAGTCTCTTTATGTGTGGGGCGCTATGCCATCAGCCCTGTTGCTATCGCCAGCATTTTGCTGTCTGCTATCGGCTGGACTGGGTGGCTGCCGGCGGTAGCGCCGGAAACCTACCTGGTTTTTATGAATATCCGCTTGCCAAGAATTATCATGAGTTTCATTATTGGCGGCGGTATTTCCATTGCAGGCGCTGTGTTTCAGGGGGTTTTCCGCAACCCGCTGGCCGCTCCCGACATTCTGGGAGTCAAATTTGGGGCTGCTTTCGGTGCCGCTTTGGCAATTGTCTTTTTCACTCAAATACCCTTCGGGGTCTACAGCTTTGCTTTTGCTTTCGGACTGGTCGCTGTACTTTCGGCCTACTTGCTGGCTCTGCGCAGCCAGGACCCATCGGCGTCTGTCCTCGTGATTGCAGGCATCGTTGTTTCTTCCTTGTTCCAGGCCGCCTTATCGGTTCTGATTTATTTGGCAGATCCTTATGATAAATTATCTCAAATTACCTTTTGGCTTATGGGTAGTTTTCATACCGCTTCATGGCTCAAACTAAATACCATTTTACCCATAATCACAGTTTCCTCCCTGCTCATCTATCTCTTCAGCTGGCGGTTGAATGTTATGACCTTATCTGATGAAGAAGCCCTTTCTTTGGGAATCCCTGTTGTCCGGTGGCGAATGCTCTATATTCTCTTAAGCACACTAATTGCTGCTGCGTCTACTGCCGCCGTGGGAGCTATTCTGTGGGTCAGCCTGATTGTTCCTCATATCGCCCGCTACTTAATCGGTACAGAGCACCGGCAATTGATCCCGGTTACAGGTTTTCTGGGCGGAATCTTTGTGCTGTTAATGGATACGCTGGCTCGTTCCCTGTTGATAGCGGAAATTCCTATCAGTATTGTTACCTCAATATTCGGTGCCCCCTTTCTGGGCTACCTGATTCAATGCCGCAAAGGAGGTGAACTTGGCAGTGACCGTACGAATTGATAACATATCAGCAGGTTATGGAAAAGTTCCCATACTCAAGGATATCAGCGTTGAATTGCCTGACGGCCAATTTTGCGCCCTTATTGGCCCTAATGGTTCCGGCAAAACAACCCTGATGCGCTGCATCAACACTATTCTTAACCCTTCCCATGGGAAAATCCTGGTCGATAACCAGGATGTGTCCCGTCTTACACGCAGCCAGCTAGCCAGACTCATCGGCTTTGTTCCCCAGAGCACTCACAGCGTCTTCGCTTTTACGGTTATCGAAATGG
The DNA here is from genome assembly GCF_035561255.1 of Sporomusa sp. Classification (GTDB taxonomy): domain Bacteria; phylum Bacillota; class Negativicutes; order Sporomusales; family Sporomusaceae; genus Sporomusa. Next base: position 12,135 of record NZ_DATMXX010000117.1, on the reverse strand, counting down.
TGCTGATGGGCGGAGCAGCCCGCATTAAAGCCTGGTCGGCGCCCACCCGGCTGGACAAGCACAAAGCCCTGTTAATTTGTGAGGAAATCGGTATAAGTCACCTGGCTGCGCATTCCTTTCAGCAGCTTTCAGGTGGTCAGAAGCAGCTTGTCATGCTGGCGCGAGCCCTATTTCAGGAAACTCCGGTCTTGCTGCTGGATGAACCTACCTCAAACCTTGATTTTTGCAATCAACACAAAATGATGGACTTGGTCCGCGATGTGATAAAACGCAAGAATGCTACCGCCCTGATCACCCTCCATGATCCCAATCTAGTTTTGAATTACTGCGACTCGGCCGTCTTAATGAAAGAAGGGCGTCTGATTGCCGCCGGGCAGGTAGAGACGGTCTTAAACGATAGCAACCTGCAAATTGCCTTTGGTGATAATATCCAAACCGATACTACCAGCAGGGGTATGCCGGTGATTGTGCCCAAAAGTCTCTTGAGCCCCCAAAGTAATATGCCAATACTACCAAAAGAACATTGTATATAATACTGACGGCAGCTTGCCCTTATTATATTTTGTAAAAGGAGTGAAAAGAAATGTCGAGGAAAAGAAGCTTGTGGAAATTTGGTTTTACCATGCTGCTGCTGGCCATCATAATCATTGCTGCTGGCGGGAGTGTCGAAACCGCCCGTTCGGCTCAAGTTGATCCCGCGTATATCGCATTGACTTGGTCAGATGACCCCAAGACAACACAGGCCATTACCTGGCAGACAACAGATCCGGCATTAGACCAAATCCAGTATATCCTGGCAGGGGTAGGCAACGATTTTTCGGTGACTGGCAAAACAATACCGGCTGAAAGAGAATATATCCCGGACAACGGGGATACCATGGCTGTTTATTCAGCACGGTTAACCGGTTTAAAACCAGGCACACGCTATTCTTACCGGATTGGAAATGGCGAAACATGGAGTGAAGTACATTTTTTTAAAACGGCTGCTGAAAATGTAACCCAATTTAAGTTCCTCGTTTTCGGTGATTCCCAGAGCACCGCCTATGATACCTGGCATAAAACACTTCAGCGAGCCTATCAGGCCCATCCCGAAGCAGCATTTTTTACAAATGTAGGTGATTTGGTTGATGTCGGCCAAAACGTCAAAGAATGGCAGGACTGGTTTGCTGCATCACAGGGCGTAATTGATACGATTCCGGCAATGCCGTTAACAGGCAATCATGAAATGTACACACCAGTGTGGAAAGTAAATGCGCCGCCTGCGTTGTTTACCGCTCAGTTTCAGCTTCCCCGCAACGGGCCGGAAGGGCTGAAAGAGCAAGTATATTCTTTTGATTATGGCAATGTTCATTTTGTGATGCTTGACAGTCAGGAAAGGGAAGAAAAGCAGTTCATCCCTGATATGTTGGACAAGCAACGGGAGTGGCTGGAACAGGACTTAGCCCGTACTGATAAGCCATGGAAGCTGGTATTCCTGCATCGTCCTCCCTATCATAGCAAGTCCGCGACAAGCAATGACAGGATACGAGAAGCATTTGTTCCTCTATTGGATAAATATCATGCCGATATGGTATTTTCCGGCCATGAGCATGTCTACGCCCGGACATATCCGCTATCTGCCGGCAGCATAGCCAGTCAGGGAACAGTCTATATCACCACTGGCCGCAGTGGAACGAAATATTATAACCAGGCAGAAGCAAATGGCTGGGATGAGGTATTTTATAACCCGATAGACCAGCCAAACTATTTAACAGTCCAGGTAAATGGCGATACGCTGGCCGTAAAAGCCTGGAGGCAGGACGGCGAGTTAATTGACGAATGGCATGTAGACAAATCAGATCCTGTACGGTTGGGAATGGCCGCAAATTGATGCGAAACAAAATAACCTCTAGTCTTGCTCTCCGATAAAGAGGAAACAAGCCTAGCGGTTATTTTTCTTTTAGTACAAAAAAGTGTCAAAAGAGAACGCCAGACTGTGCGTCCCCGATTGTCCTTAGCCCAGGAACGTTTAATAGTGGTTGTCGATGCGGGTGAGGTGTTCGGGTTGGCGGTGGCACCGATCAGGCCGCCGATTGTGGCATACACTGTCATCATGTTGGTCGTGGCGACAGAGTACTCTAATCGCTTGCTGTCGGTGAGTGGACGAGACTGGGCGTATTCGCGGCGATGTCGCCGCGCCATATTGCGGACCGGCCCTTCGGTCGTTTCCGGCTTCATGTAAATCTTGCGCTGGAAAGACAGCCTCTGTAAAGCGCTTAGATGTTGACATTAATACGGCTGACTATTATGAATATAGTCAACATGCAAATACGCAAGGGTGTAAAAAAATATAAACAGCGTGCAAGCCAAATTATCCAGCTTTTTGTCAAGTACTCTGTTTTAAATCAAGCACCTTTACACTCGCCAGCAGCGACTGTAACCATTTTAGCCCCTGTCTGGAAAAACTCTTGCCGGTCTCCCTCCTGCATCAATCGCCAATTGGCAATTACCTTCGCTCACCCCAGCAGCGGCAAACAAACCTTCAGGGTTTTTGACTCGCCGGCGTCGATCTCAACCACCTTGACCTTTGTCATATACAGGTCGCTTAAAACAGTTTCCGTTACTACTGCTTCCGGACTGCCCTGCGCCACAATTTGCCCTTGTTTCATAATCATCACCTGATTGCATAGCAGGAAAGCATGGTTGGGAAAGTGCGAAGTCATAATAATCGAATACCCCTGTTTTGCCAGTTTATCAATCATGCGCAATATCCGTACCTGATTGCCATAATCCAAACTGGCTGTTGGTTCGTCCATTATAAGCAGCCTGGCGCGTTGCGTCAGCGCACGGGCCAGCAGGGTCAGTTGCCGCTCGCCGCCGCTGATACGGCTAAACAGAGCATCTGCCAAGTGTAAGATACCCAGTTCAGCCAGGCTCTCTTGGGCAATGGCATAATCTTGAGCAGCAGGAACGGCAGTAACGTCAATATGAGGCGTACGTCCCATAACAACAATATCCAGCACGCGGTAAGGAAATACCGTCGCGGTAGCCTGCGGCACATAGGCCAGTTCAGCCGCCAGTTCCTTGGCCGGTATTGCCTGAATTTTTTGGCCTCTGATAAATATACTGCCTGTACGTATTTTGACAATGCCCAATAAGCATCGCAGCAAGGTTGTCTTACCGGCGCCATTTGGTCCTAAGAGACAAACAACATCCCCGCTGTCAACAGAAAAGGAAACATCGGTAAGTATATTACCTGCCGACGGGTAAGCAAAACTGATATTCTCGGCCACAAGCAAGTGTATGCCACTCCTTTCTATACACCGAACCCATCTCCTTAGTGTTGCTGCCAAACCTGCCCCAACTGCCGGCTGGCCTCATTGCCCGCATCACAGCCTGTCCTGCGGCTGCCCTGGCTCACTCCAGGCCCCGTTTGCTTCTGGCCAGTAAAAAAACAAAAAAGGGCGCGCCAATTAAAGAAGTAAGAATTCCGACCTGGATTTCGATCGAGGCCAGGCTGCGACTTAAATTATCCATTATCAACAGAAATGTGCCGCCCATAAGCATGGACGCAGGCAGGACTATGGCGAAATTTGCTCCGAACAGCATCCTGGCCGCATGCGGAATCAACAGTCCCACCCATTGGATAATACCGCCAACACTGGTAGCCGCTGCTGCCAGCATGGTAGCGCAGGCCAGCACCGCCAGGCGGGTGGTCCGGACATTGATTCCGAGCGTACGCGCTTCTTCTTCGCCAACACTAAGTACGTTAATCTGCCACCGCAGAAGGTATAGCACTACCAGTGGCAGCAGGATGGGAATAAAGAGCAATAGTACATCCTGATTGGTAACCTTGGAAAGTCCCCCCATTAGCCAAAAGCTGATTTCCGGCAATGTATTCATGGGATCGGCCAGATATTTCAGCACAGAAACAAGGGCCTGGAAAAAAGCCGAAACCACAATACCGGCCAGCACCAGCGATATGGTCGATTTATTGCCGAACCACGAGCTGATCGTAAGGGCGCTTCCCACCGCCGCCAGGCCAAAGACAAACGCCAACGACTCCACCCATATCCAGGACAGGTGGAAAACCATTCCCAAAACGGCACCAAAGGCCGCCCCCCAGGAGGCACCCAGTATTGACGGCGACACCAGGGGATTGCGGAATAAGTTCTGATAAGCCGCCCCGGACACCGCCAGGGCACTTCCCACCAGCAGGGCAGCCATGATTCGCGGCAGCCGGATGTCAAGCACAATGGTTTCCATAGTATCAGTCCCGGCCTGCGGCAAGGCCAAGAGCTTGGCGCAGAGAATAGCCACTACCATATCCGGGGCAACAGGAAAACGTCCCAGCAAAAATGAGCCAAGAAAAGCAATTACCAGTATAAGCAACAGGACCGAAATTTTTCCCACAGCGGCATAAGCAGGCCTCTCGCCAATCCCCCTGCCACCTTTCGCCACACTGGCCGGTTTAGCTGCCTGCCCGGCCGGTATTGAGCTATTATCCACAATCACCGTCTCCTCACACCTTGTTTTAGCCTGCCATATTCCGGTTACTGCACTCTTTGCGCTCTGGCAGCCAACTCGTCCAGCTCCTGTTCGGATAGCTGATAATGGTAAAACAATGAATAAAACCGTTTAACCTCAGAACGAAAATCAAAAGGATAGACAGCAGGATACAGTAAGTTTGCCACCCATCGTATGCCAATAAGACGGCTTACCGCCGGTGGCCGGTCAAACCAGTTAAAAGGTCCTGTGGGAATTTCATATACCTGCCGCGTCTTAACCGCCCGGATATTTTTCCAGGATTTCTCACCCAGGATCAGGGGATAGCTGCTGCTTTCCCCATCGCGGAAATAGCTGATTAATATTACCTCCGGGTTCCAGGCCAGCACCTGCTCCATGGATACCGGGCTGCGGCCAATAGCGCCGCTTTTCGGCAAACCGGGCTCGGCAACATTCAGCCCACCGACAAAATCAATGATTTCCGCATGCCAGGAGCCTCTTGGCTCTGTTTCCAGGCCGCCCCGCCCCTCGGCATAATATACTGTCACCGGGTTGCCTTCCTGTAAGCGCGGTTTCCCGGCGGCCACCAGCGCCATGGTTTCCCGGCAATAGGCCGCCAGCTTGCCGGCCTGCTCTTCGCGGCCCAGTACCTTGCCGGCGGTCAGATACAGCTCTTCCATTTTATTGATATTGCTATCCAGCATGACAACCGGTATTTGGGTCAATTGTTCCAGCTTGTCGGCATACTCCTTATTGGCCGCATTCATGTCGGTTACCAGCAGAATGAGGCTGGGCTGCATCTTGATAATTTCTTCCACATTGCCGGTAGAACCGCGGGTAGTCCAGGCAAGCACCGGCAGCTTCTTGTACTCAGGCAGGATATAGTCTGACTGGTCGGCAGCCATATGATAACTCCAGCCGGCCAAAAGCTCTGGCGCCAGTGTATAAATAAGCACCATTTCCACCGGCGATACCGGGTATACCTTTTCAATCTTCTGCGGCAATGTAACCTTGCGGCCTGCCATGTCGGTGATAATCCTGCCATTTTCCTGTACTGCCCCTGAATTCATGCTTCCTTGCCGCCCGCACCCGGTTAAGAACATGACAAAGATGACACAAAACAAGATGAGCCGTGTGCTTACTCTTTTCATAAACCCACCTACAGCTTAACGCTTACGCCGGCCATGAAGTTAATGCCATCGCCCTGGTGGTCATATGTATCCCAGTATTTAGTATCAAACAGATTATTGATATGCAAATAATAGGAAATGCTGTCATTTTCCTGATAGTTGAAATTAAGATCTATTGTATGATAGCTGTCCAGCTCCGTATAGATATTTCCATAGCTGTTGGCTGTGCTAACATTAGTATTCTTAACCTTGCCCAGGTAATGACCGATCAAAGTAGCTTGGAACTTGTCAACAGAGTAGGTTGCGCCGTAATTGAACATGTTGTCAGGCAAATTGGCGGCATCGGTTGTAACCCCGGCATTAGTGTCTTCCGCCTTCAAATGCGTGTAATTAATAAAGCCCTTCAGCCTCTTGGTAATGCGTTGGTTATATTCCAGCTCCACTCCCTGTATCTCAGTTTTAGCAATGTTGCGATATTCCGTTGTGCTCGGAAGTCTGTCAATCCGGTTATCAATATCATTTTTGAAGACAGCAATGTCCAGTGATGCTTTTTCATTAAGCTTATGCTTCCAGCCTATCTCCTGGTTGGTCGCCTTTTCGGTGCCAGGAACGGCATAACCAGCCTTGCGATTGGCGTTAGCCTGCTTGGCGGTAACAAAATTATGGGTTTTGCCTGTCGAAAAACGCAGCGCATTTTTCTCATCCAATTGATGAGTCAGGTTAAATACCGGATCAGTGGTAGAATCGTCAAAATCGGCAAGTTCTGCCTGTGTTTTACCCGGAATGTTATCGAAGGTTTGCGTTACCTTGTCGCGGCGTACTCCTGCAGTTAAGTCGGTTTTGCTGTCAAGCTGCCAGCTATCCTGCAGATAATAACCTATACGCTTATCGCTGCCACCATCAGTTATACCGCCTGGATTTGTACTGGTATTATCGCCGGAATCCCAGTCAAGCTTGTTGTACTTGGCGCCAAAAGTGATGGTATTATTCCGGGCTACCTGCCAGTCAGCAGTAAGTTCCACACCATCGCCGCTTGAGGTCCAGTCACTGCTATATAACATCGGGTTTTTCTTGGTATCTATACCCGATTTGACGTTATTGCCATTCGTTACCTGCAAGGTATTGCGGTCAGTAACATGGTAAATTTTCATATCATATTTAAGCCGGTCATTGATCTTTTGATCATACTGTACAGCGATATTAGTTTGTTTAAAATCCCGGTATCGCCAGTCTTTCACATCCGACTTTCCACCTATCAGGGTATCACCAGACCATTTATTACTTGTGGCCGATGTCTCATTACCGCTTTGCTGATCAATACCATTGGCAATGTCCCGGTCAGTATTCATATACCAGCCGCTGATTGTCAGGTTCTGGCCCTCGCCCAGCTTCCATTTTATTTGCCCATCGAAATACTCGCTGTCAGACTCAGAATGTCTTAGATACCCATCACCTTTTCTTTTACCAGCGGTAAAGGAGTAGCCGGCATTATTATCGCTGCCGCGATAGGAGATGCTGTTGTCAAAGCGCGCATCAGAGCCTCCCGCCAAATTAAGTTGAAACTGGCCCGGTCCCTTGCCCTCCTTGGTTGTAATTAAAATAATGCCACCTTTATAGTCTGTGCCGTATTGCACCGGCCCTGGCCCTTTGATGATCTCAATTTTAGCAATATTATCAACAGGGATGCCGGCCAAATCAGATGCTGAGTTAGAAGCGATGCCTGATAAGGGAAACACCGGCATGCCATCCATATACACTCTCGTCTGGTCGGTGGCTGCCCCCCGGATACGCACCAGCCGGGCATTCTTATCGGCAGTGGCCATATACAGCCCAGGTACCCCTTCCAGAACCTCAGCCAGGTTTCTCGCTCCTGTTTCCTTAATTTTTTCGGCTGTGATAACCTCAGTAGTAACCAGATAATCAGACAGGGTTGTCGAACGGACCTCCACTTCATCAATAACAATTGCCTCTTCGGCCATTACAGGATTCAATGAGCTGAGTAAACAAACACAAACCGCTGGTGGGACAACCATCTTTCTTAATTTTTTATACATGATAACGCCTTCTTTCCATAATATTTTCGGATAAACCTTTACACTTTCATAGCTACCTTCTGCCCGGTTTTGTAGATCGACGTCCGCTCCAACCCAGCTACAATCCGGGCCAAACCGGCATTATCCTTGACCACAAACCCCGACAGGTCATTGACCCCAAACGAAAATAGAGCCGGCGCCAGCGGCGTAAACGGGCCGACAAGGATGACATACGCATTTTCAGCCAGTTCAAGCAAACGGGGCAGCGTTTTATACACCAGGCTGCTGCAGCTGAGAATGACGAAATCACTGGCCGGCAGGATATATTCGGCAGCCGCCTCCGGGTAATCTCCCTCCCGGGGTTCCCGTTCGATAATGGTCAGCTCGCAAACCGGCTGGTATAGTTGTTCGATATAGGGAAAATGGCCAAGTACGGCTACTTTTTTATTTTTAATGATATTCTGATAGGAAATAAAGGGATCACTGGTCCGGTCCTCGCTATACAGGCTGCCGTTAAGCACAATGCCGTTGGCAGCCGCTTTTGCCGGTGCATTATACCAGGCATTTATCGCCGCCATGCCGGCAGAGGCCTCAACAAAATTCCAGGACTTGATGCACTGGGCCAGTTTTCTCAGCGGCATTCCCAGTGATTTCCGCATCACCTCCGGCAGGGTATCGCCTGGCAGAACATGGCTGAAGCCAACCCCATTATCGCTGCGGACCAAAGCGGCATAGGTGCCGCAAACGAATTCGTCAACAAGGCACGTTTCCGGTATACCATCAATTAAAGCATCATATAATTCCCACATGTTACTAACTCTCCTTTTCCTGCAGCCCCTTATCAACAGGCGCCCGGCTCGCCAAAGTTAACAGCCAGAGGCGAGACTCGCTCACCATAGCGCAGCTGCTGACGGATAGCCAGCATGATGGCATCCAGCTTTTCAATGTCCTTCAGGCTGTTTATTTCGGCAGCGGAAGTCTCCATGATTTTGTGGATACCACCGTTCGTTATCACAATACGCTTAGTCGCACCCAAAGCCAGCAGTGGATCATGGGTAGAAATCAAGACAATTTTTTCGTTTTCCGTCAGCAGGCTGATCGCCTGTTTCCGGTCAATGCCGGCATTTTCAATTTCGTCAATCAGGACAACCGGCGAACAGCTCATATACGCCGTATCGGCAATCATCAGTGCCCGGGATTGTCCCCCGGAGAGCTGGGTCACCTTGATATCCATGGTGAATTTCTCACCGGCTAGTTCGTTGGCGCAGGCAAAACACTGCTGTATCACCTGTTCGGCATTCTCGCAAAGACGGCTTTTTGCATGCATGGCCAGAAATTCAGCGACATTCAGATCCATGACAAAATTCATATTTTGCGACAGCTGCGCCACCATTTTATTGCCCATATCAAAGCGTTCCTCATCGGTTAGCGGGTGGCCGTTAATTAATATCTGACGTTTGGTCGGCGTATCACCCTGGGCTAAACATTCGATGTCAGCCAACAGACAGCTTTTCCCTGATCCGGTAGGACCAACGATACTGACAACCTCACCAACAGCGATCGTGAGGGTTACATTCTCCGCCTCTCCCTGCTTATTTCTGCCGCCGATGATGGTAATATTTTTTACATTTTCCCGCTCTTCCCGGTGATTTGCCAGTGTTGTTATGAATTTTACCAGTTCTTCAGTCAGGCTGAATTCATCGAGACCAAACTCAGCCAGCTGCTCCGGCGGTATTTTTTCTAAGGCCCGGGCTAACGTGAGATTTTTCTCCAGGTCCTGCAAGTTATAATTTATAAAAAAATCCTGTACGACCGGATAGTTTATGAGGATTTCATTAATGGTCTTTTCTGCAATGCCTGCTCTGATTTCTGCATTCTGCACAAGTTTCACCTGAATTCCATCTTTTTCATCATACCCATTTGGTAAGCTTCACCGACCCGCGTTTCTCCGGTACAGTAGGCACATACCGAAGAGGGCATTGAGAAGCGCAAACGCCGGTTTCTCAGTGTTGTAACGTCTTCAGCATTTATGACATGTTTGCTCAGCATAAACGCTCCCTGACCGGTAATCCCATTAACAAATAGAATTCTGGCGCCGGGATTTACCTGCCGTACATTAAACATAAACACTTCCCGTTCAGCCTGCGAGACAATATCCCCTTTGGTAATTAACACAATATCGGCCAGCTTCAGCATGGGACCAATCTTCCGGGGAGTATTAATGCCTGAGAGATTATCAATAACGCAAATGGCAAGAACCCCCTGAATATGTGGCGAACAGCGATTGCACAAGCCAGCACTTTCACTAATCAATATATCAAGTCCGGCGCTCCGCCCCCAATCAACTGCATCTTCAATATTGCTGATAAAAAAATGATCAGGGCAGAACTTTCCGGAAAATCCAACCTGGACTTGTACGCCGTATTCCTTATAGCGTACTTGATCAAAGGAAGTCAGGCAGTCAAATTTTACAACACCGGCCTCCTGTTCGCCCTCTCTGAGACAATCAATCAGCCTGAGGATTACTGAAGTTTTGCCGGAAGAAGGCGCCCCTGATACCGTAATAAGTTTCATATATCTATCCCCTCCCCCCAAAGAAACTCGTTTACTTTACTACCACGCCTTTTCCGTCATTATTAACACCAATGGCGATCCTGGATATTCCACTTTGACGAAGAGCATCCATCAGTTCCACCACACGCCGGTGTTCGACGCCGCCATCGGCATTAATAATGGCAGAGACTTGTTTATCGCCCTGACTCTGGTGTACAAGCCGCCGTGCCGCTTCCGCCGGGGTCTCAACCTGCTCCTTGTCGTAGAAGAGCCTGCCATCTTGGGTTACAGTCAGTAAAACTACCTGCTGAGTCTTGTCCTGCATGCCGGTCGCGTAGGGAAGATTAACAGGCAGGGTATTCTGCGAGGTCATGGTCAAGGTGGCCATCATGAAAAACACCAGCAGAAAAAACATGGTGTCAATCATGGGTATAATCTCAATGCGGGCTTTTTTTAACGGTTTTCGTGGAATTTTCATTGCTGTTACTCCTTATCCGGGAGGGTTAATGCCATTTCCAGCCGGGTGGCGTAATGCTCGATAGTTTCAGTTTCCCTCTCGATGCGGGCCAAAAAGTAGTTGTAGGGAATCAGGGCGATGACTGCAACGCTTATACCCGTTGCAGTGGCAATCAACGCCTCGGCTACCCCGCCGGTAACGGCGTGGGGTTGTCCCATTCCGGATAAGGCCATAATCTGAAAAGAATTAATCATACCGATAATCGTCCCTAAGAGTCCCAGGAGCGGTGACAAGGTAACAATAGTATCCAGCACCGGCAGTCCGCGCCGCATCGCGGCAAGTTCATTAACTACCGCGGCTTCCATGGCTTTTGCCGACTGATAACGATTAACCATCCCCGCCAGCATGACACGAATTAACGGCAGAGGGGACCTTTTTGCCATGTCCGCTGCGTCATCCATACGTTTATCTGCGATCATTCCCAATAATTCTTCGGCCAGGTGTATTGCACCGATACGCCGGAAGAAGAAAAAACGCTCAATAATAACAGCTATCGCCACAACAGAGCAGACAACGAGGGGCAGCATCATCCAGCCGCCTTTTAACAGTTCGTACACTAGGGTTCATCTCTCTTTCTGCCACTTAATCTGCCTCATCAAGACGGAACCGGACTCTTATATCATGAAGACTTGTAACAGGCACACCGCCCTCTTTCGCCGGGGTATAGCGCCACTTTTTAACCGCCTGTACAGCAGCCTCATCCAGAATGTCATAGCCGCTTCCCTCCTTTACCGATACTGACGCGACCGTTCCAGCGGTATCAATGAGCGCGCGCACTACTACCGCACCTTCCCACCCGGCTTTTCTGGCGGCTTGTGGATAGGCTGGTCTGGAACCATAGAGGTAAGCAGGCGATGTTCTGCCACCTCCGTAATGATTATTGCCGCCTCCTGCACCGGCGTTGAAGTTCCCGCCATTGCCGCTAACCGCTACTGTTTCCGATGAGGCAGCAGCCGTTGCAAAGGCGCTGCTTGCTACTGCCGCTACAGCCTGAGCAACAGACTTTGTGCGGGTTGTATCCGGTGTCAACCTGGAAACAGGCTGTTCTGCCGGAGCTGGCGGAGAAGAATCCGGTGACGCAGGCGGCTCAGCGTCTCCTGTTTCAATCATAGCGACAGGAACGATGTCTACTTCTATGGCGGTTCTTTCTGCCGGCTTTTCTGCCGGATAGGGCGGTCCCAGCATAGCCAGGCAGACAATCAGGGCACCGTGGAGCAGCAGCGAGATTCCGGTTGCTTTTATATATGGAGACTTGCTAAGATACTTCATTCTGGCCTCCTTCAAGGTTCACAGCCTCTTGTTTTAGGGATCCCGTTTTCCTTTCAACCCCCAAACATTCAGAAGTATTAGACATTTGATTGTAAAAAAATCAACTAAACACAGCACTGCGTCGTTTAGTTGATACCTCGTTGTATTC
>NZ_DATMXX010000116.1:0-7477 GCF_035561255.1 Sporomusa sp. | reverse complement strand
AAGAAGGGAGGTGCTTTATTATGAGCTAGTGTTGGTCGATTATCGTGTCTTTTATCGATTTTCTATTGGGGCGGCGGGTCTCTATGTAAAAAACAAAGTGGTCTTAAAATTTACGATCATATGAAGAGGTGGTATCTCGTGGAATTGTCTCTGCTAATAGTGCTCGCGTTACTGGTTGCCATTATTTTGGGGTTTTTGACTGAAATAAACATTGGATTGTTTGCAATTTCTTTTGCTTATTTTATTGGTGCTTTTGTTATGAAGTTAAAGCCGGGCGATATTGTTATGATGTGGCCACTTAAAATCTTTTTTATCCTTTTCTCGATAACGCTGTTTTATAATTTTGCAATTGTTAATGGTACACTTGAAAAGTTTGCCATGCATCTAATTTATAAATTTAAACAGTATCCAATGTATTTCCCTTTTATAATCTTTTTTGTCGCGCTGGTGATAGCCGCGATGGGAGCGGGCTTCTTTGCGGTTGCGGCATTCATGTATCCCTTAACCCTGGTGTTGTGCGAAAAAATCAATATGAGTCGGCTGCTGGGAGTTCTTTCCGTAGCCCTCGGTGCAATTACAGGCAGTAACTTTATGCTTAGTATGGGTGGAGTAATTATAACTCAACTCATTGCTAAGGCTGGTTATGGTGAACAGGCTTACACCTATGCATTTGATGTTTTTCTCTCAACAGCTGTATTTTCGCTAGTCCTGATAGTTGGCGTTTATGTGCTAACTAAAGGCTATAAACTCAAAGATGCCGTTCTAGAAATGGATAAGCCGGACGATTTAACACGCGAACAAAAAATTAATCTCTATCTAATTCTGGGAGTAGTTGTGGTTGTACTTGCCGCCCCTATTGCAAGTATTTTTGCTCCGACTAACCCAACTATAAAACTCATAAAGACCAATATGGATATAGGTTTTGTATGTATCGTTGCAGCAGCGCTAGCTTTATTGTTAAAACTCGGAAACGAAAAACAGGTAATGGGAAGAGTTCCATGGGGCACGATTATTATGATTTGCGGTGTGGGTATCTTGATTGAGACAGCTGTAAAGGCTGGTACGATTAAGCTTCTAGCCGGCTGGGTGGGATCCAATATCCCTTCAGTTCTGGTTCCAGTAGTTTTGGGTGTTGTTGGGGGTATAATGGCGGCATTTAGCAGTGTATTGGGAGTAGTATTACCAACAATGTATCCGCTGGTATCAGGGTTGTCTGAAACTACGGGTCTCCCGGTAAGCATATTATTCGTTGCTATTCAATTAGGGGCAATTTCTATGGGGATGTCTCCTTTCAGCGGTGGGGGTAGTTTAGCTTTGGCTGCTTGCCATAACGAAGAAAGCCGACAGGATTTATTCCCGAAACTCTTTTTCATCGTTCCTGCCATGGCAAGCGTAACGATTTTACTTATATTCATATTCCAGATTTTAGCGTGAATATGCTTCTTGTTGACGATGATAATTGTTTTGAGTATAACAGGCATATTTATGGCGGCATTAACAGAAATTTTCAGCGATGTTCCCCAAACCACTGGGCGTATGAAACGTTAAACAAACTGGCTAAAGATGGTATAATTCAAGGCTATAATGACGGTACACCAAGGACCCGACTCAAGGGTTAGCAGTTGATCTTAAGAAACCAAATACTGATGCGTGGGCACTATTATACCGCTATGCTCAGTCCGGTGCATTGCCCGCAGGTTTTGGTGCTGCGAAATCCTTGTGGTGGGTATCCCCAACCTATAAAGTCAATGGTAAAACTTTTGACGGTACGGATAATGTTAAAGGCTGGTATTTGGGCTATCAATTCGTCCCGATGAAAAACATGGGCGTTAGCATCGATCTCCAGGATCTTAAGTTTACAAATTCCGGAGCTCCTGTAGATAAGACAGCTTACCTCGTTTTTTGGTTCGTTTTATAAGTAGTATAAATATATTCACTAGACCCTGAGTCTTCGGGGTCTAATGAATTGACTTCTAATTAAAATAATAACTTTCTGATATACCAATGCTTTTGAAGAAGCGAAAAAGTCTGTTGGAGCTGGGTACATCAGCAAGATGAATTGAGGAGATGTTTCTATGACACCTGGTGGAAAATTGAGAGCAAGTATGAAAGAGCAAACAGTAGTTGCACCGTTTATCTGTGATGGGATCCAGACTGTTTTTGCGGAAAAGGCCGGTTTTAAGTCAGGATATATGACTGGCTTTGGGAGTGCGGCAACTTTTGGATTGCCGGACGTGGGGTTATTAACATTGACGCAGATGTGCGAGAAAATCAGAATAAACACTTACTGTTCAGACCTTCCTTTAATTGTGGATGCTGATACTGGGTATGGCAATTACATTAACGTAATACAGACTGTTCGCGAATATGAACGAGCCGGAGCCGCGGCGCTGCATATAGAAGACCAGGTGTGGCCAAAGCGGTGCGGATACATGAAAAACAAACAGGTAATTTCCAAGGAAGAGGCAGTTACTAAAATTAAAGCGGCGGTAGACGCGCGGAAGAATCAGGATTTTATTATCATAGCAAGGACCGATACACTAGCTGTTAATGGCTGGGAAGATGTAGAGGATAGGGTAAGGTCGTTTATGGAAGCCGGCGCTGACATGGCATTTGTCGACGGGATAAGGACGATAGACGATGTCAAAGCCTATTCCGAACGGCTCAAAGGTATTCCGGTCCTTTTCAATAATGTGCCCATGATTTCGATGAAGGACGTAGCAAAAATTGGGAAATTCCCAATAGTACTAAATCCCTTTGCTATGATTCAGGCTTGGGTCAACTGTGAAAGGGCTCTCAAGCAACTAATGGAGGACCAGCTACCGCCTTCTAGTGAGATTGATCAAAGCTTTTTTAATCATATAATTGGGGTGCTGGGGGCACCGGAATATTTCGAACTGGATAAACGTTATTCAAATAACTAGGGGGTTGTCATGAGTACTAAGGAATCGATACAGGGTTTGACTAAGCGTATATGTGAGAAGATTATAGCGTTTCAGTATGATGACTTCAGTGATGAATTGAAAAAGCGTAGTCGTCAAATTTTTGCTGATGGGATTGCTGTTGCGGTCGCAGGATCTTTTCAGGAGGCGCCTCCTAAAATAATGGCAGAGAATGCAAGGGAGATGGGGGGCAAGGAACAGGCCAGCGTTATCGGGCTTGGTTTCAAGACATCTATGACACAGGCATCCATGATCAATGGCGGATCGATGCACGTTTTGGATTATGAGCCGATGTGGAACCCGCCTAATCACCAGCTATCAACGTGCTTACCCGCAATTCTGGCCGTTGCTGAGAACAGGGGGCGAAGCGGTAAAGAAGTGCTGACCGGCCTTGTAAAGGGTGTTGAAATGATGTGCTGCATGCGTGCGGCGTCGAATCAAACAAACTTAAATAATGTGCCTTTCCATCCTCCGGGGATGGTAGGACCTCTCGGAGCTACCGTTGGGGCGGCCCATGTGATGGGGCTGGATATTGATAAGCTACGATATGCGCTCGGAATTGTGGGATCGCGTTGTGGTTCTCTTATGGCTAACACTGGTACCCATACGAAATGTCTGCATTGTGGTCAGTCAAGTTATGTGGGACTAGATTCCGCCCTGCTTGCCGAAAAAGGTTTTACAGGCAATACTGATATCTTTGAAGCCGCCAACGGTTATGTCGTTTCTTTCTTTGGGATAGATGATTTTAACGAAGAAGTTCTGCTAAGTTATGGTGAGAAAAGCAGAATCGTAGATCCAGGTTATGAAGTGAAACCGTATCCCAGTAATTTTGCAACTCATGCACCGATTAACGCTGCATTGGAGCTCCGAGAAAAAATTGACAGCATCAGTAATATTGAAAGGATTGTCATGGTCGGAGTAAATCTGCCGTATGTAAACCGTCCATTTCCGAAAACTGGCCTTGATGGAAAGTTTAGCGTTCAGTATACTGCCGTACGGGCTTTGATTGACGGAAAAGTCACTTTAGACAGCTTTACGGATGAAGCTCGGTTCGCTCCTGAAGTCGACATGCTCTTGAACAAACTTGAGTTTACAATGGATCCTAATATACCGGCCGAGATTGGCAAGGCAAATATGTATATGACAATACATCTAAAAGATGGCAATGCTCTTAGTACAGTAGGGTACGCGCCGAGAAATAACAATTTTGGGAAGGAACCCCTTCCCTGGGAAGAACATCTTGCTAAATTAAGGAGCTGCTTTTCTACGCGCTTGAATCCGGTTAAGACCGAGCGTGCAATTGATCTTTGTGCTTCAATTGACTCGTTAAGAACGGAAGAATTCAAAGAGTTAATGGATATAATTCGTTGTTAGGAGGTTGTCTTATGGGTATTAATACTTTGTTTGACAATTTGTGGGATATGCATGTTGTCGAAAAAATAGATGATAATAATTATCTTATTGCGGTCGACCGGTGCTTTCTACATGATTTGAGTGGTCCGTATGCACTTGAAATGCTTAGTGAATCAGGCTTGCGGGCATATAACAGTGGTTCTGTAATTGCAACGCCGGATCACACTCTGTCATCAAAGCCTGGGCGGACTGTAAAAGATTCTCCTATTAGTATGATGCTGATGCCTCGGTTTGAGGCTGGATGCCGTAGCAACGGAATTCGTTTGTTTGGTTTAGACGATGAAAGGCAAGGTATAGTGCACGTAGTCGGACCAGAACTCGGTCTTTCTTTGCCTGGGATGACGATCGTGTGCGGAGATAGTCACACCTGTACTCACGGGGCAATGGGATCATTATCGTGGGGAGTTGGAACTACCGAACTGTATCATGTTTTGGCTACCCAGACATTAACTGTGAAGAAACCAAAAACCTTGCGAATAAACCTGACGGGAGACCTTGCCCAAGATGTAGGGCCAATGGATATTATTCTTTTCATAATATCAAAACTTGGTACAGATTTCGGTATCGGCTATGCTATCGAGTACTCCGGTAGTGCTGTGTCAGCAATGCACATGGAACAACGTATGACACTGTGCAACCTTACGGTCGAGCTCGGTTCTGAATACGGAATGATTTCACCTGATGAGAAAACGTTACGTTATATCGAGGGCAAGGAGTTTGCTCCTAAAGGAGAGGACATGGAGGCTCTGGCAAAGCATTGTCAAGAGATTGCTTCTGGAGCATCGAGTGTGTTTGACAAAGAGATCTCTTTCGACGTGAGCGAAATCCGGCGGCAGATAAGTTGGGGCATTACTCCCGCGCATACTGTTGCGGTGGATGGGGTCGTTCCCGTAACCGACCAAAACACCAGTGAAAAAGATAGGCGAAGTTTTACGGAAGCACGCAAATATATGGGATTGGAAGAAGGGCAGAAAATTGAAGGGGTCCCTATTAACCGTGTATTTATAGGTTCATGCTCCAATGGACGTATTTCTAACATCGAGCAGGTAGCGGAAATGGTAAAAGGCCAAAAAGTAGCTGATTCGGTGGAGGCGTGGGTAGTGCCGGGATCTCAAAAGGTGAAGCAGGCCGCAGAAAATCTCGGTCTTCATAAAATAATTCAAGAAGCAGGCTTTCTGTGGGGTGAACCAAGCTGTTCGCTGTGCGGTGGATGTAACGGCGAGAAAGTTCAGCCCGGACATCGTTGCGTTTCTACTACGAACCGAAACTTTATCGGGCGGCAAGGACCAAACGCAAGGACTCACCTGGCAAGTCCATATACTGCCGCTTTAGCGGCTATCAATGGGAAGATAGTTTAAGTGAGGTGATAAGACATGGAAAAGTTCAGCGTATTAAAAAGTATAGCAGTGCCTTGGCTGATGCCAAATGTTGATACAGACATCATAACTCCAATGAGGCGGATGTTGATGAATCCTAATGAGCTTGACAAGTACTCTTTTGAAGCATATCGCTTCGTTGATGGGAATGGCGATAAGGGGGAACTTTCTTTAGAGTTTCCGCTTAACCAGGAGGGTTGTAAGAAAGCTAAAATTATGATTGTGGGCGAGAACTTCGGAGGAGGGAGTTCCCGTGAAACTGCACCCATGGCAATCGCCAAATTGGGTGTGCGTTGTCTAATTGGAAGCAGCTTCGGAGGCATATTTTTCAAGAACTGTTTCCAACAAGGAATTTTGCCGATTGTTTTACCTAAGGGAAAAGTTATAGAATTGGCCTCTCAGAAAGGTGAATTCGAAATTGATCTTCCTCAAAAAGTAATTCGGACGCCTCTTGGCGAGGTTATTGCTTTTGAGGTGGAAAATCTGCGTCTAATGTCACTCTCTGAAGGCTTGGATGATGTTGGCATGACGCAGAAAAAGACAGCATTGATTGAGAAGTTTTTTAAAAAGGACAGGGCGAAAAGAAAGTGGCTTTATAACACAGGTGCCTAATCAGATTAGTGAACTAGCCCCCTAGGCCAAGAGGCTAGTTCACTAAACCGCAATATTAAGTCTTGGAGCAATTAGGGGGAAATGGCCATGGAAATGTCAGAAGACGGAAAGAATCAGGCGGTTAAATACCTGCACCAACTAACTGGGTTCCATACAGTATTCTGTGAATTAAACGGAGATGTCGTTGCCGACTCAGAAACTAAGCGTATTGGCAGAACCTATAAGGAATTATTAAAATTAGCGGTTACGGATGCTGGCAAAGTCAGAGTGGATGAGGCATTTGGCCAAGATACGATAGAACCTGGCGTTTATATGGTCCTTCGGGGCGTCGACAAAAAGCTTGGCATCATCGGTTTTGTCGGTGACGCAGATAAAATCGAGCTATTTGCTAAAGTTGCAATGGCGATGATGACTAAAATGATGTCCGATAAGGCAGACGCTAACAAGATTCAGCTCCAAGTAATTGAAATGCGCAGTGCGCTTGAACACGCCGCTGCTGCTATTGAGGAGCTGACTGCTTCCTCTGAAGAATTGGCAGCATCTAGTCAAATTGTAGCTAATTTATCCCAAGAAGCTACGAGGGCAGTTAACAACACCTCGGAGATTGTCGACCTGATTAAGCGTGTAGCCCAGCAAACTAATCTTCTGGGATTAAACGCAGCGATAGAAGCGGCGCGTGCAGGTGACCAGGGTAAGGGATTTTCGGTCGTCGCCGCCGAGGTACGCAAATTAGCAGATGAAAGTAGCCGTTCGGCAACAGAAATCAGCAACACGTTGAAACAATTCCAGTTTTCTCTCGACCAGGTTTTCAAGAGTATAGAACAAAACAATAATGTAATACAAGAACAATCGAATGCGACTCAGGAGGTAGCCAGAATGGTCGAAGGCCTACAACAAGTAGGTCAAGAAATTTATCTGCTTGTCGACAGGGAAGCGAGAATTCGAAATCTCAAGGTAAGCGGTTAGTTGTAAATAGATGAGATGCATAAGAAGTACCTGCCGATAATGCTATTTATCCTTGCGTCGTTTAATTCTGGTAGACCCAAAATGATTTGCAGGCACATTTGCCGCTATTTTGATAAGTGGTGGTTTTGTTTTAATGTTTGTAAAATTTAAAAATTTCACATTGATAAA
>NZ_DATMXX010000115.1:0-25088 GCF_035561255.1 Sporomusa sp. | reverse complement strand
TATTTTATTTAAAAACTTTTTTAGAATTAAGCTATTTTTACTTGGCACACTACTTGCTTATTTAAACAGAGAAAGGAGGAAATCAAATTACCGAAAGTTATCCGATTAGGCTGGGTTGTCCAATGGTGGCACTAAAACACTATTTCAAAAAAGAAAGGGGTTTTTGGTATGTCATTAAAAGGAAAAGTTGCATTAGTTACCGGGGGCGGAACTGGTATTGGTAAAGGAGTAGTGGAGGCTTTGGCGCGGGAAGGTGCGCAAATCGCTATTGCTGCAGTCGATTTCGTCGATTCTGGCGCCAATCAATATGGAACTAAAAATATTGGCGGTTATACCGCAGCCAAAAAATTGGCTGTTGAATTGCAAGCAAAAGGCATTGATGTTATCGCTATTGATGCCAATATTACAAAAGTAGCGGACATGGATAATGCAGTTAAAACTACGGTAGAGCGTTTTGGGAAACTGGATATTCTGGTGAATGTTGCTGGTCTCATAACATGCAAGAATGTGGTTGACTTAACAGAAGATGATTGGGATTCTGTCGTTGATACAAATGCAAAAGGTACTTTTGTTACCAATAAAGCAGTTCTCCCACAAATGAAAAAACAGGGTGGTGGAAGAATAATAAACTTTACATCGATAGCAGGAAAAACCGGCTACCCAGGTCTTGCTCATTATTGCGCCTCCAAGTTTGCGGTAATAGGTTTTACGAACGCATTAGCTAAAGAATTGGTAAAAGAAAGCATAACAGTTAATGCCGTTGCTCCAGGCATTGTTGCTACGGAAATGTGGGTTAATCTTCGTAAGGCATGGGCGCTACCCGGAGAAACCGAGGAAGAAAGCTATAAACGTTGTGTAAATAACATGATTCCTCAAGGAGTCGACCAAACCCCGGAAGATATGGCGAAAGCTGTACTATTCTTTATTTGTAACCCCTGTGTTACCGGACAAACTCTAAATGTTGACGGCGGTTGTTCATAGAATCAGAAAATCCCGGTTTTTTAACTGGGAGTTTTTTAGCCCGGACTTAATTGCTGCCTGGACTGCACTTATTCCAGCATGCCAACAGCCATAGCGCGGTTATTGTTGTAAAGATCTATGATATGAACATTCATATTGCCAATGCCTTTTTTATCCTGACTACGGCGTTGTTTCTATTGAGTGTATATCCGATCATTTTTTTTTCGGATTACAATGAGATAGAACTATATATTAGAGTAGGGGAAAAAACCGTAGAAGGCTCTTGGAACAGTAGGTGGTATCCACCATCTGTTCCAAGAGCCTTTTTGTTTAGCGGTTGGTGGCGAGATGGCTACTTGCTGCCTCCTAATGATGAAAAGTAGGGCTGGATACTAATACGACAAGATTCCTAATGGTAATGTCAAAAAATTCAGAAGGTAAAAGCATTGTTTTAAAGGAATTGATTATCCAAGATAAGAACACCGATCTATTGACTGGGTTTGTGTGTGACTTCATTGAGATAGACGATTAACAAGAGGAGGCAGCAATTACTATGAGGAGTCATATTACCACAAGGGGTTTAGAACGGGCAACACACCGCGCACTGTATTATTCTATGGGGCATTTGCCGGAAGACCTGGATAAACCATTAGTAGCTATTGTAAATACCCAGAACGAGACAATGCCAGGCCATATGCATCTGGATAGCATAGCCAAAGCTGTTAGGGAGGGTATTATTTCCGCAGGCGGTACACCGATAGAGTTTCCCACAATTGGTCTTTGTGATGGTATTGCCCAAGGGAACTATGGTATGCATTATCCACTGGCCAGCAGGGAGTTAATCTGTGATTCCGTAGAGTGTATGGTCAATGGTCATCAATATGATGCCATGGTGCTGATTACTAACTGTGATAAAATAACCCCAGGCCTGCTGATGTCAGCCGTTCGCCTTAACATTCCGGCAATCATGATTAGTGGCGGGCCAATGGCTACTGGCTGTGTTGATGGTCAGGAAATAGGTTATACAGACTTGATGGCGGCGCAAGGTGATGTTGCCAGAGGTATTATCACCCGTGAGGAGCTATCCAAAAGAGAAAGAGATGCGTTACCTGGTTGCGGGGCATGTAACCTGTTGGGAACAGCCAATACAATGAATTTTCTTACAGAAGCGCTAGGGATGTGTTTACCAGGCTCCACGTGTCTGGCTGGCACTGGCAGAAGACTGGCTTTAGCTAAACAAACGGGTATTAAGATTATGGAGCTTTATAATAAGTCGATTTTACCACGTCAGATCGTAACAAAAGCAGCAATCGAAAATACAATTACGGTAGATTTGGCCATTGGGGGCTCAACTAATACCATTTTACATTTAACCGCGCTGGCCAAAACTGCAGATATTGATTTTGATATTAACAGCTTTGCGGAACTTGCTAAGAGAGTTCCTCATCTGGTAAAAATAAAGCCTGCTAATAATGGCCATTATCCTGCTGATGTACATAATGCTGGCGGTATAACCGCGCTGATGGGGCAATTATGCCGGGACGGACTTTTGCACAAAGATGTTTTAACTGTTACAGGTAAAACAGTTGCTGAGAATGTGAGTGAAACAAAGGTAATTAACAGCAATGTAATCAGGCCCATGGATAATCCTTATTCAGCGCAAGGCGGGCTGCAACTACTGTATGGCAATCTGGCACCTGAAGGTTCGGTGTGCAAGAGTGCCGCTGTTGTACCGGAAATGCATCACCACAAAGGCCCGGCGAGGATTTTTAATCAGGAAGAGCCGGCTGTAGCTGCCATTTATGGAGGACAAATCAAGCCAGGTGATGTCGTAGTGGTACGCTATGAAGGGCCGAAAGGCGGCCCAGGTATGCGGGAAATGCTCACAGCTACTGCTGCGATTGTCGGAATGGGCTTATCTAAAGAAGTGGCTTTGGTAACTGATGGCCGTTTCTCAGGCGCTACTGCCGGAGCTGCTGTGGGCCATATCTCACCTGAAGCAGCAGAGGGGGGGCCGATTGCCTTAATTGAAGAGGGTGATATGATTGAAATTAATATCCCCGACGGCATAATTCAGCTACATGTACCGGAAGAGGAACTGGCTCGCCGTAAAGCGGCCTGGAAGCCTGTGGCCCAGGACCATGTAATTAAGGGCAGCTATCTTGACCGCTATGCAAAGATGGTATCATCCGCTATGGCTGGTGCTGTTTTTAAGTAGGTAGTTTAAAGATAAAACATCAAAAACAGGAGGGAATATAACTATGGCAAAAGTGAAAATTACGATTCCTGAGATTCTTGAATGCAAGAATAACGGTAAAAAGTTCAAAATGATCACTGTTTACGATTTTCCGATGGCAGGCATTGTCGACCGCTCGGCTGCTGAACTCATCCTGGTCGGTGATTCTCTGGGAATGGTCATTCAGGGCCATGATGGCACAATACCGGTAAATCTCGAAGACATATTGTATCATCTCAAGCTCGTCCGCCGGGGGGCTCCCAATACCTTTGTTGTCGGTGATATGCCGTTCTTATCCTATCAGGTTAACCGGGATGAAGCCATTCGTAATGCAGGTACCCTGCTCAAAGCCGGCGCGGACTGTGTAAAGATGGAGGGAGATATAAAAATCGCTGCTACTGTCAAGGCCGTGGTTGATGCCGGTATCCCTGTTATGGGTCATATTGGGTTAACACCGCAAACTGCCGCAATGATGGGTGGTTTTAAGGTCCAGGGCAAGAGCGCTGAAGCGGCTGAGAAGCTGCTAGAGGCTGCAATCGCTATTGATAATGCCGGTGTATTTGCTATGGTTTTAGAATGCATGCCTGCCGCATTATGCAAGCTGATCACAGAACGCGTTAAATGTGCTACAATTAGTGTTGGTGGCGGTAAAGACTGCACAGGCCACAACCTTAATGCTTATGATTTAGTGGGTATTTTTGATAAATTTGTACCGAAGTTTGTTAAGCAATACGCTCAGATGGGACCACAAATGGTAGAAGCTTTTGATACCTGGTGCAAAGAAATTGATGATGGTACCTTCCCGGAAGAAAAGCACTGCTTTACCATGAACGATGAGGATTTGAAACGTTTATACTAATTATCTAAAAAATGAGGTGCTGTAGAATGGCTAGAAAAACAATTAATGATTTTGCCCAGATGGTGAGCAAAGGGGAAAAAATAGTATACCTTACGGCCTATGACTATTTAACCGCAAAAATGCAGGAAAAAGCCGGCGTGGATATGATCCTGGTTGGCGACTCGCTGGGTATGGTGACGTTAGGCTATGATACTACTTTCCCAGTTACCATGGATGATATGGTGCGCCATTGCCA
Organism: Sporomusa sp.; assembly: GCF_035561255.1. Taxonomy (GTDB): domain Bacteria; phylum Bacillota; class Negativicutes; order Sporomusales; family Sporomusaceae; genus Sporomusa. Next base: position 20,798 of record NZ_DATMXX010000115.1, on the reverse strand, counting down.
GGCAGTCCGGCGCGGTGCCCCCAATACCTTTATCGTAGGTGATATGCCTTATATGTCATATCAGACATCCAATGAGCAAGCAATCGCCAATGCCGGACGGCTTATTAAAGAGGCAGATGTAGATGCCATTAAGCTCGAAGGAGGTGGCCCGATGATCGCTGAGCGGGTCAAAGCTATCCAGCAAGCCGGCATACTGGTAATGGGACATATCGGGCTGACCCCGCAGTTCATGGGGCAAATCGGTGGCTATAAAGCGCAAGGTCGCAGTGCGGCGGCAGCTATGAAGATCGTTGATCAGGCCAAGGTTGTCGAGGAAGCGGGTGCCTTTAGTATTCTGGTAGAAGGTGTTCCCACGGCTGTAGGTAAAGCGATTACTGAAAGAGCCGGTATCCCAATCCTGGGAATTGGCGCAGGTTCTTATACCCATGGTCAGTTGCTCATATATGCCGATATGGTGGGCATGTATGATAATTTTACCCCGAAATTTGTTAAGAAGTACGCCAATGTGGGCGAGGTTTTGACAAATGCCTTTAAAGAATATGTGGATGAAGTCCGGGCAGCGCAGTTCCCGGTTGATGCCGAGCATACCTATGGTATGAAAGAAGAAGATGTGAAAGAGTTTCTGATTGCTTTGGATAAAAAATAAAAAACACGATGGAAAAGGCTGTGAGGATTTTATTGATCCTCCAGCCCTTTTTTATTAAGGAAATAAGTCTGTTCAATATTTTCATAATGCTGGTCAATAAATTCTGCAGGAATTGAGAGACAATTTAAAAAACTAATACATATGAATTTAATGAAGAGAGGTGCAAGTGCTGAACTCAGTTGCGAAATCTATCGTGATCATTAGTCGCAGCATGACAGCCGCAATTGAGTTTGCCGCGCGCGTAGCAGCAGGTGCTCGTAAGTAAGAGAGTGTTTAGAAAGGATGTTAGTTGTGCAGGTAACAGTAGCAGAATTGCCTTATGGGCAGGAAACGGTAAAAATAGCTATTCCCCAGAATAATCTGATAGGAGTGTTTTCACCTAAGGATGTAGCAGCTGTAGCTGATATCAGACAGGAAATCATTAGGGCTCTAAATAAACCAATTGGCACCAAGAAATTGCAAGAATTGGTTAAAGGTGCGAAAAAGGTAGTCATCGTGGCGGATGATAATACCCGTCTAACACCGACGCAGGAGATTATTCCGGTATTGCTTGATGAAATGAATGCAGCTGGTATTGCCGATGAGCAGATAACTATTATCATTGCGTTAGGGACACACCGTTTTATGACTGAGGAAGAAATAATTGCTAAATTCGGTGAGGCTGTAGTTAAGCGGGTAACTATTAAAAATCATGATTTTAAAAATCCGGAAGCCCTCATTGACCTTGGGCAGACACCAAACGGGACCAGTGTCTGGGTCAATCGCGAGGCTTATGAAGCCGACTTTAAAATTGGTATCGGCAGTATCGTACCCCATCATATTCCAGGCTTTGCCGGTGGCGCTAAAATTGTTCAGCCTGGTATCTCCGGGGAGCACACTACCGCCGAAACCCATTTACTGAGTGTACGGGCACCGCGCTCTTACTTGGGAATGGAAGATAATCCGGTCCGCCGGGAGCTAAATATGATTGCAGGCAAGATTGGGTTGCATACCATATTTAACACTGTTTTAAACCGGCATGGTCAGGTTGTTGGCGCTTTCTTTGGCGATGTTGAGGAAGCATTCAGTCAGGGAGTTGGCTTGTCAAGAGAGGTATATGCAGTTGAGATTCCGGAAGCGGCAGATATCGTAATCGCCGGCTCACATCCCTGTGATATTGAATTTTGGCAGGCGCATAAGACATTATATCCTTCCGACCTTGCTGTAAAGGCCGGCGGAACCATTATACTGGCTACTCCGTGCTATGAAGGTGTTGCCGTGACCCACGGCGATATGCTGGATATTACCGGCTGTACAGCTGCTTGTCTGAAGCAGATGGTAGCAGAAAAACAGGTAGCTGATGAAGTCGCAGCCGCGCTGGCTATTGCCTGGGCTCAAGTGAAAGAGCGTGAAGCGGTATTTATTGTTTCTGATGGTATTGTGTCTGCAGATGCCAAGCGGCTCGGATTTACCCCGTTTGCCACCGTGCAGAATGCCCTGGCTGCTGCCCTGGATAAACATGGAAAAGATGCAAGGGTAACCGTTCTTACACATGCGCCGGATATGCTGCCGATCATTAAATAGGGGCTTTGAGAATAAACAAGCTTTGGGAGAGGTGCTAAATGAGAGAATTTAATTTGAAATACGGTACAGAAGAACTGAATTTTTCTATTCCTGCAGAGCAATTGTTGCAGGAGATTATTGGTAAAGAATATCCGCCTGTGGCTGACATCCCCCAGGCTGTCCGGACTGCGCTGGCAACAGCGATTGATTCGCCGCCTCTGAGGGAAATTGTAAAACCGGGCGAAAAAGTAGTGATTGCTGTCAGTGATGTTACCCGTGCCTGGCAGCAAATGCCGCTGGTGCTGCCTGAGATTATTGCCACCCTCAACCAGGCCGGTGTTCCGGATGGCAATATTACTATCATTATTGCCGTAGGGGGCCATCGCCAGAACACCAGGGAAGAGTTTGTTCAGTTGTGTGGTCAGGACATCTGCCAGCGCATTAAAGTAATAAACCATGATGCCTGGGATGAGGACAATATGGTTTATCTGGGTAAAACCAGCCGGGGCACAGAGGTTGCTATCAATAAACTGGCGGCTGAAGCCGACCGGCTTATCCTGACCGGCGGCATTGTATATCATTATATGGCAGGCTATGGCGGCGGACGCAAGAGTGTTGTTCCCGGAATTAGTTCCATTAAAACGATCAGGCAAAATCACCTGTGGGGGCTTGGGGCTGAGGAGGGTTCCGGATCTAATCCTAATGCGGCATCCAGAAAGACAAAAGGCAACGAATTACATGAAGATATGATGGAGGTTGCAGGTTTTGTTCAGCCTGATTTTATCATCAATATGGTCCCTACGCCTGACGGCCAGTTCGGTGGAATTTTTGCAGGTAACTGGGTTTCTGCCTGGAAAGAGGGCTGTAAACTTGTCGATCAACTGTATGGTGTTGAGATTGATAATCTGGCCGATATTGTGATTGCTACCGCCGGTGGGTTCCCTAAAGACATTAATCTCTACCAGACTGGCAAAACCATGGATAATTCCTGCTATGCAGTTAAAAAAGGCGGTGCAGTAATCATCCTAAGTGAGTGTTCGGATATTTATGAACCCCAGGAATTCTCCCGCTGGTTCCAATTTGACGACAAACTGGCTATGGAAAAAGCGCTGCGTAAAGCTTTTGGAATACCTGGCTGGGTAGCGTTAAAAGAGGTAGAATGCAGTGATTACGCCACCTACATCCTGGTAACCCGGGCCGAAAACGCCGGGTTTCTGGCTAAAACAAGCATGATTCCTGCAACTACTATGGAAGAGGCACTGAGAATTGCCAAAGAAAAATGCGGTACAGATAAACCAACATATACCGTGATGCCACAAGGGGCTAACACCCTGCCGATTTTACGGTAAGAAGTGTTGTTTACTATGTGAAACCCAATATAAATTCTCTTTACGGCATGCTGGTTAGTATCGTTCAGATGGTTTTGACTCCGACGATACTAGCTGGCATGCCTGTGTTTTTACTTGAGTTTAGTAGCCTGTTAGACTTCTTATATGTGTGCAATAAATTGATGATGCTCATCAATAAAGTCTGGAGGCAATTGACCGATAATTGCCAAATATATAAAAAAAGAAAATTTTAAAAGTTGAGTCTATTTTTTAAATGGAACATGGTGAAAAAGAGGTCTTTGGGTACCGATTACCTTGGTAAGAGAGGCTGGCGAATAATAATAGGCTAAGTAGACCGGATTTTGCAGAATAGTTGAAGGATTTTAACTATACAGTGAATAAGTATAGGAGTATCTATCTGCAGAATATGTTTGCAGGCGGAGGCCAACAACCTCTCTGACTACAAATATTTAGCAGCGTTATATTTGGAATAAGGTATGAGGGATTACAATGACCACAAATATTATTAATAAAATAAGAAACGTGTTTCAATTAGATATTATTGGTGATCAATACTATGACTGGGGTGAGCAGCACTGGCTGCAATTAGACCCGGACAACCAGGAAACACAACCGATCGTGTCAGTTGCGACAGTATACCCTGGAGAAAAACAGCTGCCCCATGTACACTCAGGTTACATTGAAATTATAATTGGGCTTGAAGGCCTGACCACTCACTGGTGTAATAACCGGGAAATTAAGCTGGACAAGGGGAAGATCGGATACATCAGCGACGGGGGCAATCATCGACATATTAATGACTCTGCTACACCAGCCTCTTTTATAAGTATAGTATATTCAACGATCCCTAAGTCGCTGAAGGAATTATCCACTGGTGCGGATATTGAACTTACGGAAATGGCGAAGGTGATTAACCTTGACGCAATTGCTGAGAAATTTGCGCAAACGGTAAATATGACAGTTACACTCATTGACGTGTCGGGAAATTTCCTGACAGAAAAGAAAAGTCTACCGGAATTATGCTTACTTTGCATCCGGGAGAGGAGTGGCAATTGCGTTTTAAGTAGTGTGTCCCAGCGCGAGCCTTATTCGGAGAATAAAATATCCCGTTGTAAATTTGGGGTATCGGCAATCCAAAGCCCTGTTGTTGTAAATGGCAGGGTATTGGGGTATCTAGGCTGCGGCTATGGCCGAATGTCTACAATTATTCCCAAAGCAGAGTTAATGGCGTTAGATAAATTGACGGCATCAAAGGCGCAGGCGGCGTACATGAACCTTAATTTTATGACCCGGAATCAATTGATCTCTGTAGCTGAAACGTTGTCATTGGTTAGCGCCTCGCTTGTGCAGTTAATGGACAATTCACTAAAGGAAAAAGAGTTGAGCAGTTACCGGGTTAGTTTATCAGAGGAGCGGGAGATGCAGGCGCGGCTGCATAATTCCCTGAGTCAGGCGCGGCTTAAATTCTTAGAATCGCAAGTAAATCCTCATTTTCTATTTAATACACTCAATACAATCGCCCAGCAGGCCGAGATGGACGGTGCCTCCATCCTGGCATCATTGACTTATTCACTCTCTAATTTGCTGCGTTTAAGTCTGGGAAAAGCAGAGTCGTTAGTTACGCTGGAAGAAGAATTAAGCTATATCAAAGATTACCTGTTTATTCAGCAAACCAGATTCCCGGATAAATTTGATGTTGCGATTGAGGTTGATCCGGATATTCTGACTGTTAAGATTCCCTTTATGACAGTAATGGTTTTAATAGAGAATTCAATATTGCATGGCTTTAGAAATGTTCGCCAGCAAGGCCGGTTATCTGTTCGCGGGTATAAACAGGGGGCGGCAGGGGTTATTGAGGTACATGACAATGGCTGTGGTATACCAGATCCTATTGCAGCGGCAGTGCGGGAATTGCCTCATGCTGATTATGATCCACCCAGTCTAAAGGGGATTGGGATTAAGAATATTTTCTTGCGATTAAAACACTATTACGGAGACACGTTTGATTTAATACTGACCCAGAGGGAGGAAGGCGGGACTTTAGCCCGGATTACCTTGCCGCTTTAGCTTTGTTTCCGACTCTAATTGAGAGGGGGAGAACAAAATGTATAAGATGATTATTGCTGACGATGAGCCTGCAGTACGCCAATATCTCCGTTATATTGTCAAGCAGCATAACCTGCCTTTTTTCATTTGCGGGGAGGCGGAGGACGGTGAGCAGGCTGTCCACATGACCGATCTGTATAAGCCGGAATTTGTCATTTTGGATATTAACATGCCGTTTATAAACGGTCTTGATGCTGCCAAAATGATTAGGGAAAAGTATCGCGATACAGTTATTTACATCCTGACTGCCTATAGTCACTTTGATTATGCTCATCAGGCGGTTCAAGCCCAGGTAGCCAGTTATCTGCTAAAGCCAATAAAGCCGGCCGAATTGGCGGAAACACTAAAAAAAGGCATCGCTAACGTGCTGAGTCAGCGAATGGCAGCTCAACGCATCCAGCGTATGGAATGGCAAATTGCCAAAGACAGACCTGTTGTCACCAAACAGAGATTATTTGAGTTATTAAAAAGCGATAGCGATAACCCCAATGCACTAAGATTGCTGCAGGGTATCGCTAAAAAGGAAAAATTCTGTCCGGCAGCAGTTATCTCTGCTTCGTATTGGCCAACAGCAAAAATACCGGTGAGAGACGGGCTGGAAAAACGCCTGAAACGGGAAAGTGATGTCCGGTTTGGGGAGTGCGCAATTGTAACCTCTTTTAGCCAGGAAATTGTGATCATCTTTGATCATTGGGATTATAACTTACGCTGTGAGCTGCAATCTCAATTAGAAGAGTGGGAGCGAACGTATAACATTACGTTCTGTGCTGGTATAAGTCTGGTTGTTAGCCCGTCTCAAATTGGCCGGGACTACCGGAATGCCACAAAAAAGCGGGAAGTAGGGTTGTTTTGGCAGCAACAGGGGCTTTTAGTTGTTGACAATACAGTGGATGGACGTACAGAGATAGATTGTGAGGCCATTCAAAAACAATTACGGGATTGTTTGATGGAACGCCAGGCCGGTCAGGCTAAAGCAATCCTGCGGCAGTTTTTGGCTGAAGCTATGCACAAGGTGTGCCAGCCGGAATATATCTATGCTGCCATTATAAAAATTGCCAATAATCTTGTTACCAAATATGCCGAATATATTATTTCTGCAGAGGAAGCCAAGCAGACTCGGCAGAATTTTATCAGTCAACTAAATCAAACATCTTCAATCGGTGAACTAGAACAGTGTTTGTATGACCTAATTGATAAATTAGAAAGCAATACTTGCTCTTCTGAGCAGAACCAGGCTGAACAGTCCGTAAAATGGGCGATTGAGTATATAAATAATAATTATCATAAGGATCTTACACTGGAGCAATTTGCCGATAAACTGTTCATGAGTACAGGCTATTTCTGTCGGAGCTTCAAAAAGTATGCAGGGGAAGGGTATGCAGCCTATTTAACTAATGTTAGATTGAAAAAAGCCAAGGAGAGATTAATGAGCGGTAAGTATACGGTTGCAGAGGTTGCCCGCATGGTAGGATTTCGCGATGCCAGCTATTTCAGCAGTGTTTTTAAGAAACATTATAATCAATCACCCAGTAATCTGGCGGCAGCGGCAACACGGCAGAGTTCCTGACGCAACGTAATTTTACATGAGAAAATGGATGGAGGGTACCAGATGTTTAAAGGAATACTTTCGCCAGTTGTTACGATTCTTGATGAGAACGGAAAACTTGATTTTGCCGGTAATAAAATAGTCATTAACCGGTTAATTGAGCATGGTATTAACGGACTGCTTTTTCTTGGCAGTATTGGTGAGTTTTTTGCTCTTTCCAAAGCCGAAAAACAGCAATTTATTAGCTTTGTGGTAAAAACAGTGGATAAAAGGGTTCCTGTACTTATTGGTACAGGGGGAACAGTCCAGGATGAGGTAATTGAGCTTACCCGGTTTGCCGAGCAAGCAGGTGCAGATGCGGCGGTTGTTATTTCACCTTACTATTTTAAACTTGACCAGGAAACTATTTATCGTTATTACGCAGGTGTGGCCCAAAGCACAGCATTGCCGATTATGCTCTATAATTTCCCGGACCGGACTGCGGTTGACCTGGGGCCAGAGCTTGTTCTGCGTTTAGCCAGGGAGTTCAAACATATTGTCGCTATCAAAGATACTGTTGATAACATCAGCCATACCAGGAAACTAATCCAGGCAGTGAAGGCCGAGCGACCTGATTTCTCAGTACTTTCAGGGTTTGATGAATATCTGATACCTAATCTAATGGCAGGTGGCGATGGTATTCTTGGGGGCTTAACCAATGTCATTCCGCATGTTTTTTCAGACCTGATGCAAGCTTACGCCAAGAAGGATCTGGCAAGGGTCGAGGCAGCGCAAGACAAAATATCTATTCTGATGAATCTATATGATGTATCACAGCCCTTTGTAGCTGCCATTAAAGGTGCTGTTGCTCAGATGGGGGTGCCGATTACACCTGGGGTTAAAGCACCGGCGTCGGCTTTAACGAGCCGGCAGTTGCAGGAGATCCGGGAACTATTAATACAGGCAGATGTATTAGACAGTTTATAGATGAAGCGGTCACTTAGTGTTGCTCTGGTTAAAAGCCACAATGAAAAATACAAACAGCGTTTGATAATATCAAACAAAGAGGTGTTTCAATGACTGGACAAGCTGGTGAGGGCAGCGGGAGAAGTATTCAATCAGTATTTCGCTCACTTAAGATTTTGGAATATGTTGCAGGCCAGCGGAGCCCTGCTGGCCTGACTGAAATAAGTAAAGGGATTGGGATCCATAAAAGTACGGCCCACGGCCTGATTGCCACCATGGAAAAGTGTGGTTTTATGCAGCAGGATCCTAGCACCGGGAAATACTCCCTGGGAATTAAGGTTTTTGAGATGGGGCAAGCCTATATATCCAATCTTGATTTACGTGAGCTTGCATTACCCTATCTGAAAGAACTGTCACTTACCTATCAGGAAACCGCACATCTTGCAATACTTTCTGCAGAAGAGGTTGTATATATTGATAAGGTAGATGGCTCCCGTTCCATTGGGATAAGGTCTCAGGTTGGTGGCCGCAATCCTGCTCACTGCACCGGTGTTGGTAAAGTACTGCTGTCCGGTCTGGATGAACGACAAATCAAAAAAATGTATCTTGATAAAACCCTGCGCAAGTACACCCGGAACACAGTGTCAGATTTGTCAGGGCTGCTTAGACAAATTTGTCAGGTACGTAAGCAGGGGTATGCAATTGACCTTGAGGAGTTTGAACTGGACTTACGTTGTATCGCAGCGCCAATAAAGGATAGTACAGGGGCAGTACTCGCTGCGGTCAGTATTTCCGGACCGTCGAATCGATTACTGGATGCTAAAATGTCTGATACCGCAAGCCATGTAATAGAGACTGCAATGAAGATATCAATTCGGCTGGGTTATAAGCAGTAATGTAGAACCGGAAAAATGGGGAGGGGCAGGGTATATGGGAAATCGGAGCAGTAGCATTTTGGGCAAGCCGGAATGGAGCTTTAACCGGAGTGTATTTAAATCAGTTGGTTTTTCTGATGATGATCTACATAGACCGGTCATTGGAATTGCAAACTCATGGAATGAATTGGTGCCCGGTCATGCCAATCTGCGTCAGGTTGCCGAGCATGTGCGTAAGGGGATATACAGAGCCGGCGGTACTGTAGCTGAATTTGGCGTTATTGGCGCGTGTGACGGCACAGCCCAGGGGCATGCCGGGATGCATTACATTTTACCCTCGCGGGATCTAATCGCCAACGATATTGAGGTAATGGTTGAGGCGCACCGGTTGGATGGTATTGTCCTGCTTGGCTCTTGTGACAAGATTGTTCCTGGGATGCTGATGGCTGCCGCACGGCTTAGAATCCCAGCTATCTTCCTGCCAGGCGGGCCAATGCTGGGTGGCGTTAAATTTGACGGGCGCAAATCTGATTTAACGACAATGTCAGAAGCGCTGGGCATGCTCAAGAGCGAAAAAATTACTGAAACAGCTTATGAACAGTTGGAGGAGCTTTGTGGTCCAACCTGTGGCTCGTGCGCCTTTTACGGGACTGCCAATACCATGTGTTGTATGGCGGAAGCCCTGGGGTTGTCCCTGCCGGGAGCGGCGCTTGTGCCTGCGGTCTATGCCGACAGATTAAGGCTGGGAGAAGAGACCGGCAAAGCGATTGTCGCTTTGGTTACCAATGGGATAAGTGCCGACAACATTATAACCTATCAGTCACTGGAGAACGCTATCAGGGTTTTAATGGCTACCGGTGGTTCGACCAACGCTGTTTTACACCTCTCGGCGGTTGCCGCCGAGCTGGACATAACGGCCGAAACCATGATGAACGCTTATGATAAGCTCAGTCAGTCTACCCCCCAGATTGCCAAAGTAAATCCTGCGTCCCAGTATGACATGGAGGATTTTCACAGGGCCGGAGGAATTCCCCGGGTAATGCAGGAAATAGGTGCTCTACTTAATAAAGGGTGCATTACTGTGACCGGTAAGACGGTAGAACAGAACCTTGAGGGCTACAGGTTTAAGTATCCGCATGATGATAACGTCATAAGCACGCTGGCTCAGCCGTTTAGTCAACAAAAGGGGTTAGCTATCCTGCGGGGCAATCTTGCCCCTGATACGGCAGTAACCAAGCCTGCGGCAATTGCCCCTGAGATGCATGTGTTTACAGGAAATGCCAGGGTATTTGACTGTGAGGAAGCAGCCGAAGAGGCCATACTGAACGGACGTATCAAAGAAGGCGATGTTGTTGTTATCCGCTATGAAGGACCTAAAGGCGGACCGGGTATGCGCGAAATGTATAAGGCAATGAAATATCTCTACGGCATGGGCTTAGCGAAAAAAACAGCCTTAATTACTGACGGGCGTTTCTCGGGTACAAACAATGGCTGTTTTGTGGGACATATCTCACCCGAGGCGGCTGAGGGCGGACCCTTGGCCGTTGTCCGGGACGGTGACAGAATTACTATCGATATCCCCCGGGGATTATTGCAATTGCACCTTTCCGATCAGGAGATTAGTACAAGGCTGGAATCCTGGCAAAGACCACAGCCTAAATTTACCCGTGGCTATTTAGGCCTATACTCCAAGCTGGCAAGCTCTGCCGCCAAAGGCGCGGTAATAACGTTGTAATGGGGGCAGATAAAATCGCATTGATTGCTCCCAACAAAGACTTTACGTTACGGGCTTTGGAGTTATTTAGTGAATGGGGTGAGAAAATCCATGTGGCGATGGCCTCTAAAGACGATGTTATTGGCATTGCCCAGCAACTTGATGCGCGGGGGGCAGATGCTCTTATATGCTATGCACCCTTTGCTGAGACGATAAAGACAACAGTTTGTATCCCAACCGTTTCTCTCCGGCCAAGCTTGCCGGATATTTTGCAGAGTCTGCAAGCGGTACAGGCGTGGTTAACAGAAAACAGGAATGACTTCGCCAGCGCTGACCTAACCGTAGGGTTAAGCGGAGATTCCATTATCAATGATGCAGTTATGATTGCCGGTATTCTGGGGATTAGGATTAGGGTTTTATCTCAAAGCGGAAATGAAGATTTATCCAGGGTAGCAGCAGTGCTTAAAGAATATCCCGATATTGCGGATAATGAAGATAGGCACCCGGAATTTATCAATAGTAACATTCCCTGTTTTCCGGTTACAATCGGCAGGGAAGCCTTGCTGAATTCTGTGCGGTATGCCCAGGAACTGCTTTTTGCAGGTCGCGGAAACCGCGTAGAATTGGAGCAGTTTAAAGCTATTATGGAGTTTACCGGTGAAGGTATAGTGGCTGTTGACTGTCAAAAGCGGATCACGTACATTAACCATACGGCTGAAAAGCTATTCAAAAAAAGTAAAGAGCAGGTTATAGGTTATCTTGCCACTAACGTTTTTTCAGATATTAATCTTGATGATACCCTGCGATATGGTCAGCTAAGAAATACATCCTTCACTGATGAGGCGGAACAGACTTTTACATGCCGGATTGTTCCAATGATCATCGCCGGGCAGACAATTGGGGCGGTTCTAACAATAGCAGAGTCCCCTTTTAACTATAAAGAAAAGAATAAAGCAGGCAGAGATGCTGGTGAGCGGGGATATAAGGCGGCCTATCACTTTGATGATTTTATTACGGTTAATCCCGCCATGCAAGCAGCCTTGGAAGCCGCGAAAAGTTACGCTGGTGTGGATTCAACAATTTTGATTAACGGTGATACCGGGACTGGCAAGGAGATTATTGCCCAAAGCATCCATAATTACAGTCAGCGCTGCCAGGGCCCCTTTATTGCTGTTAATTGTGCGGCCTTGCCGGAGAGCTTGTTGGAAAGCGAGCTTTTTGGTTACGAATACGGTGCCTTTACCGGTGCACGGAAAAATGGCAAAAAAGGTTTTTTTGAACAAGCCGATCAAGGCACTATTTTTCTCGATGAGATTGGTGATATATCATTAGGCATGCAGGCCAGGCTATTAAGGGTTATTCAGCAGCGTGAGATTATGCGGATCGGCGGGGATAGGGTAATCGCTGTTGATGTAGGTATTATAGCAGCGACTCATAGAAATTTGCCTGAACTCATAGAAAAAGGATTGTTTCGCAGAGACCTTTATCACCGGTTAAGTATTTTGCAATTAAAATTACTACCCTTGTCTGCCAGACAAGAAGATATACCCTGTTTAGTTGAAGCTATCAGTAAGAAGCTTTCGGAGAAATTGGGTAAGCTGCCGCTGAAGTTCAGTATGGCAGCTATGGGAGTTTTGTCCTGCTACCACTGGCCAGGCAATGTGCGGGAGTTAGAGGGGATCGTTGAACGGCTGCGTATTCTGAAGAAAGATCATATTGTGACTGCGGACGAAGTGCGGCAGGTTCTGGATGTTAGCTGTGACCCACGGGAACGGGACAAGGGGATTATTCTGGTGCCTAAAGGGACTATGGAAGAGATTGAAAGGGCCATAATAATGCAGGTTTTACGGGAAACAGGCAATCACGATCAAACAGCGAAAGTTTTAGGAATTAGTACAACAACTATTTGGAGAAAACTAAAATCATTTCAAAATGAAAAACCAGCTTGCAATTTGAATATTTGGAATAAAACTAATTGAATGTGCGGAATATGCCAGGCATAATACTTTATCTATTATGCCTGGCTTTCATTTTGCAATTATACTAGTTGTATGTATAATTGAAAATAGTGAGGCTATTTAGAAAATAAGCTTGCATTAACTGGGGTTGCAAGAATAATTAGATTTAATGCGAGAAGTTGGCATGGAAAATGCAATATATAACTACAGAAAAGAGGATGGATACGTTCATGGAACGGTTGGCGATTATTGCAGATAACCTGGTTGGGGCAAATGATGCAGGGGTACAATTCCGTAAGTTTGGTTTTAGTACTCAGGTAGTGTTGAATCACCTGAACTTAGTCAATCACTGTAAAGGGGTAGATGTGGTTTCAATCAGTACTAATTCACGTATGGTTTCGTCTGAGGCTGCGTACAAGTGCGTTTATGAAGTCGGGACTATGCTGCTCAACCTGGGATTTCAACGTTTTTACAAAAAAATTGATTCAACACTACGGGGAAATATTGCCGAAGAAGTAAGAGCTATGATGGAATCCCTGTCGCTTCCCCTGGCAATTATTGCCCCATCCTATCCCGCTCATGGCCGGATTGTGGAAAATGGCTATTTACAGCTTGTCAAGGAGTGGGGCGACAGCAATGTACCGGTTCCCATCTGCTACATACCTTCTATTATAAAAACCATTCCCAGTATCCCTGTAGCTGTGATTGGTCTAATTGATGTCCGGCAGGGTGAACAAAAACTTGTTCAGAAGATTTCCGAATTGCACGCAGCCGGTATTAAGTTAATCACGGTAGACGCTGTGACTGATCCGGATTTGCGTACTATTGCGGTTGCTATGAGCAGATTGCCTGTCCCTTGCCTTGCTGTAGGATCGGCAGGGCTGGCAGGCACCCTGCCAATTTCCTGGAAGGCAGTAGATAAGGAGCACCTGGGTCTAAGGGAAGGGACGATGGTCGTTGCCGGAACATTGAACCAGGTTACAGCAGAGCAAATTACCGGGGTATTGGATTATCCCAATACAGAGCTGATTGACATTCGCTCTGACGTCATTTATGACGGCAGAGTGGAAGACGAGCTTGCAAGAGTGATGGCAGGCATAGCCTCAGCGCTGGTTGACGGGAGGATTCCTGTGGTTGTGATGGATACACTGCTGAAGAATCGTAATGATATTGATGCCATCAGCCTCTCAGTACAGGTTCAGAAGTATGGCCCCAGCGTAACCCTGCTATTAGGGCAGATTGCTAAGGAAACTGCAGAGCAGTATGGTTTGCGCAATCTCGTTATCGCTGGCGGCGGGACAGCAACAAGTATTTGTCACACGTTAGAGATATCGATCATTGACCTTGACCGGGAGATGCTGCCAGGTGTGCCAGTGGGAAAAGCTGTTGGCGGCCGGTGCAATGGATTACATTTAGTTACTAAAGCCGGTGGCTTTGGCAAGAAAAATTCACTGCGAAAAGTGTTAGAACTGCTATAAGCGGCAGGGCGATAATTCTTAAGACTTTAGGGGGTTACGAAATGAGTTGTGGTTGCAGTCGCAGTCAACATTTGCGGAAGGTTAATTACCAGGGAGATGGCTTAAGGGCCGGTATGCAGTGGGATGATTCCGACCTTGGGAAAATGCAGATCCTGATTGATACCGTTCATGGCGATAGTCATCCAGGCAGCAGCCACTTAGGCGGGCTTGCTGATGAGGCCAAAATTGGTGTGTATGAATCACAGGGCAAACCTGCAGTCTATGCAGTTACTGATATCTGTGATGGTATTGCCATGGCCCATGACGGGATGAATTACTCATTGGCAAGCCGGGAGATTATGTCCTTTATGTTTGAGATTCATGCTCTGGCATCACCGTATGACGGCAGTGTTTTTATGGCGTCCTGTGATAAATCGGTGCCTGCGCAATTAATGACCATGCTCCGGCTGGATATGCCGACTTTGCATGTATGCGGCGGTTCGATGCTCAGCGGCCCGGATTACATGTCCTCAGAGATTCTTTATGGGGCAGGGGATAAATACGCCAAAGGTGAGCTTAGTGAACAGGAGTTGATGTATTACTCCAGAAATTGTTGTCCCAGTGCAGGCGCCTGTCAGTTTATTGGCACGGCAAGTACAATGCAATGTATGTCAGAAGCGCTGGGGCTGGCTTTACCGGGAAACGCCCTGGCTGCGGCCTATACAACACACCTGACCCGGTTTGCCCGTAGAGCCGGACGTCAAATTACCCGGAATGTAAAAGACTCCCTGATTCCCCGTCAGTTTATCAGCAAAAAGAACTTCGTCAATGCCCTGATGGTGCATTCTGCTCTAGGCGGGTCAACCAACGCACTGCTGCACCTGCCGGCGATCGCCCGTGAAGTTGGTATTGCCATTGGACAGCAGGAGTTTGACGCAATTAACCGTGAAGTGCCTGTGCTTGTCAGCCTGAAAACAGGCGGACAGTGGCCCACTGATTTATTCTGGTATGCCGGCGGGGTACCGGCCATCATGCGTGAATTAAAAGATCTGCTGCACCTTGACGCGATGACTGTTACCGGCAAAACTGTCGGGGAAAACCTTGAGCAGCTGGAGGCAACAGGCTGGTTTAGCGAAGTAAACAGCTATTTATCTAACTATAAATTGGCAGCAGGCGATATTGTTAAAACCCGTAAAAATCCGGTGAAACCCCAGGGTAACATCAAGGTTCTAAAAGGCAACCTGGCGCCGGAGGGGGCTGTCATTAAGCTATCCGGTGTTGATGAGGCAATTCACAATTTTGTCGGAACGGCACGTGTGTTTGACTCGGAAGAAGAAGCTGTTGCCGATTTGCTGAATGGGAAAATTGGTCCCCAAACTGCTATCTTTATTCGTTTTGAAGGTCCTAAAGGCTCGGGAATGCCGGAGATGTTAAGAACAACAGAAGCCCTGTGGAATATGCCGGAGTTGTCAAGCAGTGTGGCGCTGTTTACTGACGGTCGCTTTTCCGGCGCAACCCGGGGGCCGGCAGTAGGTCACATTGCTCCGGAAGGGGTGGAAGGCGGCCCGATTGCCTATCTTGAAGATGGCGATATCATAAAAATGGATGTTGCCAACCGTACACTTGACATTGTCGGCCTGAACGGCAAGCCTGCTACGCCTAAAGAGGTGGAAGACACCCTGGCAGAACGTAAAAAGACCAAAATATTTCCGGTAAAAGAAACAACACCTTTACTTAAATTGTATAAAAAACTGGCTCGTACCTGTACCGAGGGAGCTGGCTTAGACATTTAGGCAGTAATTATAATTTACATAGAATTAAAGAAGGCGGTGTTTGTTGTGGCGAAAAAGACGATTAACGATTTCAGTCAAATGGTGGAACAAGGAGAGAAGATTGTATATCTGACAGCCTACGACTATCTTACTGCAAAAATGCAGGAAAAAGCCGGGGTGGACATGATTCTGGTGGGAGACTCCCTGGGGATGGTCAGCCTGGGTTATGATACCACCTTTCCGGTAACCATGGATGACATGGTTCGCCATTGCCAGGCTGTGCGGCGTGGTGCTCCCAATACCTTTATTGTTGGCGATATGCCCTATATGTCCTATCAAAAGTCTGACGAAGACGCTGTAGCCAATGCCGGACGGCTGGTGAAAGAGGCCTTAGTTGATTGCATTAAGCTGGAAGGTGGCGGCGAAATGATTGCCAGCCGGGTTAAAGCAATCCAGCAGGCCGGCATCTTAGTCATGGGCCATATTGGCTTAACCCCGCAGTTTATGGGGCAGATTGGCGGGTACAAAGCCCAGGGACGCAGTGCAGCGGCTGCTATGAAAATCGTAGACCAAGCCAAAGTTATTGAAGCGGCCGGTGCTTTTAGTATTCTTGTTGAAGGTGTGCCAACTGCAGTGGGGAAAGCTATCACCGAGCGGGCAGGCATTCCTATTCTGGGGATAGGCGCCGGATCATACACGCATGGACAGCTTTTAATTTACGCTGATATGGTTGGCATGTATGATAACTTTACACCGAAGTTTGTCAAGAAATATGCCAATGTTGGCGAAGTGCTGACAAACGCCTTCAAAGAATATACCGAGGAAGTAAGGCAGGGGCAATTTCCCATTGATGCCGAGCATACCTACAAGATGAGCGACGAAGAAGAAAAAGAGTTTTTGGCAGCACTGGAAAAATAGGCTGATTTCAGGGCAAGGCCGGCAGTTATACAGTATGGCCTTGCCCTATAAGTAACAGGATATGCACTGTTTGTAATCAGACCTTGTAATGCAATATGTGCAATATATTTATGACGCAGGTAAATATATTCCGGAGGTAATGAGGCAAGATTTGCGAAATATCTAAATATATAAACTAATCCCTCAAGTACCCTTCCTGATATAAAAGTTTCGAGAAAATCTAAATAAGGAGGCAGATAATTAAATTCAGTGTAGGCTTAAAAAACAGAATACTAAAAATCTTCCGAAATGATTTTGAGGGAACTAACCGGGAGGTGTTTGCCAACAAATGTTGGTAGCTAAGTATGTGGTAGGCGGATAGTCAAGGTGAAAAAGTTGTAGCAATTTTATATGGAGGTGTGTTGATTGGCAAATATAAATTTTACTGAAGAACGCGAGAATCAGCTTATGAGCAAAATACGGTGGCGTCTTGTGCCGTATGTTATGCTGTTGTACATTGTGGCTATGCTGGACCGGGTTAATATCGGTTTTGCCGCTTTGCAAATGAACAAAGACCTGGGGATTAGTGCAAGCACATTTGGCATGCTGGCAGGAATTTTCTTTATTACTTATTTCTTTTTCGAGGTTCCCAGTAATGTTATTATGCACAAAGTCGGTGCCCGGAAATGGATTGCCAGGATTCTTGTCAGTTGGGGACTGGTGACTGTTTTCCTGGCTTATGCCCAAAATGTTACTCATGTTGCTATCCTGCGGGCATTGCTTGGCGCCGCTGAAGCCGGTTTTTATCCCTGTATTGTCCTATATTTTACGTTTTGGTTCCCGACAAAACATTTTGCGAAAACCATGTCGTTGTTTATGTGCGGGATGGCGTTGGCGAATATCATCGTTGGCCCAATATCATCCTGGATTATGGAGAATGTTACTTGGATGGGTATGACCGGCTGGCGCTGGATGTTCATCCTGGAAGGATTGCCTGCAATCATCCTGGGCATTGTCACACTGTTTGTCATGGTGGACAGACCCGATCAGGCCAAGTTTCTCACTGCTGAAGAAAAACAATGGCTTCTCGCAGAACTGGAGCGCGAGCATGTGGCCAAGCAATTAAAGGTTAAAGTCGCTAATAAGTGGGAAGTATTCAAAAATGGCCGCGTGTGGCACCTGGCCTTCTGTTATCTTTGCTATGTTCTTGCTCTCTATGGTCTGGGCATGTGGATGCCGCAGATATTGAAAAATCTGGCCAAGGCTATGAGCCTGTCAAATATTGGTCTGATATCCACGATTCCTTACATAGTTGCTATTGCCGCTATGGTTTATGTTGCCAAACGTTCTGATGCGGCCCAAGAACGCCGGTATCACACTGCCTTGCCTATCGGGTTAGCCTTTTTCAGCTTGATTGGTCTAACCATGACTGATAATCTGATAGTCTCAATGGTGCTGCTCTGCGTAAGCCAGGCTGCTATCTACTCGTTTGTTGGCACATACTGGACATTGCCGAATATGTATCTGTCGGAAGCTACTGCTGCTGTCGGCATTGCGATCATTAACTCGTTCGGTAATTTAGGTGGTTTTTTCGGGCCTTATATGGTCGGATTTCTCAAAGATGCGACAGGTTCGACCAACGCCGGTATGTATTTCTTAGCTTCTTTCGCTCTCCTTGGCACTATTTCAGTACTGGCAATCCCGAAAAAGGAAGCTGCTGCTGAATCGTTAAAAACCGGAATAAGCGCATAACAAAGTAAAAGGCTGTGGGAAACTCTCATAGCCTTTTATATTCTATTGGGAGGGGATAGAACATGGACCTAAACTTAACAGGGAAAGTGGCGGTTATTACAGGCGGTACAGCAGGAATCGGCGAAGCCTGTGTACTGGCATTTCTTCAAGAAGGCTGCAAAGTGGCAGTATGTGGCCGCAGCCAGGAAAAACTTGAGCGGCTTCAGTCTAATCTAAAGGCTCAGGGCTACGGGATTCTTATTTATAAGGCTAATGTGGCTAAACAGCAGGAAATTCAGGGGTTCGCCCAAAAGGTTCATGAACACTATGGCAAGATTGATATCTGGATCAATAATGCCGGCATTTACCATAAGGCTAAACTGATTGAGATGTCTGAGGACGAGTGGGATACCGTAATAGATAGTAACCTGAAATCAATATTTCTTGGTGCGCAAGTGGCTGCCCGGCATATGCGTACAGGCGGTGGCGGCGTCATTCTAAACGCTTCTTCTTATGCTGCCGTTATTCCTTCGTCGGGCGGCGGGGCTTATGGAGCCTCCAAGGCAGCAGTTTCTAATCTGACCCGAACGCTGGCGGCCGAACTGGCCCCCTATAATATTCGTGTCAACGGGTATATTCCCGGCGTCATTGACACGCAGATGAATGAGCAACGAATTGCTGAGCAGGGGGCGGAAACCAGGGCTCAGATTGCGTTGAACCGGGTGGGGGCTGCGAAAGAGGTTGCTGCAGCTATTGTCTTTCTGGCATCAGAGGCGGCGAGTTATGTTACTGGCACCGATTTGGAAATAAGCGGCGGAAAATTTGCTGTTCAAACCCCCGGCGATACCTGGAAATAAAGCTATATACCCAAATTTATTGCATGAAAGGAGACATGTATGTTTGGTAGGTTGCTGGATACACCCTTTCCTAAAATGGTAACAGTGCGGCAAAAGTTTGCTGCCTTGCAGGTAAGTGATGTCCAGGCAGAAGTTGCCTGTCAGGTAGCCAGGGCAGATATTAGCCAATTAGTAAAGCCCGGCGCCCGGCTAGCCATTCTGGCCGGCAGCCGGGGGATAGCCGGAATTGATAAAATTATGAGTGCCCTAGTGCAGGCGCTGAAACAATTAGGTGCAATCCCGTTCATTGTTCCTGCTATGGGCAGTCATGGCGGCGCAACCGCTGAGGGACAAATCGAAGTGCTGCGTAGTCTGGGGATAACGGAAGCCAACGTGGGTGCCCCCATTGTTTCCTCAATGGAAACAGTGGCCGTTGGTCTATCCTCTGCCGGATCAACGATCTATTTTGACCGCAACGCCTTTACTGCCGACGGAATTATTCCGGTTGGCAGGGTAAAGCCGCATACTGCTTTCCGTTTTGAGCATGAGAGCGGTTTAGTGAAGATGATGACCATTGGCGCTGGCAAACAACAGGGGGCAGATTCGCTGCATTCCCAGTTCGCCATCGATAAATTTGGGCCGTTGCTGCTAGAATCCTTCCAGGTCATAGTCAGGAAGACGCCGGTTTTGTTTGGGTTGGCCATTGTTGAAAACGCCTACGAA
This sequence comes from Sporomusa sp., assembly GCF_035561255.1. Classification (GTDB taxonomy): domain Bacteria; phylum Bacillota; class Negativicutes; order Sporomusales; family Sporomusaceae; genus Sporomusa. The sequence continues at coordinate 701 of NZ_DATMXX010000115.1, read as the reverse complement.
CAGTCGGCTATTATTGAAGCAGTGTCTGCCTCTCAGATCATTGAACGGGATAAGGCATTGCTGGTTAAGGCGCGTGAATTGATGCCCAGCATCTTGTTTGACCGATTTGATGTTTTAGTGATTGACCAAATTGGCAAGAATATCAGCGGAGATGGTGCTGATCCCAATATTACCGGACGGTACGCAACTGCTATGCAGGGGGGATCTGTTTATCAGCGTCTGGCAATATTGGATCTAACTCCGGAAACACATGGCAATGCCCTGGGGGTAGGTATGGCCGACGTTACCACACGCCGGTTGGTGTCAAAGATTGATTATGCAAAAGGCTATATGAATGCGCTTACGTCAAAAACCGTACTTGGTTTTGTGAAAGTTCCTATGACGGTGGAATCTGATCAGGAGGCAATTGCTGTTGCGCTTAGAACCTGCACTTGTGTAACACCAGGTACCGAAAAGGTCGTCCGGATTAAAACGACACTAGAGTTAGGCCAGATTGAAATTTCCGAGTCGCTGTTACCTGAGGCGCTGAGTCATTCGGCTATTGAGGTAGTCGGAAAGCTTCATCCCATGCAATTTGATACTGCCGGCAATTTAAGTACATTAAGCCATTGATAGCCGGAAGTGCGGGAGGTAGCATCGATAGGACTAATGCGGGAAATTACAGAGAATGTATGAAAGTAATAATCGTTTTAAAATAGAAC
>NZ_DATMXX010000114.1:0-7116 GCF_035561255.1 Sporomusa sp. | reverse complement strand
CTCATATATATTATGGATAATCAAGCTTGTTTCACAAGGAAAGGGGGATATTGGTGTGATGATCTTGGGGGCTGCCGGGGGCTGGCAGGATAAGCTGTGGCATATTGGCAACGGTAATTCTAGAGAAGAAAGAAGGAGTTTTCATGAACTTGAAATTAAAATTAAGTATAGCAATGTTAGCATTAGGGCTGATGGGCATTGGATATGGCGGGCAGGAAGTTAGTGCACAGGAGTTGAAGCGAGGCAGTCATCCCGCTGTAAAAATGGAAAAGAGAGCCTTGCAGGAAGTAGATCCAAACACAATCAAAAGCTCGAATGAAAATCCGTTTGATCTGGTTTATCAGGGAGCAATTACTCGAAATGTCCCTGGTCAGGTGAATATTCATCCGATTACGTATAATTTAAATGGCATAAAGATTTCGGCCAATGTGTATACGCCAGCAGGCTATGATAAGGCAAGTAAAAAACAATATCCGGCACTTGTTGTTGCGCATCCTAATGGCGGAGTCAAGGAACAGGTAGCAGGTCTTTATGCACAGCGTATGGCTGAAAAGGGCTATATCACCATTGCGGCAGATGCCTCTTTCCAGGGAGCAAGCGGCGGTTACCCGCGCAATGTTGATAAACCGACTTATCGGGTTGAAGACATTCATGGTATGGCAGATGTAATTTCTTCTTACCCGGGAGTTGACACAGAACGCCTGGGAATCCTGGGCATATGCGGTGGTGGCGGCTATACGCTGAAGGCAGCGCAAACTGATAAGCGTTTTAAAGCGGTAGCAACGCTTAGTATGTTCAATACGGGAATTGTCCGCCGTGATGGTTTCTTGGATTCTCAGAAGGATACTATTCAAAAGCGTTTGCAGCAAGCCTCGGCGGCCAGAGCACAGGAAGTTGCTGGCGGTGAAGTGCAATATACGCCAGACATGCTGGATATGGAACTGAGTAAGGAACAGCTTGCAAAAATGCCGGATTTATATAGTGAAGGTTATGAATACTATGGTAAGACGCACGCACATCCGAATTCCACGTTTCGCTATACGGTGAGCAGCACTCTTTATTTAGTCACGTTTGATGCGGCTAATAATATGAATCTGATCAGCCAGCCGTTACTGATGATAGCCGGCAGCAATGCGGATACCTTCTATATGACCGAACAGGCCTTTGCTGCAGCAACTGGCACAAATGACAAGGAAGTGTTCTTGATCAAGGGAGCAACCCATATTCAGACGTATTGGGTCCCGGAGTATGTGAACCAGGCCGTTGATAAATTAACTGGGTTCTATGGAAAGCATTTGTGATTGCAGGTTCCAGATATTGCTATTATGCTGCCCATTCGTGGACGGCTTCTCCTATAAGCCCGTATGCCATAAGCAACAACAAGCCTGCTGTCGAAAAGAAATCAATTGCAATCTTACCGATTGGTTTTGGTTTCATCTCTATAATTTCTCCTTGAGCAATATCTTTGAGAAAAGCCTGCCGTATCGGCAGGCTTTTCTAGTTGGGCGGCATGTCATTGTTGGACATGGGTATCTGCTTTAGTCCAGCACCAGCATTAATGCCATTGCTTTTTGTCATGGCATTAATACCCTAAATCCTTTACCCATGCAGTAACATCATCTGCGCAATTTTGCACAGTATTTCTGGAGACCGTAAATCCGTTTTTAATCACATTGGCGTTCGGCTGTAATGCGGCAATGGTGCTCACCGTACCAGACAAACCGCTTCCTCCGTGGGTATTGAACGGGATGATGGTTTTACCAGACAGATCATGACTTTCAAGGAAAGAGTACAAAATCATCGGCATGTCGGCCCACCAGTTGGGGTATCCCAGAAAAACCACATCATATTGACCAAGGTTCTGTATTGTTGACGCGAGTTCCGGTCTTGCTTTATTATTCTGTTCTGCTTTGGCCATATCTACCAGTGTTCTGTGATTAGTGGGATACGGCGTTTTCGGTTCAATACGGAAGATATCGGCTCCGGTATTTTTCTGAATCAAATATGCCACATATTGTGTGTTGCCTAAAACTTCACCGCCCACTACTACCGTACTGTTTGCCTCTTCCTGGTTCATATTATTAGGGTTAGTCGTTTCCGGCATGGAAAAGTACACTACCAAAGCTTTCTTGCCGTCTTTACTTGCAGCCGGGGCTTCGGCAGGGGGAGAGGTTGTCTTACTTTGGTCGCTACTGGAAGGTTTCGGCTGTGGGGTGCCGCATCCAGCCAAACTGGCTACTATAATAATCAAGGATAAAACAAGAGTTAACATTTTCTTCATTTATATGCCCTCCTAATTTCCCGCGGATGCGTCTCATTTGTTTAAAGCGGTTTTGCTTAAACTTATTATGCCTCATAAGGACTAGCAATTGTTATCTCATTTCTCTCGAATGATTGCCTGATTGTCTCAATTACTTACAATATAAGGGGGGGAGTGCGGATTTTACCGCACTCCCCCAAATGGTTTTACGTATCTATTTGTTGAGTATAATTAGCCTTCATGCGCTTCATATCTTCTTTTGGCGGAAAGCCAAACATACGGGAATATTCCCGGCTGAATTGCGATGGACTTTCGTAGCCTACCCGAAATGCGACCTCAGCGGCGTCGGCTGATTCAGATAACAGTAAGCGCCTTGCTTCGTATAAACGTAGTTGTTTCTGGAATTGAAGAGGACTCATCGCGGTTACCTCTTTAAAGTGCCGGTGAAAGGAAGAAACACTCATATTTGCCATTTCGGCAAGATCTTCAATTCGAAAAGACTGATCATAGCGATGCACAAGGCGTTCAATGACGTTGCTAATTCGATAGGTATAGCTTCCCTCGATAGCAATCTGTTCTAATTTTCCCCCGTGCTGTCCCTTAAGGACCCGATAGAGAATTTCCTTCGTAATGAGAGGAGCAAGTACCGGGATATCGACGGGATTGTCCAGTAAACGAACCAGCCTGATTATCGAATCCAATAAAGAGGTCTCAATCCGGCTGACAAAAATGGCGCGATTAGAGTCTTCTTTCGAATCAAGATGAGCTTCTAAATTACTGAGAACATCCAAGACTTGCTTTGGAGTAAATTCCAGCTTAAGAGACAGGTACGGAAGGTTGGGCGTGGCTTCCACAACCTGGCCGATAACAGGAACGTCAATGGAAGCAACAAGGTAATCGGCAGGGCTGTACCGAAAGCGCTCCTGGGCCAGCCACACATCCTTCGCGCCCTGAACGACAATGCATAAGGACGGCTTGAAAACTCCGTAAACCGGTCCGGTAATCGTTGTCTGGCGGTTAAAAAATAGAGACGGAATATCGGTCGCATGAACACCGTCATGACCGGTATAGGATTCAATAATATTGGCTAGTTCGTCCTGCTGTCTATCTATTGCTTCAGACATAAGATCCTCCTGTTTTTCAGCCTGAGTAAGTCTATTATAATACACAGTTAGCTGCTTGCAACTAGTTGAGACAGGATTAGGCAATCATATGGTATAAATGAGATACCGGCTGTTTGCCGATTAGATGCATAATGAAGGTGGCGAAGCTTAGTAGATACCATTAGCTACATGATAGACAAACTCCAGGGCGAGATAAAATGCGTCATACAGCAGTATGGAGACGAAAAATAACGATAGACTTAGTAAATAAACGAAAGAGGGAATTAAAATGTCCAAAAATGTACTCGTATTATCAGCAAGCCCTCGAATAGGAGGAATTTCGGATACATGAACATTATGAACAACAACTGGAAGATTTATATGCTGACCATGATCAGCTTTTTGATTGGCACATCGCAATTCGTTATCGTGGGCATTCTGGATAAAGTCGCTGCCTCCGCTGGCGTATCGGTCGCAACAGCAGGACAGCTGATTACCGCCTTTGCGCTTGCCAGTGCAATCGGCACTCCCCTTGTCATGGTAGCGACGGCGAAGCTGGATCAGCGCAGGCAACTGCTGCTGGCGCTCACGATTTTTTTATTTGGCATCGCTATAACACTCGCCCTTCCGGGCTTTAGTTTCTTAATGGCTTCCCGCATCGTAATGGGGGTCGGAACGGGCGTCTTCGTCGTCACCGCCTATGCGATAACGGCAAAGCTGGCTTCTCCCGGACGCCAAGGCGAAGCCATGTCCAACATATCCATGGGTTTTAGTGCCTCACTGGTATTTGGCGTCCCGATTGGCCGCATCATCACAGCAGCGTATGATTGGCAGACGATTTTTTGGGGGATCGGCTTTTTCAGTTTGCTGGGGACTTTAGCGGTCGCCCGGTTGCTTCCCGCCCTGTCAGGCAAAACGCCGGCTCCCCTCAGTGAGCAATTTGCCCTCTTAAAGAGACCGAATATCGCGGCTGCTCTTAGTATGACATTTTTCGTATTTATTGGCTATTCGGTGGTTAATACGTATATCACACCCCTCCTGGCAGCTCTCAGGCCGATGAGTGAGCAGGAAATGAGCAGCGTTCTTTTCGCCTTGGGCATTGCGAGTTTGATCGGCTCTAAACTTGGCGGGTTCCTGGCGGATCGACTCGGAACTCCTCGTACGCTCATTGGCAGCATGGCCGTTCAGACGTTGTCCCTTGCGCTCGTGTCCAGCACTTCCGGTTCAGTAAGCTTTACAATCCTGCTGATCATGCTGTGGGCGACTTCAGCTTGGACGTTCGGCCTTACTCAGAGCTTTAATATCATCTCGCTTGCTCCGGCAGCCTCCGGTATCATGCTGAGTCTGAATAGCTCCTTCGTGCAGCTTGGTTTTGCCGTCGGCGCAGGCATCGGTGGAATCGCCATGGGAGGCTCGTCAATCATGAGCGTTAGTTGGCTCGGTGCCGCAGCGATCGCAATTGCGCTTTGTATCGCGGTTGTTTCTTTCGGCTTTAGCCGCTTGAGATATCAAGCATGCAGTGATTAGATTCAATTGATAAAATAAATTGAGAGGAAAACGACAATTAATAATAATGGTTGTGTTTGATAAGGTGCAGATGAGTCCTGGACAATAACTTACAGGGTTCTTATTTTTATTGTACCCACCACTATAATAACTGATTGAGCTTGCTTTCAGGCGCTTCACCATTCTCTACACGTTTTATATTATTCACAAAGAAATCATATCTTTTTTTATGGAATTTGCGACCGTCAGGCATACCTGCCGTATGGGGAGTGAGTATCACATTACCCAGATTCCGGAGCTCACTGTCAGTTGGGAGCGGTTCAGATTCAAACACATCCAGGCATGCGCCGGAAATGTCCCTGTTTTTTAATGCATCGATCAAGTCTCTTTCATTGACAATCCCGCCGCGGGAGGTATTGATAAAAAGTGCGGTAGTCTTCATTTTCTTAAATACTGCTTTGTTGATCAGCTGTTTGGTTTCCTGATTCAGGGACATATGTACACTTATTATGTCCGATGCGCTTACAAGAGTATCGAAAGCCGCCATTTTTACAAAACCGTCAGACTGTACAACAGCATTTCTAGCATAAGCCAGCACATTCATATCAAAAACCCTGCAAAATTCGGCTACTTTTTTACCGATGGCGCCCAAGCCGATAATTCCAATCGTTTTGCCCTGTAATTCACTCCCTGTATAGTCCAATTGATTTTCATCCATCCTGTTTTTCATGAAAGAATCAAGAAACGGTATGTTCTTATAATAAGACAATATCAGTGCCATTACATGCTCGGCCACTGCCTGTGCATTCACTCCTGCAGCATTGGCCACCCAAATGCCGAGCTGCGTACAGGCAGCGATATCTACATTATCAAATCCTGCACCGGTCTGTACCAATTTTAATTTTTTTGCCATAGAAAGCAGGCTGTGGTCCACTTTTACATGTTCAGGTATGATTACCTGACAATCTTCAATATGATGCAGCATTTCTTGTCCGGGCGGGACAATTACAATGTCCCAGTCTTCCGGAAAATACCCTGCCACATTTGATTTTGCGGTATCGGTAAAATAGCCGACTATGAGAATCTTCATTGCTAAACCACCTCTCATGCTCCACACCATGCTTCGAAGATCGTTTGATGTTTGCAATTATCTTTTTAAAGAAGCAGTAATAATTGCCATATTATAAACTTCATCTGCATTACAACCTCTTGAAAGGTCATTTATCGGTGCATTTAGCCCCTGGAGAATCGGACCATATGCCTCAAAGTTTCCAAGACGCTGAGCTATCTTATAACCAATATTGCCGGCATTAATATCTGGGAATATAAAAGTGTTCGCTTCCCCTGCGACAGAAGAGTGTGACGCTTTTATTTTTGCAACATCTTTGGAAAACGCGGCATCAAACTGTAGCTCACCGTCAATTGGAAAATCAAGATTCATGCTCTTTAATTTTGTGGCTGTATTTCGCATTTTATCAACTGATTCTCCTGTGCCTGAGCCTAACGTACTATAAGATAATAAAGCGACTTTTGGATCAATGGAAAAGACTTTTGCGGTTCTTGCCGTTTCAACAGCAATCTCGACAAGTTCATCCTCACTTGGATTCAAGTTGATAGCACAATCGGCCATAGCGTACTTTTCCTCAGCATTCTCTATTTTGCGATATAGAATAAAGCTGCTTGAAACAATTCTATTTCCAGGTGATGTTTTAATAATTTGAAGTGCCGGGCGAACGGTGTCGGCAGTAGAATAGGTTGCACCGCCTAAGAGGCCGTCAGCATACCCTGTTTTTACAAGCATCGTACCGAAATAATTAGTTTTCATCAAAGACTCCCGGCAGGTAGCCTCATCCATTTTTCCTTTTCTAAGTTCAACCATCAGCGTAACCATGGATTCTATAGCCGGATATGTTTTAGGATCTATGATTTCAATTTCATTTGTAAGAAAACCATACTTTTGCGATACAATATGTATCTCTTCTGGATCACCTAACAGTATCGGTTCGAGGATCTTTTCTTTTTTTAAACGGCTTGCAGCCTCAAGAATTCTTGGATCGGAACCTTCTGTAAATACTAGCTTTTGTTGTTTGGTTTTTAATTTTTCAATCATACTTTCAAACATTTTATGACCTCCATTTTTAACTTATTGGATTTTGTTTAGCCAATCTGAGCAAATCAAATACAAGTAGTATGGCTAACAGAAGCAATCAGGACGAGGATAAAAGCCATTCTTGTCATATGATTACT
>NZ_DATMXX010000113.1:0-13594 GCF_035561255.1 Sporomusa sp. | reverse complement strand
GACAGTTGTAGAAATGTAATTTAAAGGAGGTCCCTCTATTGGTCGCAGGTAAATATAAACGCGTTGTCTTAAAATTGAGTGGTGAAGCCTTGGCTGGAAACAAAGGCTATGGTGTAGACCCTGTAGTTGTTGACTCTATCGCCAAAGAAATTAAAGAAGTTAAAGCAAATAATCTGGATGTAGCTATCGTAGTTGGCGGTGGAAATATTTGGCGCGGTCTAGCTGGTAGCGCTAAAGGAATGGATCGTGCTACTGCAGATTATATGGGTATGTTAGCTACTGTTATGAACGCGCTGGCTTTGCAGGATGCACTTGAACATTGTGGTGTAGATTCCAGAGTGCAAAGTGCTATTAATATGCAACAGGTAGCTGAACCATATATCAGGCGCCGTGCTATACGCCACATGGAAAAAGGACGCGTAGTTATTTTTGCAGCCGGTACGGGTAACCCCTATTTTTCAACTGATACGACAGCAGCATTAAGGGCTGCTGAAATTGAAGCAGATGTAATCTTAATGGCAAAAAAGAGTGTTGACGGAGTTTATGATTCTGATCCCCGTCATAATCCGGATGCCAAGAAATTTAAAGAACTTGAATATATTGAAGTGTTACAGCGTGGGTTAGGCGTTATGGACTCGACAGCTACCTCGCTGTGTATGGATAATAAAATCCCAATTGTAGTATTTAGTATCGATGAGCCTGGCAATATATTATCAGCTGCATTAGGTAAAGATATCGGAACTATCGTCGGGGGAGAAAAGAAATGACAGTCAAAGAGATTTATTCTGCCCATGAAGACAAAATGAAAAAAGCTTTAGAGAATCTGCGGAAAGAATATGGCAGTTTGCGTGCGGGGAGAGCAACGCCTTCTCTGTTAGAAAAGGTGTTTGTTGACTATTATGGCACCCCGACACCTGTTAATCAGGTGGCAAATATTTCAGTTCCCGAGCCGCGGATGATAATTATTCAGCCATGGGAAAAACCGATGCTTAATGCTATTGATAAGGCTATCCAAAAGTCAGATTTAGGGTTAATGCCTAATAGTGATGGTGTGGTTATCAGGCTGTCTATTCCTCAGCTTACTCAAGAACGTCGTGCGGAGATTGTTAAAGTGATCCATAAAAAAGCCGAGGAAGCTAGAGTCGCTATCCGTAACCTTCGCCGTGATGCAAATGATACTATTAAAAAATCCGAAAAAGATAAAACGGTTTCTGAAGATGAAGCAAAGAAGGCTCAAGAGGATATTCAAAAACTAACAGATAAATATATTAAAGAAGTAGATCAGGTAATGGCTGGAAAAGAAAAAGAAATAATGGAAGTGTAACAGATTGGATACAGTTGCGCAACCTCTAGTTAAGGTTATCTATCAATTGGAACAAGCTAATCTTCAATATACCGTTACAGTTACTAAGCCGTCACGAGAGACGTTCCAAATGCAAGATGATCTTTTTGTTATTAGGCAGCAATTAGATGATGCTGGTATTTACAATTTAACGGTTGCTGCAAAAATGGGAAAGGAGGTGTTTTAAGTAATGGCCTACAAAATTACAGACGACTGTGTTGCATGTGGTTCTTGCGCTGCAACTTGTCCGGTTGAAGCCATCAAAGAAGGTGAGCCAATTTACACCATCACTGATGAATGTGTTGAGTGTGGCGCTTGTGCGGCAGTTTGCCCAACTGGTGCAATTAAAGCTCCGGAATAATTTAAATCCCCCTCGTAAGAGGGGGTTTAAATTTGGTATTGGTTGGCTAACTTTACTAGATTTCGGGGATAATTTTGTAATGATGACAGTTAAAGTTTAGCGGAGGGGCTTAGTGTGTGGAATAACTGGTTTAGTAGAAATGAGACTAAGGAACACAATAATTATAATAATATTGATACTGATAAACTCCCCCGGCATGTAGCTATAATTATGGATGGTAATGGGCGTTGGGCCCAAAAAAAAGGATTTCCTCGTGCGTTGGGTCATCGGGCTGGTGCTGAAACCCTGCGTGAAATTGTTAAAGCAGCTTCAGAGATTGGAATACAGGTCCTTACTGCGTATGCATTTTCTACTGAAAACTGGCGGCGACCGACCGACGAAGTTGATTTGCTTATGACTTTGCTGGCAGATTATCTTGATAATGAGATTAACGAACTTCACCAGAATAATGTAAAGCTCCACTTTATCGGCAAGGTAGATGAACTGGCTCCGAAATTACAGATTAAAATTGGAAAAGCCCAGGCGCAGACGGCTCACAATACTGGCTTAATTTTAAACCTTGCCGTAAACTACGGTGGACGGGCTGAGCTTTTGCGTGCTGTTAAAATAATTGCTGAAAAAGTAGCACATAAAGAACTGAGAGTTCAAGATATTGATGAGTCAATTATTGAAGACAATTTATATACTGTTGACCTGCCAGCGCCAGATTTATTAATCAGGCCGAGCGGAGATTTTCGTATTAGTAATTTTTTATTATGGCAAATGGCGTACACTGAATTTTGGTTTACAGATATTAATTGGCCGGATTTTAAACCAGAGCACTTGGTGCAGGCGATACATGAGTTTCAGCAGCGGGAACGCCGGTTTGGCGGTATTAAAAATACGAGAAAACGGTAGGTGCCTACATTGCTTGGTATGCGTATTCTAACAGCAGTTATTGGAATACCGGTAGCTGTATATATTATTAATTACGGGACATGGATATTTGCTGCTGCTGTAGCATTCTTGGCGCTGATTGCATGGCATGAGTTTTCTAAAATGATGGTTGCTAAGAATATAAAGGTTCAATATAATATCGGTTTTTTAGGCATCGTTTTAGTTTTAGGTTGTGCCTGGCTTGGTAATGCACAGGAATTAATTATGGTAATGCTTCTGCTTGTTTTAGTAACAATGGTCAAAACCGTATTGTGCAATAAAAGTTTTGGAATTATTGAAGCAGCTGTTACCCTTTTAGGGACCTTATATGTGAGCTTGCCATTTGCTCACTTGATATTGCTGCGGTTCACCGAGCAATATCAATATATACCTACGGTATTAGGCAGTTTGTCTACTGGTGCAGCCTATTTATGGTTAGCTTTTATTGGGACATGGGCCAGTGATACGCTGGCTTATTTTGTCGGCTCAACGCTTGGGCGTCACAAGTTATGTCCTGCTATCAGTCCGGGAAAAACCTATGAGGGAGCAGCCGGAGGGTTAGTTGGCAGCATTGCTGGTGTAACTGCAATGGGAACATTATGTGGCTTGCCGGTTATGCACACTTTAATATTAGGCTTATTGGTAGGTATTGCAGCTCCTTTAGGTGACCTTACGGAATCTTCCCTGAAACGCTTTACAGGGGTTAAGGATTCAGGAAATCTTCTACCAGGTCATGGTGGCGTGCTTGATCGTTTTGATGCCATTATGTTTGCGGCTCCAGTAGTATATTATTATGTTAGAGTTTTTATTATAGTTTAGAATTTAGACAGGAGATCCTTTTTTATGCAACATGTCGCAGTTTTAGGAAGTACTGGATCAGTAGGTACTCAGGCATTAGATGTTATTGCTGCTAATCTGGATAGATACAAAGTCACTGTTTTGGCTGCTTATAAAAATGACAAGTTGTTGGCAGAGCAAATAGAATATTTTAAGCCACAACTTGCCGTTTTAATTGATAAACAAGCCGCTGATCGTATGGTTAGTAAATATCGCGGGCCAACAAAAATTTTAACGGGTGAAGAAGGTCTGCTGGAAGCAGCTACATTTCACCAAACAGATACAGTTTTAACAGCACTTGTCGGTTTTGCCGGACTTGATCCCACTATTGCCGCAATAAAAGCCAAAAAAAACATCGCACTGGCAAATAAAGAAACCTTGGTGGCAGCCGGTGAATTTGTCATGTCTTTGGCTAAACAGTACAATGTCAACATTTATCCTGTTGATAGTGAGCATAGCGCAGTTTTTCAGTGTCTTCAAGGAGAAAATAAAAAACAAATACGACGTATTATATTAACGGCATCGGGGGGGCCATTTCGGGGACGAACCGCTTTAGAACTGGAGGATGTGACTGTAGCTGACTGTTTACGCCACCCTAACTGGTCGATGGGACAAAAGATTACCATTGATTCAGCAACATTGGCTAACAAAGGCCTGGAAGTCATTGAGGCAAGATGGTTATTCGGGGTAGAATACGAGCAAATTGACGTTTGTGTTCATCCTCAGAGTATCATTCATTCGATGGTCGAATTTATTGATGGCAGTGTTATCTCGCAAATGGGTATGCCTGATATGCGACTTCCAATCCATTATGCTTTATCATACCCGGAACGGATGCCTTCGAATTGTCCGCGTCTTGATTTTTCTTCTTTGTCAGCTTTGACATTCGAGGTGCCTGACACTGTTAATTTTCCTGCGTTAAGGTTAGCTTATGAAGCCGGAAAAGGGAGCGGTACAATGCCCTGTGTTTTCAATGCGGCCAATGAAGTAGCAGTGTATGCTTTTTTGAATAATGAAATCAGTTTCCTTGATATCCCCAAGGTAATAGGCTATACTATGGAAAGCCATACAATTGTGCATAATATCGATCTAAATCAGATATATATAGCAGATACTTGGGCGCGGCGTTGTGCACGGCAGGTAGTGGCAGATTTCAGAAAACGGTAACATATTTGAAGGGTTGGTGAAAATTTGTCTACATTTGTAGCGACTATTTTTGTTTTTGGTTTATTGATTTTATTTCACGAGCTTGGTCACTTTATTACCGCTAAAAGTGTCGGTATGAGGGTTGATGAGTTTGCTATCGGTTTTGGTCCGAAGCTAATAAGCCGGAAAATCGGAGAAACAGTCTACTCCATACGTATTATACCATTGGGGGGCTTTAATAAGATTGCTGGTATGGACCCTGAAGAAGAACAGGATGAACGTTCATTCAGCGCTAAGCCAATTTGGGCTAGGATGCTGGTCATCGTGGCTGGTTCAGCTATGAATTTTGTGTTGCCTATTATTCTGCTGTTCATTGTATTTATGAGCGCTGGTGTTGATACCCCTTCCAATCAGCCCTTAATAGGTGCTATTTTTCCCGAAAAACCGGCAGCTGCCGCTGGCTTGCTGCCAGGTGACCGGGTAACTGCGGTAAATGGGTCACAAATAGATTCTTGGCGTCAGTTTGTCAGCGTTATTCAGGGTAATGCCGGATCTAAGCTTACTATAACTTACTCACGGGGTTCTGAGACCGGAAAAATCGCCATACTTACCCCTGAATATGAAGAAAAAGGTAAACGAGGCATCATTGGTGTGACTCCGCAAATTGATAAGTACCAGCCAGGAATATTAGAAGCGGCAGGTTTGGCCGCTAAACAAACCTACGTCGTAGCTCAGAGTATGCTTATTGGTATTGGAGAAATGATTACCGGCAAGACGGCAGCTGATGTTGCAGGGCCGATTGGTGTGGCTCAAATGGCAGGCGAGGTAGCTCAGCTTGGTATAATTCCTCTGTTGCAATTTGCAGCTTTTTTAAGTATAAATTTAGGATTAATTAATCTTCTGCCAGTTCCGGTATTAGATGGCGGGCATGTCGTAACCTTGGCTGTTGAAGGTATTAGAGGTAAGCCTCTTGATAAAAATCAAATGCAGTTTATTCAAATGATTGGTTTTGCCTTGCTGATGCTTCTGTTTGTTGTGGCAACTTTTAAGGATATATCACGATTAAAATTGTTTTAAGCTGGTGAGAGAGTATGCAACGCAAAAAAACACGCCTGATTCGAATTGGTAAAATCCCTATAGGCGGTACTGCTCCGATAGTGGTACAGTCTATGACAAATACTCGGACAGAAAATGTAGCAGATACTGTAGCTCAGATTAAACGGCTTATTGACGCCGGCTGTGAAATAATACGGGTTGCAGTGCCTAATATGCCGGCTGCACTGGCAATAGAACAAATAAAAATGGCTGTTGATACCCCGCTTGTTGCCGATATTCATTTTGATTATCGTCTGGCCATTGCCGCTATCGAACGTGGTGTGGATGCCCTTCGCTTAAATCCCGGCAACATTGGAAATCCTGACCATGTAGCGCTTGTTGTTAAAGAAGCTAAGAAACGGCACATCCCTATTCGTATTGGTGTTAATGCCGGGTCGCTCAGCAAAGAAATGATTGCCAAATATGGCGGGCGCCCTACGGCACAGGCAATGGTAGAGAGTGCTCTCAGCCATATACATATTTTGGAGAAACATAACTTTTCTGATATTAAGATTTCATTAAAAGCTCATGATGTGCCACTTACCCTCAGCGCTTATCAGCTTATGTCAGAAGCTACAGAGTATCCCTTGCATTTAGGGATAACGGAAGCAGGAACAGTTCGTTCTGGCGTAATAAAGTCGGCAGTTGGGATCGGGGCACTCTTAGCACAGGGAATTGGTGATACTATCAGGGTTTCGCTTACTGGCGACCCTGTAGAAGAGGTGCGGGTAGCTAATGAAATTCTAAAATCCCTGGGACTAAAACAATATGGACCTACCCTTGTATCCTGCCCAACCTGTGGCCGCTGTCAGCTTGATCTGGTGAATATTGCTGAAATAGTGGAAGATAAACTTAAACTAGTGACTAAGCCGATTACTGTAGCAGTAATGGGCTGTATTGTAAACGGTCCGGGTGAGGCCAGGGATGCTGATGTTGGTATCGCTGGTGGCAAAGGTGAAGGGCTATTGTTTAGTAAAGGTGAGATTATCCGAAAAGTACCGGAAGATGAACTTGTAAGTGCATTGTTTGCTGAAATTGATAAGCTTGATAAGGAGGCTAATTAGTATATGCGTGTTTCCCAACTATTTGCACCCACTTTAAGAGAAACTCCGGCAGAAGCCGAAATCATAAGCCATCAACTAATGTTGCGGGCTGGGTTTATTCGTAAAGCTGCAGGTGGCATTTATTCATATTTGCCGCTGGCTTGGCGAGTGTTAAAAAAAATCGAAACGATCGTCCGGGAAGAGATGGATGCCAAAGGCGGTCAAGAACTGGCAATGCCTATGATTCAGCCTGCTGAAATGTGGCAGGAAACTGGTCGCTGGAGCGTTTATGGCGATGAAATGTTTCGTTTGAAAGACCGGCATAATCGTAACTTCTGCTTAGGGCCGACTCATGAAGAAATGATTACAACTCTTGTCCGCGGCGAGGTTCGATCTTACCGCCAGCTACCCCTTATGCTGTATCAGATTCAGAATAAGTACCGGGATGAGATAAGACCGCGGTTTGGTCTCATGCGCGGGCGTGAATTCATAATGAAAGACTTGTATTCATTTGACCGTGATGAGGCTGGTCTTGAACAAAGCTACAATAAGATGTATGATGCCTATACGCGGATATTCACTCGGTGCGGATTGACTTTCCGGGCAGTAGAAGCTGATTCAGGTGCTATTGGCGGCAGTGGTTCACATGAATTTATGGTTCTTGCCGAATCTGGGGAAGCGGCAATTATTTACTGCGGTAGTTGTGATTATGCTGCTAATGTTGAAAAAGCAGAGCTGCATCCGATAAATGGACAGGTTGAGGAACACATGCCGCTTGCTGAGCAAGATACACCCGGAACTAAGTCGATAGCCGATGTTAGTCAGTTATTGGGTATTAGCCCCGAAAAGACTATAAAAACGTTGGCCTATAGTACCGATACCGGTACTATCGTACTGGCCCTTGTACGGGGAGATCATGAGGTTAATGAGATAAAACTGTTAAACAAGGTTGGTTGCATACAACTGGAATTGGCCAATGATGACGCTATTTCAAGTATATTGCAGAGTAGCGCCGGTTATATAGGACCTGTTGGTCTTGACGGCAAGGAAAATATCATTATTGTTGCTGATGGCACGGTTATGAATATGTATAATGCTGTATGTGGTGCTAATAAACGGGATAAACACTTTGTGAACGTGAATCCAGGACGGGACATTAAACCGACTATTGTTGCGGATATCCGCCTAATCCAGGAGAAAGATCCTTGTCCTCGTTGCAGTGAGCCTGTAAAAACAGCTCGGGGTATTGAGGTTGGACAAGTATTTAAATTATTCACTAAATACAGTACCTCCCTGCAAGCGACTTTTATTGGTGAAGATGGTAAAGAGCGGCCTATGGTTATGGGATGTTACGGGGTGGGCGTTAGCCGTACAATGGCAGCAGCTGTTGAACAAAACTATGATCAAAATGGTATAATTTGGCCTGTACCGATCGCTCCCTATCATGCGGTGGTTATTCCTGTCAGTATTAAGGATGAGGCTCAGAAGATTTTAGCAGAAAAAATATATGGTGAGTTATGTGCTCAAGGCGTTGAAACCATATTTGATGACCGCAATGAACGGCCTGGGGTTAAATTTAAAGATGCAGATCTTATTGGATATCCACTGAAAATTACGGTTGGTCCTAAAGCAATCAGTGATAACCTGATTGAGGTTAAAGTGCGGAGAACAAGTGAAACTCTATATTTTGATCCAAAGAATTATCTTGAGGGTATCAAGGAATTGCTCGCTAAACTATAACTAGATGTAGTTAAATTACATTCTAAAAAGCGTGATGTCAGTTTGTCACGCTTTTTAAATTATTACCAACCGCTTATGCGATTGCCAATGGGACTAAGTTTTTTGTAGCGGCAGCTATATATACAACGCGGTAAAGTTTTGCAGGCGGGTGGTGTGTTGGCATAAGCGTAAGTCAAGCGCCAGCGGTGGAGCGTTGTCAATGCACCACCCGCCTGCGCCTGCAAACTTCTTTAATGCGGAATATATAGTATCAGGAGGGTGACGAGATGGCTCCTATCAGTGAAATAGATATTGTTTTACGACTAGGAATTTCGTGTATTCTTGGCGGTTTAATCGGACTTGAGCGAGAAAGCCTTGAGCGTCCAGCTGGGTTGCGTACCCATATCTTAGTGTGTATTGGCTCAGCGTTAATGATGATTGTATCAATCTATGGATTTGCCGGATATGAATCTGTAAACAAAGATCCTGGCCGGATTGCTGCACAAGTTGTAAGTGGTATCGGCTTTTTGGGAGCTGGCACTATTCTCAGGGAGGGGCTGACTGTTAAAGGTCTTACAACTGCAGCCAGTTTATGGGTAGTAGCGGGTATTGGTTTAGCTATCGGCTGCGGTCAATTTTTTGCCGGTATTGCGGGAACTGCACTGGTATTTCTAACATTGGTGTTATTTGGTCAGCTGGAGCGGCGGCACTGGAGTAATAAATACTGTGACAGAGTTAAGCTTGTTGTATGTGATCAGCCAGGGCAGCTTGGTAAGGTGGGTATCTTTTTCGGAAAACATGGTATTGGTATAAAAAATATAACCATGCACCATATTCCAGAGCAAAAAGTAATAAACCTTGAGTTTGTCCTCAAAATCCCGTCTGATGCCGATATGATACAGATATTCGCTGAACTGACCGAAATTGAAGGGGTGCTTTCCATTGATAAACCATGTTAGAATAATAGTGACCTGTTAGTGATAGGAGAGGTTTAATGCCTAGTTATTGTGTTATACCGGAAAACTGCCAGAGCTTTTTTCTGTTTGTTGATCAATTACCTATTGATTCTACAAACCGGGAATTACTAAAGACATCTCAAGTTAATAAAGTCGAAATTAATCCTGCCATAGGGGCATGGAGTATACATATAACTGTTGCCAAACGTCTTTCTTCCCGGATTTTGGATATTGCAGCAGAGCATTTATGCCAAAAATGCGGCTTAAGCAAGGTTACATTTAATCAGCAAGTCAGGGACCTGAAACAGTATTTAACAGAAAACTGGCCTCAGTTCGTTGAACAAGTTGTTCAGGGGCACCATGCTATAAAGCATTTGTTGTTGAACGCTTCCTGGGTTTATGATGAAGAAACACTAATTATTGAAACTATAGGTGGTTTATCTATAGCAATTTTAACAGACCGCGGTATGGAACAGGCAATCAAATCGTTTATTCTGCGGGAGTTTGGGCGACATTGTGAAGTCAGATTTACCAACACGGTTTCAGAACTGCCAGTAGTGGAGTGTGATGACGCATTCCTAACACCTGAATATAAGGAAGCTCTTATTGAAGCTGCAGCACCCCAGGCTAAGACTAAGTCGAGCGATAATCCGATTATATTTGGCCGCAATATCAGAGGTGCTGCCGATGCAGTGCAGCCTATCAGCGCCATTCAGGAGGAAGCGAGGAATGTTATACTTGCCGGTCAAATCCTTAATCACGAACTAAAAGAATTAAGGTCAGGGCGATTTTTACTCACATTTGATCTTGTTGATTCGACTGATGGTATTAGTGGCAAGGTTTTTTTTGATAATCAGGAACAGTATAATAAGACGACTGGAGCCATTAATAATGGTATGCATGTTACTGTTAAAGGAATGGTTCAGTATGATAAATTCGCGAATGAGCTGGTATTATATGCCGACAGTATGTGCAGGGTGGAGAAGAAAACAGAACGTCAGGATAATGCGCCTGTCCGCAGGGTTGAATTACATGCCCATACTCGTATGAGTGCATTGGATGCGGTTGTTTCTGCAAAGAACTTAGTTAAGACAGCAGCCAGATGGGGGCATCCGGCTGTTGCAATTACCGATCATGGAGTGGTGCAGGCATTCCCGGAAGCTTATGAGGAAGCATGCAGTGCTGGTATAAAAGTGATTTATGGTATGGAGGGCTATCTTTTTGATGAGGATATCAACCAATCCCGTCATATCATAATTTTAGCCCAAAATAACATTGGGTTGCGTAATCTATATCGTCTGGTATCAATCTCCCACCTTCGGTACTTGCATCGTAAACCACGCATACCCCGTAAAATACTTGATGGATATCGTGAAGGACTGATATTGGGTTCGGCCTGCGAAGCCGGCGAGTTAATCCATGCGATGATAAATGGGAGCACTGAAGAAGAATTAATAAATATTGCCAAGTATTACGACTATCTTGAGATTCAGCCAACCAGTAACAATCAATTTTTGTTGCGTAAAGGAAAAGTGGCGGATGAACAAGGTCTGCGTGATATTAATATAAGGGTTTGCGATATTGGGAAAAAATTAGGCAAGCCGGTTGTCGCCACTTGTGATGTGCACTTTTTAAACCCGGAAGACGAAATATACCGCCGTATCCTTATGGCTGGACAGGGATACGATGATGCGGATCAACAGCCGCCGCTTTTTTTCCGGACAACTGATGAGATGTTAGCTGAGTTTAGTTATCTTGGGGCAGACAAAGCCTATGAGGTGGTAATAGAAACGCCACGTCATATCAATGATCTGATTGAGCATATTAAACCTATACCGGAAGAATTATATTCGCCGCAAATACCCGGCGCAGAAGAAGAAGTAAAGGATATGTCTTACAAAAAGGCAGAATTGCTGTATGGAACGCCATTGCCTGAGCTAGTGTCAGACCGTCTTAAATATGAGCTGAATTCTATCATCAATAACGGGTTTGCCGTATTATATCTTATTGCCCATAAACTTGTTAAAAAATCGATGGACGATGGCTATCTGGTAGGATCAAGGGGGTCGGTCGGCTCCTCGTTTGTCGCCACAATGACAGGGATAACTGAAGTTAACCCATTGCCACCGCACTGGCGGTGTCCTGCCTGTAAATACAGTGAGTTTATCACTGACGGTAGTTATGGAGGCGGCTTTGATTTGCCTGATAAAGAGTGTCCTACATGCCAGACACGAATGGAGAAAAACGGGCATGACATTCCGTTTGCGGTGTTTATGGGGTTCCATGGTGACAAGGTTCCTGATATTGATCTTAACTTTTCCGGTGATTATCAGCCTGTAGCTCATAAATATACCGAGGAGCTCTTTGGCCGGGATAATGTATTTAGAGCAGGAACAATTGCGACAATTGCTGAAAAAACTGCCTACGGATTTGTTAAGAATTACTTAAGTGAGAAAGGCTCTGCCTCACGTAATGCTCATATTAACAGGCTTCTTGGTGGGTGTACTGGCGTAAAAAGAACTACTGGGCAACATCCCGGCGGTATCATGGTTATTCCGCGCGATATGGATGTGCATCATTTTACGCCTATCCAATATCCGGCAGATGACAAAAATTCTACAACAATCACGACTCATTTCGATTATCATTCAATTAGCAGTCGTTTGGTTAAGCTTGACATTCTGGGCCATGACGATCCGACCGTAATTAAAATGCTTGAAGACTTAACCGGGATTGATGCAAAAACTATTCCCTTTGATGATAGGATAACTATGAGCTTGTTTTCATCAACTCATGCGCTAAAGCTTACTCCTGATGCCCTTAATAGTACGGTTGCCACCTTTGGTATACCTGAGTTTGGCACTAAGTTTGTACGGCAAATGCTTGAGGATACGAAACCAAAGACATTTAGTGAATTGGTACGGATAAGTGGTTTTTCTCACGGTACTGACGTTTGGCTGAATAATGCACAGGACCTTATTAGAAATGGCACAGCTAAACTGTCGGAAGCTATTTCTGCCCGGGATGACATTATGGTTTACCTTATACATAAGGGTGTTGATCCGCAGGTGGCCTTCAAAGTTATGGAAAGTGTGCGGAAAGGCAAAGGGGTGAAACCTGATGATGTTGAGAAGCTACAGGCTAAGAATGTGCCTGAGTGGTATGTTGAATCCTGTCAGAAGATAAAATACATGTTCCCCAAAGCCCATGCGGTAGCTTATGTTATGATGGCTTTTCGCATAGCCTATTGTAAGGTACATCATCCGCTAGCCTTTTATGCCGCTTATTTTACGGTTAGAGCTACAGATTTTGATGCCGACCTGATTGTTAAGGGCGAGAAGGTACTTAAGTCTGAACTGGTGAGTCTGGAGGAAAAAGGGAATACACTTACAGTAAAAGAGAAAAGTATCCAGACAATCCTGGAAATGGCCCACGAAATGTACTTGCGCGGGTTTATATTCCATCATGTAGATTTATATAAATCAGACGCTACAAAATTCCGGATTGTTGATAATGGTCTGTTGCCGCCGCTTGGTTCTCTACAGGGAGTAGGTGTATCAGCTGCACATAATATTGTAGCAGCCCGTGAAATCAGACATTTTTCATCTATTGAAGATGTACGCTCGAGGAGTCGTGTTTCTAAAACAGTTATTGATATTTTAAAGACACACGGTTGCCTGGTTGGGCTGGATGATTCAGATCAAATTATGCTTTTTGCCTGACTTCAATAATTTGACTAAAGCTGGTTGTAAGATTACCATTTTAATGGTATAATAATTGCAGTATAAAAGTATTTGACTTCTTCAAGAGTGGGTACCGAGCACCCACTCTTTCATCTTATTTTAGGAGCTAATAGTTCTTACCATAATCAGGTATGAGGGGTAAGATATCAGGTAACAATACAAAGTAAGAGACAGTTATGGCAATTCAAGCCGTTAATCGGAGGTGTTGACAAGACATGTTAACAGAAAAAATAGAAGCAGTTGTTGAAAAACTTGTTTCTGATATTATAGCAGAAAGTGATCTTGAACTGGTTGATGTCGAATACGTTAAAGAACGCGACTGGTATCTTAGGATATTTTTAAACAAAGAGTCTGGTATTGAAATTGATGACTGCCAATGGGTAAGTGAACGTATTGAAACTAAATTAGACGAAACAGATTTAATAAAAGATCATTAT
>NZ_DATMXX010000112.1:0-5909 GCF_035561255.1 Sporomusa sp. | reverse complement strand
GTCTTAACTCTCTAGAAAAGAATCTTAGACTAACCCCCACTTTGCCTTTAATTTGTTATATAAAAACAAAACTCCTGCCATATTAATACAAATCCGGCAGGAATTTATCTTATGTCGCAATTGATGGAAAGACGATTAATGGGAACTACTTTCCAAGTGTTTACGGCTCTTGATCTTTTCAATGACCGTAGGATATAATGAAAAATCCGTGTGGGGCAAAAATTTGGCCGCTGACATTTTATTCAGAAAATCCGGTGCCTCAGCCAAGGAAAGATAGGCTATACTGCTAATTAGATCTTCTACAACCAATAATTGATCTGCATCTTTTAACAACTTGCAGGCTCCTTTTATAGAGCCGTTTCCCAGCTGAACAAACCTCTCTCTGGGAAGGTCGGGATATAACCCAATGGTAATTCCTGACTCAATATTTATGTAGGTTCCAAAGGCTCCGGCCAGATATACCCGTTGAATCTTATCCGGTGTAATACCCAATGCCTCCACTAAAAACGCTACCATAGTGTTCGCTGCCGCTTTTGTATCCATAAATCTTAAAATATCAGCCTGACTGAATATTAAATCTTCATTTAAGGCTGATTCGTGCTCCCATGCGTAAACAATGACATATTCTCCGTCCCGCATAAGGATTCTCTCTGTTCTGCCAGGAATAAACCGCCCCGAGTAATCAATCCAGCCTGCCAGCAACATTTCAGCAAGAAGGTCAACAATCCCTGAACCGCATATACCCACTGGCTTTGCATTCTCTATTGTAGTAATCTTCAACTGATTTTGAACAATCTGCACTGAATCTACCGCCCCTGCTTTCGCCCGCATTCCCTGCTTGCTGATACCGCCTTCCAAGGCAGGTCCTGCCGCACCCGCAGCTGAAAACAGAAATTCATTGTTGCCCAAAAGCATTTCGCCGTTTGTGCCAATATCCATATAGAGAGCCAGTTCACTTTGTTCATACATCTTGGACGCCAACAGCCCGCTGATAATATCGCCACCTAAATAATTAGCTGTAGAAGGAAAACAGTATACTAATCCATTAAAGGGTAAGCCTATTTCACGGCCAACAAAGAAACCGGTCCGGTTAAAAGCTGGCGTATAGGGAGTATAGAAAATAAACCAAGGATCAATCCCCAACAGAAAATGAATCATGGTAGTATTGCCGCCGATAATGAATGTACCGCATTTGTCCGGAGAAATGCCTGTCGCAGTTTGAATTTTATCCATAAGTTCAATAAAATTCAGCAGCGTACATTGCTGGATTTCCCTTAAATGAGCATCATCATCCTTAACATAAACGATTCGACTAAGGATGTCCTCACCAAAACGGACTTGATGATTGACCCCGCTTTCTTCCCATAAAATATTTCCGGTATTCAGATCGATCAGCTGCATGATAACCGTTGTGCTCCCAAGATCAGCTGCATAAGCAAAATTCTTATCTGAAGTATTTCCCCGCTCAAGGTTTACAATTTCCCAGGCAAAACCTTTTTGTACTAAGGTAACTGTGAGCTTCCAGTCAAAATCCCGCAGCAGCTTATAAGACAATTTAATGGTTTCAATAGAAACCTGAACCGCTCCATACTCCGGTTTTAAAGCTTGAAGGATTCTGTCAATGTCGGCCACGAAATCTCCGTTACCCGGCGTTCTCAATTCAAGGTATATTTTTTTACAAATTACATTCTTCATAAGTCTTCCTCTTTATGTGAATTATGTGACATACCACCACCTAAGAGGTGGGGGCTTCTTGGGACGTACCTGTCCCCCTTGTCTCCACTTCCCCGTTTTCGTGCGCTTCACTTTACGGCAAAACCGGCTCCACTGGCGCGGCGGTTATCGGAAGTTTTGCGGGGCTGCGCGCCCGGCGCCCCGACCTCCTCCGAACAGGATTAGGGCGCCTACTGCTTGCAAGGCGAATTAGTGTTCAGGTGGCAAATAACGTCCTGCAAATTCCAATTTAGCCTTTTGAGATTGTTCCATGACAAAATCTGACTTTGCATAGGTATAGGCATCACGGTCATGTTCGAAGCGCTCTTTAAGACCCAGCTTCAACGCCTCGTATTGCCGTGCAACATTAGGGTATTGTCGCAGATAGTCTCTAAAATAAAGTTCGTTCCAATCTCCCAACGGTTTCACGTGAAGATGGTATACCTTTTCTGCAAAGCCGGTGGGCATATATCCTTTTCCCAGATCAAGTGTTCTTTGTTTATCATTTTTTTGCATTAGAATCCAATCATCGTTTTGCAACAGCTGAGCAATGTCATTCACAGCACAGTCTTTAGGTAATTCCAAGAGAATATCAATGGTTGGTTTCGCAATAAGTCCTTCAACAGACGTGCTCCCTATATGATTGATACGACAAATATCGTAGCCATGCAGGATGTGAAGTAGCCGCTGCTTTTCCTCGGCGTACCACGATTGATAATTTGGGTTATGGTCTTTAAGAATAATAGGATAAAGCTGCCACAATTCTTCTAAACTCATTTCTTTCATGCCATCACCTCTTAATTAGTCTATTTTTTCAAGACCATATAAGCTGTTACCTTTTTGATCTTTGGCACCTTTGTCATGTGATAAGTAAGACACGGGTAATGTGATTATTTTGTAATTTGCCATCTTACATTCCCACTCTTATCAATATAGCCAAAGCTAACATCTTCATAAATATCTTCGCTAAAACCCGGACTCTTATCATATATTTGGGCCAGACCGTTGCTAAAATCATCGGCATAATTAAACATAGGTTTAATCACCATGTTACCGTTCTTGTCGATAAATCCATACTTCCCATCAACCGCTACTCGGGCAAGCCCTTCTGAAAAACTATATGTCCAACTATATAGAGGAGGAATTACCAAACTTCCTTGATGATCAATAAAACCACTTTGGCCCAAAGCTATTGTTACCGGAGCAAGTCCGTCAGAGAATTCTCTTGCAGTGAAATATTTGGCTTCTATTACGTAGTGCCCTTTTTTATCAATGTAGCCCCAACGAAAGCCTGTTGCCTCTGAAGACACAGGAGCTATTCCTTCCTTGAATTTCCCGGCTGAACGAAATTGATAATCGATCACTTCTGTACCGTCTTTGTCTATATACCCGTACTTAATATTATGCAATTTTTCTAAAATAGTATTGCCTTCACGCTTTGCAACTACGGCCAACCCCTCGGAAAAATCATCAGCAGCATCAAACTTAAATGGAACAACCAGTTGTTTCTTATCGATATATCCGTATTTGGCCCCCCGCCTTACAACAGCTAGCCCTTCTGAGAATTCCCTAACTTCATCGACATTTCTTAACGTGCCAACTATTTCCCCTTTTGTATTAATCATGCCCCAAAATCCTTTTTGAATCTGAACAGCAGCAACACCTTCAGAAAATCTATTTGCTTGCAAATAGACCGGTGGGATAACAACATGACCATCAGCATCACCATATCCATATTTGCCATCTTGTTTGATAATGTAAAGCGCGGTACCATAATTAGCATTTGCCGTTACAGTAGAAGTAAATATATTGATTAATACAAGCAACGCTATCCCAAAAACGATCGAATGCAACCTATAAATGCTGACCGGTAAGCATATAATCTTTCCCAATTTCCCACAACCCCTCCATAATTTAAAGATTAGTCATTTTCATGCAAGTAATATATTCCCATAAAAACAATAAAACTCCTGCCAAATTAATACAAATTCAGCAAGAGTTTCACCTTTAATAATTATTTAAGACACTTAGGGACTTCCTTTTTTGACAGTTTTTTTCGTTATTCTTGTAGCTCGTGCTATGGTGAATGTTAGCAGCACTCGTCTTTCTACCCTTAAGTATAAAGTAATTAAGGAGAGAACGCGGACTCATTGCCCGCTGCGGATATTTCAGATGCTTGACAGGAGAAATTAACCACCACTGTACTTTAATCCTACCGCTGCTGCAGGAAGGTCATAAATTCCTGGTGAATATAGCCGCTGTCCCGTAACCCCTGCTTGTAGGCGATTTCCGCCGACTGGCCTGATTCCAGAGCTGTGTACGACTCGAAATCCATGACCAGCTCAAGCAATTCCGGATATTGGGCCTCCAGTTCGCCGGCCAGGGCCAACAGCCGGTCCAGGGTAGCGCCGACCTTGCTGACCGTCTTACTGTAACCGTCATCGTTGGTGCCGGCCAGTTTGAGGATATTGTCCACTCTGGTAAAGATATACTGATTAAAGGCCTCATTTAAGATGCTTTGCAGCATAAGCCGGTCGTCCTGCGCTGCCCCGGGCGGCTGCGGCTCCCAGTCTCGCTCTGCCGGCAGGGCAGATACCAGTCCCGGACAAGGAACTGAGCCGGATGCCGTTACTTGATCAGACATTTATATACCCCCTATATTTAGACTGCGGCCGGTATGGCCGTCAGCTTTTTTACAGGGGGAAATTAAAAAGACGCATGCAAAGGGTTTATCCTACACATGCGTCCTGTGTCGATGTCTGTTACATACTCAACGCTAATAAGCCGGACAGATCCGGCCTGAACAACAAGGGCGGCCACAAACTTTGGGGTTCGGGTGCCCTGCTGCTGATCATCAGCGGCTGAGGCTGGTCCAAATCATTTGCTGCGTCCAGTCGCACTCACAGCCCGGCGCGTCTGCGGCAACGGCTATTACCCCCCCGCTCCCCCGCTTGTGCGGCGACGGAAGCCCGGTGTATAATAGAAATGTCGTCGTGGACAGCTTGGCTGTTACGTGTAGGTGCCTGTTCACCTTGCGCGGGCCTGAAAGTGCTCGAACACTTTCAGGTCACGTCGACTTTTTAATTCCCACCTATTTCTAATTATAGCCTGTTTGCGGTAAAATGCAAGTACAGATGAGCCGGCCGGCAGGAAGTTTCGGCGGAGACGGGAGCGCCGTGAATTATGCTTTTAATTATAAAGCCAGTGAATCAGCCGCTTGTAAGATAAGCAATTAGCGGTAATGTAACTAAGCAAAAAATTGTCGTAATCATGATAGCACCGACCGCGCAGTCTTCATCAGACTCGTTTGTTCGCGCAAACATGGCAATGGCTGTCATACTTGGCATTCCTGCAAGCATTGTAATGAATGTAATAATTTCCGGCTGGACCTGGAAAAACCGTAATACGGAGAATATTAACAGCGGCATCGCTATCATTTTTATCACAACAATCGCGTAGTATTCTACTTTAGTTACAAATCTTTTTACATTGCAAAAACAAAAGGTCCCGCCAATGTAGATTAGCGATAGCGGCGTTGTCATATCGCCAACAGTTCCCAATGCTTTATTTAGCGTAACAGGCAATTTCCATTCCATCAAAATGAAAAGGATTGCTAAAGAAATCCCGAGCATTGCAGGATTTAATATGTTCCTGAGATTTGCCATTAATGAATTATGCTGCATTTTCTCCTTCGGCAAAGTCAGATGAAAACCGATGCTCCAGAGCAATATCTGATCAATGATGGTAAAAAGAGCCATATACAGCATTCCACGCTCCGGCAGAATACCCAGAATCAGGGGAATTCCGATAAAGCCCACATTCCCGAACATGGTTGAAGCATGAAAAACATGCCCGTAATTTCCGCTTAAAGAAAACATTCGTTTAAGAACGAAACCTGTAAGGAAAAGCACTCCAAACATGAAAAATGCGGACAAGACAACCTCGGTAAAACCAGAGAGCATATCGGTACGAGTCGCACCATTTATTGATTTATGAAAAATCATAATCGGAAGAATTAAACGCATGATCAGCCTGGATAAATCACTTAACGTCTTCTCGTTTATAGCTTTTGATTTTATCCCGATGATACCGATGAGAATGATGACCGTGAAAATCTCCAATTGTGTAAGTACAAGATAAAACGGCTTCATAAACTCCCCTTTACAAAAAAAATAGATTAGGCCATGACATAATTA
>NZ_DATMXX010000111.1:0-36808 GCF_035561255.1 Sporomusa sp. | reverse complement strand
CTATAATATATTTCGACATATTTCTTTGAAAAATAAGATATATTTCACTTTTTTTGTCGAAATTAGGCAATAAAAAGGAGCCTCGCTATGCGGACTCCCCTTAAGCAATTAATTTATTTTATCGATACAGTAGTTCCGCAGCCATATCTGCTAGGTGTTGGTCTTCTTCGGATGGACGGCCACTGATACCTACTGAGCCAAGCACCGTTCCGTCTAAAGCCAGGATCGGCGCACCACCTGGCAGTGGTGTAAGATTAGTGTCACAAAAGTAGCTGATATCAAGCTGTTCCTGGTACAACCTGGCCAGAAACGCAGCGGTCCTTGTCTGCATCCGTGCTGCAGTATAAGCCTTATGCCTGGCAAAGTGGACGCACCTTGCCGGTACATCATCCATCTTCAATAACGCGATTAAAGAGCCATCCTGATCGCAGATAGCAATAGCTACAGGTTTACCGCCATCCTGTTTCACCTGTTGGACAATCCCGTTCAGTACCTGCTGACACATGTCCATAGTTATTTTCTGCAAGCTTAAATTCCCCCCTGTCCTGCTACAACCGCAATGGCGGGCAATCATCTCTAAGCAAGCCAAACATCTCAAGATCGACATATTCACCGGCAAGAAACGCAGCCTTACGCAGTGTTCCTTCATAACGATAACCACATTTTTCAGCGACCTTACGGCTAGCCTCATTACCGGCAACCAGGGTAAGCTGCAGCCGCGGAATCGGCTTTGACTCAAATAAGAAGGCAGATAACAAGGCCAATGCCTCGGACATATAGCCTTTCCCCCGGTCTTCGCGCCGAAATACCTGATAGCCGACCTCATACCCGGCCCGGTAGTCAGCATTCCTAAAGAAGATAATCTCGCCAACGATCTTGCCTTCTTGTTCTATATCGGTAATCAACATCCGGCCAAAGTTCTCAGACCAAAACCCTTTCTCGGTAAAACCCCGGCGAAAAGCAGGCTCAGCCGGGATATCAATCAGCCAATACATACCTTTTTCCGATACATCAGTCATTAATCTATAAATTAACTCAAGGTCAGCTTCCCGTACAGTCCGCATACAGACTTTTTTTCCTTGAAGCACACATCCACACCTCACACTACCAACGCCTTCCTTAGCAAATATATGTATCATCATGAAATTTTATTTGCATAAGTATAGTATCCCTCATTATCTAACATTATCATTAAAAAGTAAAGCCTGGCAGCCACATGCCAGGAAAAAAATTTATAAGTACATATACCGCCCCTATGCCAACAAACATCTTTACTGCGGAATCTATAATCAGCCAAGACCGGAAACGATTATATTGCCCGCATTATCAATGATAAATTCCCGGGCCTGACCTGCCTGATTTACAATATCCGGGTGCTGTTGCAATCTTGCAGTAAGAAAAATAAGCTCCTGGTTAGCAGAGCCCCGCAGGTAATCCCGGGACTGCTGCTGTTCGATATACGGGCCGGCTACCAGCAGGTCGGTCACTGCAAGCAGCCTGTTCCACTCAGGGTTGGCGGCCGCCTTAAGTTCCTCATATCTGTAACCAGTAAAAATCATAATCGTCAAGCCATGTTCAACCAAAAGCTCAGCCAACACAGCCAGCGCAGCAGCCTGAGCAAAGGGTTCACCGCCGGAGAAGGTAACACCTTCGATGCCGCTTTCAGCTAAAATCCGGCCGGCCAGTTCAATGGCAGATACTAATTGTCTATCCTTAACCTCAAGCATATCCTGGTTAAAGCAGCCCGGGCAGCGGCGGGGGCAACCCTGGACCCAAACCACGGTCCGGAGGCCCGGGCCGTTAACAAGAGATGTTGGCAAAAAGGCGGCCATGTTGATCAGGCCGCCTTTTAACGTTTCTGAGGGGGTATTCACCGGTGATTGTCTCTGACTTTAGAGGGTTCGGCTGGCTGCTGGTAATACTCGGGTGTCATTTCCCGCACCTTGACTTCACCGAGCGCGTCTTCAATTGGCCTAGTGATATCCAGACATTTTCCGCCTTTGGCGCCAGCTACCTTAATGCTTACTTTGCCATCGGCTTCAATCGTTATTTCCAATTCCTCTTTTTCCATCATATACCACCCTTTCCTCGTTAGTCCTGATCCTCAATTTCCAGTAGTACCTGGCCTCCGCCGGGTTCACCGGCAACCTCGCCGGGATAGGATGCCGACTGGGCCCGGCCTTCCTGCAGCCATTGCCTGAGGTATTGAATGTTTTCCCGCTGCGAAACCGACAGCGGTACCTGACGCTTAAGTGATAGCACGATATCCTCGGTGGTGATTTCCCGCATATGATCACTAAAAGCAAGGTACATAGCATCAATAATTGCCTGCTCAATCTCTGCACCCACATAGCCGTCCGATTCTTTTACCAAACGTTTGATGTCAAACTCACGGGGCGAGCGGTTGCGACGCTTAAGGTGGGTGACAAAAATTTCGCGACGCTCAGCCATATGAGGCAAGTCAAGGAAGAAAATCTCGTCAAACCGGCCTTTACGCATAAGTTCAGGTGGTAATGCAGCAATGTTATTGGCAGTAGCAACTACAAAACAAGGCGCTTTTTTATCCTGCATCCAGGTTAGCAGTGTAGCAAATACCCGCTGACTGGTACCAGCATCCCCTGAGCCAAAAGCAAAGGCTTTTTCTATTTCATCCACCCATAGAATACACGGAGCAATTGTCTCGGCGATATGCAAGGCCCGGCGGGTCCGGTCCTCTGACTCACCGACATATGAGCCAAATAAGGCCCCCACATCAAGTCTGAGCAGAGGCAGCTGCCACAGGCCGCTAATCATCTTAGCGGTCAGACTTTTGCCTGTACCAGGGATTCCGACCATAGCGATGCCTTTTGGTGCAGGCAGACCGTAGTCACGGGCGTCCTTTGTAAACGCTTTTTCCCGGAGACGCAGCCACTCTTTTAAGACACCCAGACCGCCAACGCTTTCGGCAGTTTCGGTGGTGGTCAGGAACTCCAGCGCTTCGCTTTGCCGTACTAGTTGGGCCTTTTCTTCAGTAATCAGTGAGATGCTGCGATCATCAAGACAGCCACAGGTAACAATGGCTTTCGAAAATACCCTCCGGGCCTGACCGGCTGTCATGCCCATCGCGGCCTGGACAACCTTTTCCCGCCCGGTATCAGTGAGATTTATCTTAACATTAGCCCCTTTTAACAACCCTTCCAGCACAGTATCCAGCTCTTCACCGTTCGGACGCCGCAGGTGTATAACAACTGCCTCGTCCTGCAACTCGTCCGGGATTTGTCCGGTAGGGGTTGTAATGACAATTGAGGTCCGGGTTTGGGTGAGGCGCTGAACCACACTTCTCAATTTGCGTCTAACTGGCGGGTTAGCCCAAAAATCATGAAAATCCTTGCAGACAAAGATTGCACCGGTATTATCCATTCCTGTTTTCTCCATCAAGTCAAGCGCTACCAACGGGTCCCGGCACTTTAAATCCAGCGAGGTGCGCCCAGTCAGTACAACAAATCCATCTGCAATATCCCATGACAGGCAGGTACGGTTTTTCTGCTCGCATACGGTTTTAACATGTTCGATAGCCCGCTCTTCTTCAGGTGTTACGATAACAATAAGCGTAACACGCGCTCTTATATAGGTATCAAATTGCTCTGCGAAGTTTTCCATCTCTTTTTACCTCCTTCATCACCACATTATATCCAGCGTCTTACCACAAGACGTATTTGCCCGCTAGCATCCCGCTGCTGCTCGACAACATTAAACCCCTGCCGGTTGACCTGCTCCATGACCGTAGCCAGCGCATAGTGCTGCTGAACCTTAGCCGTAAACTCCTGCTCACTTACGCCTTGTACACCAAACCAGTCAGCCACAAAACTGTACGTCCCGTCAGGTCCCAGTGTAAACCCAACATCATACCCTTGCCGCATACGCACAGCAATATCAACCGCTGTTTCCTGGCCCCGGTACCCCCTGATTGATGCTTGCTCGGTAACCTCATAACCTAGTTCTTTAAGACAACTAAGTAGCAGCTCTTTGTTAGTGATTTTAGTGGCTACCTGTGTAAAATGTGACATCATTGCCCCTCCTCTACATAAGCTTCGCCGCTGGTACATTGTCAGCAATAACACGCCCACTACCAACCTCGCAGGCTGTTACAGCCAACTGCCCGGCTCCATCAATGCTAATACTGGCGTGAATAGCCGGCTGGCCACACCTTGCCGGTTCGCCGGTCATTACAATCAGCGGGTTTTCCGCATTTATACAGTGATCGGCACCATCCCCCAGCCGGTAGATAAATAACGCATACTCCTGTTGTCCATCATAACTGGCTTTAATAGTCAATTCGGCAACAGGACCAACACTCGGATAAAAAGTACCGTTGCTTGCTACCAAGCGATATTGGTATTCGTCCTGAACCAGGTAACGAACCCCATAGTTATGCCTGATATAGCCACAGGCATCAATTCCGGCAGTTAACGCCGCCGCACCACACGCCGCAGCCCCCAGCAAATGTTTATCATAAATAGGAATCCCGGCAAAAAATTTATGGATAACTGCCTTAAACGGAAGTTGCTGCCCACCGCTACCGGTCACAATAACCCCGGCAAAGGTATCTCCGTCATAGCCCAGTCTGGCAATCTGCCGCAGTGTTTGCCGCAATATATGTTCGAACTGACTGACAATTGGATCATTAGGCTCTTGCTCATTCTCCGCATCAATTAACCATTCACGAATATGGCTGAGCACTCGCAGCCGCCGCTCACTATCCCCAACAGACTCCTTACCGGTCTGAACAACAGCAGTCTCAACAATAGCAGTCTCCAGATCAATCACAATATATCGCTCCTCCGGTTTCACCGGCATTCCAGCCCCCCAGGCAGCCGCCCAGGGGTGTTCCACCAGTTCCAGCCGGGTAAAACCAGCCTGCTTTACAACGCTTTCCAGCCAGCGGCGATACCGCTGCCAAACTGCCTCTGCGGCACAAGCTTCAGCCGGTACAGTAAAGGCAATGACCGCTTCGCTGCCTAACCCCAGAACCTGACTGGCACGGCTGATGATGGCAGCTAAATAGTCCCTGGCCATATCCTGACCACAGAGCCACCTGCTGCCTGCCTCGCTATATACCCGTTTGCCGGTAATAACATCAAGCTTCAGGTTACTAAATACCTTCCGGTCATCAACCAAGCCACTCAGCTTCTCAACTACCTGCTGTCCGATCAGATATGAGTCTGACTCCCGCCCGTACAGGATTAAAGAGGGTGCGGCATAAATTGTTTTGCCGCTATTACCGGGACTCATGCGGATCGGGCGGGTAACTTCAGGCACATACAACGTCTCAGCCTGACGGGAGGCTTGCCGCCAATACCCAATTACAGTATACAAATGTCCAAAATCGATTGCCAATCGTCCGGCCACCCGACCGCCTCCCCTAGACTACAGTATAATGTCATAATGAAACTTGCTATCCAGTAGTGTTTGCAAAAATACTACAGCCTGGCTCACCTCAGGCTCAGGGGTCAGTGCCGTCAGTAGCTGCGCTACATACCGCCAGTCGGCATGCGTAGCCTGTGCCAGCGGTTTGACCAGCCGTAATTGCATTATCACAATGCCTCCCTGGCCTGGCTTATTTACAGCCGCTAAGGAGCCATCCGAACTAACCGCCAGCAGCCTGCCGGCTGCCGGCATTGTCCATAGCAGCTTACCACCCTCTGTTTTCCAGGTCTTTAGAAAGCCGTCAGTGCCGGTACTCACTACGAATTTTCCATCACCGCTTAGCTGCAGGGACTGTATAGATCCAGCATGAGCTGCCCAGCACTGATTGCCATGTCTACTGCCTGTTAACGCATACATCCTGATGATGCCGTCTCGACCACCGCCCAACACCACCCGTTGCTCCATATTTACAGCAGCAACACTAAACAAACTACCGGGATACTGCCCCTGATTCATCATATAAGCACTGTCCCAAGCCCAGACCCTGGCGGCTGCCGCACCACCCGCCCAAGCGGTTGCCAGGATGCTGCCACCATAGCCAGCTGCCATCGCGGTTACCATACCTGGCTGACCGTTCACACTGCTGACCCACTTTACCTCAGGCAGCCGCCAAATGTGCACCTTGCCTTCCCGCCCGGCAGTTACCAGATAATGCCCATCCGGCGTAAAAGACACAGCCGTAATGGCCTCAGCATGAATATCCACTGTCCGCCATACCTGCCGGCTGCCTAGCTGCCATAACCTAAGCCAGCCATCCTGACCACCGCCAGCCACAATCCGCTTATTGGGATGGAACGCCACACTTGTGATATCAATACCGGTCTGATCTATCTCCAGCGCAATACGCTCCCGCCCGTCAGGAATAAAAACTCCCCTGCCTGCTTGAGGGCATACAGCCAGTTTTTTCTCCCAACTTTGTCGCTCCCACAACCGCGGCTGCCAACCGGCATTCCTCAGCGTCAGGGTAATCTCAGCCGCCCACTGTACCGGCGCACTAGTGGCAAGCCGGTATAATTCAGGCCACCGCTGCTGGCTAACCAGCACATCTAACATGGCCTCCCAATCCACATCGGTAATTTCCTCATATTCGTCCTGACCACCGCCTGTTAGGAGCAGGCCGGTCAATAGCAGGCTTTGACCACTTTTGCGGGCAACCTCTAAAAACTGTCGCCGTTCACTAAAAGTAGCCTCACGATATCCCTTGTCCAGAAGGGGCCGTGTTTCCTGCCAGTCAAGGGCGTAATAGTTATCCCACTGCCCGGTGACAGCGTAATATAGGGCCGCCCGGCTATCACTGGCAGGGGCGAAGCGGGCAATAACAGCCCACGCTTTTAAGCGTTCATTACCCGGTTCAGCCAGTACTGCTTCACACATAGCGTCGACGTCTTGCCTGTTAGTCATGGTCAAGAGAAAGCGCCGGGCCCGCCCGGCGATGCCCCTGTCCGAATCATCAACAGCCGATAAAAGCTCAGGCACTAATTCCGCTCCCTCGGCCAGCATAACTCGATCCGCATTTGTTTTCAATACGGTTAACAGCCTTAAACCCAGTGGTTTTGAAGCCAAATACCCGGCTTCAAGCAATATTTCCTCCAACTCCGCCAACCGGGAGTTAACCCACTCACTGCAAAAAGCATCAATGGCGCCGCCATCTGATAACTGGCAGAGAGCAGCCCGGGCGCTGACAGCTACCGCCGGATCAGCAAGCGCCCCAATAAGCGGTGCAATCCCTTCTGGTCCCATTCCCGCCGGGATGTGCGGCTGACCGGCCCTAAGTGCTATCAGGACTTTCTCCCGCACTTCCCGGTCAGCCTCCGCTTTAGACGCTTGCTCACCGGCCTTATCTTCTTCAGGCGCAGTACCGTCCCCAGCAGCAGCCCGGATTCTATCCATAATGCCCCAAATAATATCACGGATATTCTGACGTTCGCCTGCAGCCAGCTGTTCTTTTACAACAGCTTCTGCCAATTGCTTAAGTTCTGCAACATAATCACTAGGATATATCCAGGCTAACTGCCGTAAAAACTCATTATCATCGTCACGAAGCGCCATATTCTCACCACCCGTAAAGGTTGACTAATATTCCAGCTCCTTCGCGCTAACCCGCTTCCGGAACATCCAGTAGACCCAGCCCTGATACAACAGCACAACAGGCACCAATGCCAGTGCGGCTATAGTCATGATCGTCAGCGTGTAGTGTGAAGAGGCTGAATTAGTGACTGTCAGACTCCAGGCAGGATTAAGGCTTGATACCATTAGCCGGGGGAAGAGTCCCCAGAAGAAGGCAATTGTCGTGAGTGCCACTGTCAGGCTGCTTAAAATAAAGCCCAGGCCAAAGCGTTTAGCATACACCGCACCATATGCTCCCACGAACACAGCCACCGCACCCCACAAGGCGATGCCGGCACCGGTACTGGCAAATAGATCGGTATTGCTATAGGTCATACCGACAAGCAGCAGACAAAACACAGCTGCCAGAACTCCGGCCTTTTTTGCTGCATTCCGGGCTCGTTCCACCATGTCACCCTCAGTCTTAAGCGTCAGGTATAAGGCGCCATGGAAGGTGAACACCAGGAAGAAAGCAATACCGCCTATCAGGGTATATGGGCTCAGTAAATCGAAAAATGTCCCGACGTACTGCATTTTCGCATTAATAGGGACCCCCTTAATCAGGTTAGTTACAGCGACGCCCCACAGTATAGCCGGTATGGCGCTGCCAGCAAAAATCATCCAATCCCAGGTAGAGCGCCAGGCCTGATTCTCATCTTTACTTCTAAACTCAAAGGCTACCCCTCGGACAATAAGCGCCATCAGCATTAAAAATAGTGCCAGATAAAAACCACTA
Organism: Sporomusa sp.; assembly: GCF_035561255.1. Taxonomy (GTDB): domain Bacteria; phylum Bacillota; class Negativicutes; order Sporomusales; family Sporomusaceae; genus Sporomusa. The sequence continues at coordinate 28,500 of NZ_DATMXX010000111.1, read as the reverse complement.
AACAACGTTGCATATACATGTGGAAAAGCGGCAAACATGGCCCCGCCGGCTGTAATCATCCAAACCTCATTGCCATCCCATACCGGGCCGATCGTATTGATAATTACCCGGCGCTCGGTATCATTTTTCCCTAGAAAGGGAAGCAAAATCCCGACACCGTAATCAAACCCCTCCAGAAAGAAAAAACCGATAAAGAGAACCGTGAGTAGAATAAACCACAGTACACTTAGCTCCATAATGCCGCCCCCTTCGTTACCGGTTTGTTGGGCTGAGCCGTTGTTACGTCAGGCCCCTTACGGACAAATTTCTGTACAAGATAGACTGCTGCTGCAGCCAGCAAGGCGTATACCAGGGTAAAGCCGATAAGGGAAATCCAGATACTGATTGCGCCAACTGACGGTGACACAGCCTGCTCCACCCGTTGCAGCCCAAACACAATCCATGGCTGACGGCCCCCCTCAGTAACAAACCAGCCTGTCGAATTAGCGATATAAGGGAGCGGCAAGCTCCATAGCACCGCCTTTAGCAGGTATGGCCTGGCTTCTAGCTGGCCGCGCCACCAGAAGAATCCGGCAGCCAGTACGGTAAGCATCATTACAGTGCCTGCGGCCACCATAATCCTAAAACTCCAGAATACCGGTGTAACCGCCGGCACATAGTTGCCTGGTCCGTATTTTGCGATGTATTCTTTTTCAATATCCTTAATGCCTTTTATTTCGGTATTAGGATTATTGTTTGCCAGTATTGACAACATGGCAGGAATTTTCAGCTCGGCTGTATTGGTCTTATTTTGTTCGTCAATGATTGCGGCTACAGCGAAAGGAGCTGGGTTAGCAGTCTCCCACAATGCTTCAGCCGCCGCCAGCTTCATAGGTTGTGCCTTAGCCATAAACTGAGTCTGGGCATGGCCGCTGCCCATTAAGAGAAACAGGCTGATTGTCGTCCAGATAAGCCCTATTTTGAATGAAGCCCGGAAAAAATCTAAATGAGTTTTTTGGATAAGATGATAGGCACTGATGGCTAATACGAAGAAACCAGCAGTCACCAGACCTGACAAAACAGTATGCGGAAACTGGTAAAGCACATATGGGTTAGTAATAAGTGCAACAAAATCGGTCATTTCAGCCCTGCCATTATTAATGACATAGCCGACAGGCGACTGCATAAAAGAGTTAGCTGTCAAAATCCAGAAAGCCGACAAATTGGTCGCCAGCGCTACAATCCAGATGCTAACAGCATGCAATACTTTAGGGATACGGTCCCAGCCAAAAATCCAGAGACCAATGAATATTGACTCAAGGTAGAACGCAGTAAGCGCTTCCAAAGCGAGCGGTGCCCCAAAAATATCGCCCATAAACCGGGCATACTCAGACCAGTTCATACCGAAATGAAATTCCTGAACAATACCTGTGACCACACCCATAGCAAAGTTGATGAGGAAAAGTTTTCCCCAGAACTTAGTCTGCTGCTTATACATTTCATTACCGGTGCGGACATAGATAGTTTCCAGAATAGCTACAATGAGTGACAGTCCAATTGTCAACGGCACAAAGAGAAAATGATAGATTGTCGTTATCCCAAACTGCCAGCGGGATAAAATTAGCTCTTCCATTTGCCTACCCCCTAATAGAATTATTTGCTTTAGCAGCCAGGGCTGCAAAAGTAACACTGGATAAATCAGCGGCCAGCCGGTCCTGAACGCCGGCTAGGGCCTGATGCACAGGACACTCCTGATCGCAAACGCGATTACACGCTTTGCGGTCAACCAGACAGCGATGAATACCAAGCGGACCTTCCATGGCGACAATAACATCATACAGCGTAATCTCTTCAGCTGCTTTTGTCAGGGCAAACCCACCCTCTACGCCACGGTATGATTTTACCAGCCCGCCAGCAGCCAGCATTCGCATGATCTTTTGGAGAAACCGGGGAGGAATGCGTTGTCGATCAGCAATAACGACACCACTTGTCACCTCCCCCAGCGGCAGTGCGGCCAGATACAGTACTACCCGAAATGCATAATCAGTGGCCTGGTTCAACTGCACAGCGGCACCACCTTCTAGTTGTCATAATAAATCAATACTGAACTGGTATAGTATTAATTTCATTGTACTGCCAAAGCCCAGATTCTGTCAATAGATATTCGTTAGAAGATTCTATTAAAAGAAAACAATTCGCAGTGAGTTTTTCATTACTCACTGCGAATTGCCGCTAAAGAGCCTTAGCTCCGTCCGCCAGCTTTAGTCCAGCCTGCCAGCCGCTCAGCCGCCGCATCTGTAAGCATCCCGGGCATTAACCGCCAGCCCCAGTTCCCCCCCACGGTACCTGGTGTATTCATCCGCGCCTGGCCATCCAGACCAAGTACATCCTGCAGGGGAATAATAACCGTGTTGGCCTTGCTGAGATAGGTTAGCCTGACAAGTTGTTCGCACACGCCGGTTTCGCTCCAATCACTGCCCAAGTCCAGCCGTCGTAGATGTTCCAGCACAATATGCTTGAGATGAGGTTCAGTGGTATCAAGCTTTTGATACCACCCCAGCAGTGTATCATTATCATGGGTGCCGGTGTAGGCAATCGTATTATAGCCGGTATTATGGGGAAAATCCGGTGCCGACCAGCCATCGCCAAAACTAAATGGCAGCACTTTCATCCCAGGATAGCCAAACCGGTGTTTAAGCCTGTTCACGCCTGGGGTGATTACCCCTAAATCCTCAGCTACCAGCGGTAGTTTACCCAGGTACTTCTCCATCACGGCGAAAAACTCAGAGCCCGGCCCAGCTACCCAGCGACCATTAACTGCTGTTAATTCACCGGCAGGGATTTCCCAGTAAGCCTCAAATCCGCGGAAATGGTCGATCCGAATAACATCAACAAATTGCAGCAGCACGTTCAGGCGTTGCCGCCACCAGTGGTAATCATCTTTCTCCATCTCAGCCCATTTATAAAGCGGGTTACCCCACAGTTGTCCAGTATTGCTGAAATAATCGGGAGGTACACCAGCTACTTTGAAGGGGCTGCCGGCAGCGTCCAATTCAAATAATTGAGGATTAGCCCAGACATCGGCGCTATCATGAGCGACAAACAGTGGCAAATCACCAAACAGGCGTATACCCCGGTCATTAGCATATTTCTTAAGTTCTTGCCACTGCTGACAAAAGACAAACTGTAAAAACATCTGGTACTCAATCTCTTCATCAAGCACCTGGCGATAATAGTCCATCGCAGCGGCTTCCCGCCAGCTGATGTCAATACCCCACTCATTCCAGGATAAACCGCAGAAATGTTTTTTAAGCGCAACAAATAACGTATAGTCACTTAACCAGCCGGCTGTTTCCTTAAGAAAGGTCTGATATGCTTTGCTCTTTTCCTGATGCCGGAAGCGATCAAAAGCCATCCGGAATATTTTTTCTTTCCAAAGTTTTACCCGGGGAAAGTCAATATCATAATTATCTTGATTCCTAAAAGCATTAACTGGCAGCTCATCTGCTTTCAACCAGCCTGATGCAACCAGCTTTTCGGGGGCAATAAGCAGCGGATTACCAGCAAATGCAGACAGGCATTGGTAAGGCGACTCACCAAACCCAACCGGATTAAGCGGCAGAAACTGCCATAACTGCTGTCCTGCCTTAGCCAGGAAATCTACAAACCTATAAGCCTCCAGCCCTAAATCGCCAATGCCAAGCGGCGACGGCAGCGAGGTCGGATGCAGCAGCACACCACTAATTCGCTTATTCCCATTGCCAACCGGAGCCACTTGCCCCAGCAACAGCCGGCCTGAGAGTGGCGGCAGTGTCAGTTCCAGCTGACCATTATTGGGCAAGCTCATTAGTTCACCGGACAAAGCATCAATCACATAGTCCTGATCAGCAAACCAGGTATGGGCGTCAATATTGATGCCGGCTTGCGCCTTGGTATTGCGGTTAAAAACAACAACAGCTGTATTATCTGCTTCAAGGTCACCAAATACATCCTTACCGCCCCGGCTACGCCGCACATAGCCATACACATCACCCTCAGCCATTAACGGCAGCCACTCCCCGGTTCTAAGCACAGGGTATTGTCGCCGCAAGCCGGTAAGCTGTTTGCACCAGGCCAGCAACCCCTGATCTTCCTGCCCCCAGGGATAGGTCCGGCGATTTAAGGGGTCGGTATAGCCTTCGACGCCAGCCTCATCCCCATAGTAAATACAGGGCGCCCCCGGGAAGGTCATTTGCCACAGCATCACAAGCTTGAGCCGGGCCAGTCCTAGAACGCGCGCTTCAGGCGAAAGCCGGTACTTAAAGGCTGCAATCTTACTTTGCGAGTCCTCAGGCGGTGCTTCACCGAGCAGCGTCAAAATGCGTGGTACGTCATGGCTGCCAATAATATTCAGGTTGGCATAGAAGTTTTCTTTAGGATAATTCTCAAATAGGCTAAATAGAGCGCGGTGTACCGCCTGAGCATCACGCCATCCCAGCATAAAATCCAGAACTAATTTTCTAAATGGATAATTCATAACCGAGTCTAGCTCCGTGCCGTTAAAATACTGCCGGAGATAACCATAGGCCACTTTATGTGATGCATCCTCCCACACTTCACCAATCAGAACAGCATCAGGATCAGTCGCTTTTAGCGTCTGGTAGAACTTCTTTAAAAAAGCTTCCGGCAATTCATCGGCAACGTCCAACCGCCAGCCTTTTATACCCAGCTTGAGCCATTGTTTAAGAACACTGTCAGCGCCGTCAATAATAAAGCTTTGATAGGATGGATCGGTTTCATTGACATTAGGTAACGTGCCGATCCCCCACCAGGATTCGAACTTATCCGGATAATCAGTAAATTTATACCAGGAGTAATAGGGAGACTCCCGGGACTGATAGGCCCCCACACTCTCATAGTTGTTATCCTGGTTAAAATAGATACTGTCACTGCCAGTATGGCTAAACACCCCATCAAGGATAACAGCAATACCGCGTTCCTTGGCCATGGTGCACAATTCGGCAAACAGCTTATTATCACCAAACATCGGATCAATTGTCTTATAATCGGCCGTGTCATACTTATGGTTAGATGGTGACGCAAACACCGGATTAAAGTAAATCGCGGTTATACCCAGTTCCTCAAGGTAAGGCAGCTTGGCAATCACACCAGCCAGGTTGCCCCCAAAGAAATCATACGCCAGGATAGCCCCGGTATCCATATCCCGGGTGTAGACCGGGGTATCCTGCCAGTCAGCATGAAGCAGACTGCCCGGGCGTGGATTCAGACATCCCCCTTGTGGCAGACCATTATAAAACCGGTCAACAAAAATCTGATAGACAATAGCATGTTTAAACCAATAAGGCGTAACAGCCCCAGGATGATAGGTGCTGATTTGATACGACGGCGGTGGTGAGTCAAGAATACGCCCCACGCCACCGGTCTCTTCTATGTTATTTCCGTAATAAAAGGTTTGACCGCCTTGTCTGACAATAAAATAATACCAAATAACACCAGGAACCTCTGACGCGACAATCTCAGCCTGATAAAGATGCTGGCCCCCCTGATCCTGAACAAGGCGCATACCGGTTATCGTTTCACCAAAACCCTCTTGCCACTGCCGGAGAGTTACCGACTCCACCGGTGGTACACGATAATGCTGAGGTGTGGCAATAAGCAGTCTTAAGGTTACCTCAGTATGACAAGAAACAGCCCCAAAGGGGCTGCGAAAATCTGCATTGTGGGAGTCGTGCAATATCCAATATTGATTCATGCCGGTCCACCTCCACTATTAACTTTCCCGAATAACTACCGGCTTAATCCCCCAAATACCTATGGCATATTCGGCTACCGTACGGTCACTGGCAAATCTTCCGGAGAATGCAATATTGTTGACAGCCATAGCCTGCCATCGTTTTTGGTCGCGATACAGACCTGTTACTCTTTCCTGTGCAGCTGCATAGCCGGCAAAGTCTTTGAGGACAAAATACTCATCATTAGTACGCAGCAGCGAATGGTGAATACTGTCAAACTCATCCGGGCTAACAGGGAAAAAGCCGTTCATCAGCTGATCAATGGCCGTTCGTAGCCGTGGATTGCCCTGATATATGTCCAGCGCATTATACCCACCATGCTTGTAATAGCTAAGCACTTCGTCGGCCGTCAGACCGAAGATAACAATATTATCGTCCCCAACCTCATCCCGGATCTCAATATTTGCTCCGTCCAGGGTACCAATAGTGATAGCCCCGTTCATCATAAATTTCATATTGCCGGTACCTGACGCCTCACGACTGGCTGTTGATATCTGCTCACTGACATCAGCAGCCGGCATAATCAGCTCAGCCAGCGAAACACTGTAGTTTTCCAGAAAAATTACTTTGATCTTGCCACCGATAGCCGGGTCATTGTTAATTACCTGAGCCAGTGTGTTAATAAATTTGATAATACGTTTAGCCAGATAATAGCCAGTAGCTGATTTGCCCCCAAAGATAAAGGTACGTGGCTCAATATCAATAGTAGGGTCAGCCTTAAGGCGATTATATAAATCCAGGATGTGCAGAGCGTTCAACGTCTGGCGTTTATAGGCGTGAATGCGCTTTACCTGTACATCAAAGATCGAATTAACATCCACCGCAATACCCATTTTCCCCTTAATATAGGCAGCCAGCTTTTCTTTATTAGCCTGCTTGACTGCCTTAATACTGGCTTGGAATGCGGCATCCTGCGCATAACGGTGAAGGTTAGCAAGCTCATTGGGATGGGCCAGCCAACCAGAACCAATTGTTTCGGTAATCAAAGCTGCCAGGTTAGGGTTGGCTTTAGCCAGCCAACGCCGGTGGGTTACACCATTGGTCTTGCTATTAAACCGGTGCGGGTAAAATTGGTGGAAATTGGCCATAACCTCTTTTTTCAATATCTCACTGTGCACTTTGGCTACACCGTTGACGCTATGACTGCCAACAACCGCCAGATTGGCCATCCGGACATAGCAATCACCAATGATGGCCATAGCCTGGATACGCTCCCACTGATTGGGGTATTTTTCCCAGAGTTTAGCACAGAACCGTTCATTAATTTCCTGGATAATCATGTACATACGTGGCAGTAACGCCTGCACCAAATCAACCGGCCACTTTTCCAGAGCCTCAGGCAAGATGGTATGATTTGTGTAGGAGATAGTCCGGCTGGTAGTGTTCCAGGCTTCATCCCAACCAAGGCCCTCTTCGTCCATCAAAATCCGCATCAGCTCAGGAACAGCTAACGCCGGATGGGTGTCATTAATATGTATCGCAATTTTTTCATGGATTTTGGCTAAGTCGGCAGGGGTCGCACCATGGGTCCGTTTATACCGCCGGACAATACTCTGCAAGCCGGCCGATACAAAGAAATACTGCTGCTTAAGCCGGAGTGCTTTGCCTTCCGGGTAATTATCATCAGGGTAAAGAATTTGTGAAGTCGCTTCCAGAGAATATTTCTGCTCAACTGCTTTTAGAAAGTCACCTTTGCTAAACGACGACAAATCAAAATGATTGGTCTCTGCACTCCATAACCTGAGCGTATTTACAGTATCACAGTTAGCACCGACAACCGGAACATCATAGGGAACAGCCAACACCGGTTCATAGTTTTCATGAATGGCCATAAGCCGCCCGCCTTGTTCCTCCAGCCGGACCTGACCGCCAAATTTTACAGTAACCGCCCGGTCTGCCTTACGCATCTCCCAGACATAACCATCCTTGAGCCAGTTGTCAGGCAACTCAATCTGATAACCATTGACAATTTTTTGCTCAAACATCCCGTGACGATAGCGAATACCGCAGCCGTGCCCTGGCAGTTGCAATGAGGCCATTGAATCCAGGAAGCAGGCAGCCAACCGGCCAAGTCCGCCATTCCCCAGACCGGCATCATGCTCCACGGCCTCAAGCTCATTGAGGTTAATACCCAGCTCCTTAAGGCCTTGCTCGCATAGTTCAGTCAGCCCCAGGTTAAAAAGATTGCTGCCTAAAAGCCGTCCCAACAAAAATTCCATTGAAAAATAATAAACCTGCTTTTCTTTGGTTGTGCGGTACTGCGTGTTGGACTGATACCAGCGCTTGCTGATGATCTCCCTGATCAGGGTACTGAAAGCCACATATTTATCAGTTATTGAAGATTCATCCAGGCTTTGTCCAAACAGGGTCTGCAGCTTATCAATAAAGGCTTCTTTAAATTCTTCTCTAGATTTAAACATAACCATCCCCCTCACCCGCTATAGGCACTACCAAAAACAGTCCCCTTGATCAGGTATTTATTTAACTGTTAACTTCTCGTAGAGTTCCCGGTATTCTGAGGCAGAACGCTGCCAACTGTTATCAGAGAGCATCGCATTCTTGATTAACTTAGCCCACTGTGTCCGGTCTTTGTACAACTCCACGGCCGCCTCAATCACACTAAGCATCTCATGCGCATTGTAATTAGTAAAAGAGAATCCATTACCGGCACCAGCTTCGGGATTAAATTGTGTTATCGTATCTTTCAGACCACCGACCTGGCGAACAATGGGAATACTACCATATCTAAGTGCAATCAGTTGGCCAATTCCACAGGGCTCAAACCGGGACGGCATGAGAAAAAGATCAGAACCGGCGTATATTTTATGGGCCAAATGCTCAGAGAAGGTAATATTAGCTGATACCTTCTGCGGATGACGGCGGGCCGCATCGGTAAACAGCTGCTGAAAGCGCGCCTCACCTGTTCCCAGCACAACTAACTGGACATCCAGGTTTAAGAGCTCCTCCATAATATGGGCAATAAGATCGAGGCCCTTGGAGTTGACCAGACGGGAAACAATACCGATCAGCGGCGTCTGCTTGGTAGCAGGCAGCCCCAGCTCAGCTTGTAGTTTGAGCTTGTTTTCAAGGCGTTTGGCCGTACCCCGCCAGGTATAGTTCGTGTAAATCTCAGGGTCTTCTACCGGATTGTAAACTTCATAGTCAATACCATTCACTATACCGTGCAGGTCAGCCTGGCGCTTGGCTAAAAATCCATTAAGCTTTTCACCAAAGTATGGCTGCTGGATTTCCTGGACATAAGACTTACTGACAGTTGTAATGCAATCACTAAAAGCCAGGCCACCTTTAAGGAAATTTACCTGGCCGTAGAATTCCAGACCATTTTCAGTAAATACACTGGGCGGAAGCCCTAAGAGATCGCCTAGAATATCGCCGGGAAAGATTCCCTGATACATCAGGTTATGGATAGTAAACATTGTCTTAATTCCGGTATACTCGTTCCGCATAAGATACTGCTGTCCCAGCATGGCAGGCAGCGGTCCTGTCTGCCAGTCATGACAATGAATAATGTCAGGCATAAAGCTTAATTGCGGCAGCGCCTTGAGCACAGCCCGGCAAAAGTAGGCAAATCGCTCGGCCTCATCGTAATAACCATAAAGATTATCACGTTTAAAGTAGTACTCATTATCGACAAAATACCAGGTAAGTCCCTGATGTTCAAGCTCATACAGCCCGCAATACTGGTAGCGCCAGCCGACAGGAACTGTGAGCGTCGCTATTTTAGTCATTTTTTTAGAGAATCCTGAAGGAATACAGCTATATTTAGGCAAGATAACCCGGACGTCAATCCCCTGCTTTTTAAGTTCTTTTGGTAGTGACCCAACCACATCGCCCAAGCCGCCTGTTTTGGCAAACGGCGCTGCTTCCGAAGCTACAAACAATACTTTCAGCATATTAAACCACTGTCCCTTTTTCGATTACAATCGGGTGATTTAGCTCACCCTTGAGCTTTTTGCCTGACGTGATCTTTACATCTTTATCACAAATAACATTTTCCAGCACTGCCCCTGGGCCAATCTCCCCTTTTTGCATGATAATACTATTAATAACCCGGGCACCTTTATGTATCTTAACACCACGAAACAGAATACTGTTTTCGACTTTCCCGGCAATAACAGACCCATTAGCTACCAAGGACCGTTGTACAACTGCATCCTGCTGATACTTAGCCGGGGCTTCATCTTTTACCTTCGTATAGATTGAGCCATTAGCAAAGAAGAGTTCCCGCCACACCTCCGGGTTTAGCAGTTCCCTACTATGTTCAAAATAGCTCTGCACCGAGTTGATACGGGCTAAATATCCGCTAAATGGATAGCCATACAGCTTGAGTGTCGCTAAATTTTTGATTAAACAATCACGAGCTACGTTAGTCCCGCCCCGGGACATACTGGCATCAATTAAATCAACCAGAAGTTGACGGTCGATAAGGTACATCTCCATCGACATTTTCTTACTGCGAGGGTTAACCGGGCATATCTCCATATCCCTGACCCGGCTGTCCTCATCGGTTTCCAACATAGTTGCATTGGTCAGCCGCCCGGCCTCACTGCCGCTGTAGTCCTTATACAATACAGTAATATCGGCTTTTTTCTCAATATGGAACCGATATACCCTTTCAAAGTTAATATTACAGATCATTCGGCTGCCTGCCAGCAAAACATACCGCTGACGGCTGCATTTAATATAGTCAAGATTATTAAAAAAGTCAGCTAAGTCGTTAGGAAATGCCCCCTGCACATTACCAATCTGCAATGAAGGCAAGATAAATAGTCCATCTTTTTTCCGGGCCAGATCCCACTCTTTGCCTGAGCGGATATGGTCCATCAGCGAACGGGAATTACCGGCTGCTAAGATGCCCACATTGGTAATACCGGAATTAATTAGGTTAGATAAAATAAAATCAACCAGGCGATAACGACCGGCAAAAGGAATTGCGGCCAAAGGCCGGTATCTGGCGATCTCCCGGAGCAAGTCATCGCTTTCGTGCAAATTGATAAGACCCATAATATTCTTCAATAAACTTCCTCCCCGTATTGGTGTGCTGTAAAATTTTATGTACGAGCAAGCAGGGTATTGCGCCTGATCCTGGTTTCGCTGTTAATAGTCAGGTTATCGCCAATTAAGGTAATCCCGGAAAACCAGCGGCTGACTTCCTCCCCAGTGGTAGCTTCAGCCCCAAGTTGAGCACCGGCTTCAACAACCGATTTCCGGCCTATAATAGCTTTAGTAATAATACTATTTGCACCAATAACTGCATATGGCATAATGATGGAATCTTTGACTTTGGCACCTTCCCCAATAGTTACCCCCGGGAATAACACCGAGTTTTCCACCTCACCCAATACCTGGCAGCCTTCGGTAATCATCGAGCAGACAACCTTCGCTGTATCTGCCACAAAGTGTGGCGGCTGTGCAGGGTTTACTGAATAGATCCGCCAGGTGGAGTCATACAAATCAAGCGACGGCTCGTCGCCCAGAAGATCCATATTAGCCTCCCAATAGCTCTCTACCGTACCTACATCTTTCCAGTATCCATTAAACCGGTAGGCATATAAGCCCTCATTGCCGGCCAGCATTTGGGGAATGACATTTTTACCAAAGTCATGGCTGGATTGGGCGTCAATTGAATCTGCTGTCAGATAGGCTCGCAGTGCCGGCCAGCTAAATACATATACACCCATCGAAGCCAGGTTGTTTTTAGGTTTTTGGGGTTTTTCCTCAAACTCCTCAATCCGGTCATCATCGGTTGTATTCATAATGCCGAAACGGCTGGCTTCCTCCCACGGAACTTCAATAACAGCAATGGTAGCATCAGCCTGTTTGCTTTTGTGATAATCAATCATCAGCGAATAATCCATTTTATAAATATGATCACCAGACAGTACTAGCACAAAAGCCGGATCAAACATTTCAATAAAATTAATATTCTGGTAAATGGCATCAGCTGTGCCTTTGTACCATTCACCACCTTTTTCCCGGACATAGGGCGGCAGTACGTAAACACCACCGTGCCTCCGGTCAAGATCCCAGGCACTGCCAATGCCAATATAGGAATGGAGAGCTAACGGCTGATACTGGGTCAGCACACCAACGGTATCAATCCCTGAGTTATAACAATTACTTAGAGGAAAATCAATAATTCGGTATTTGCCGCCAAATGGAACTGCAGGCTTGGCGAGTTTCTTGGTCAGCACCCCCAGTCTACTGCCCTGGCCACCAGCTAAAATCATGGCTACACATTCTTTGTTGCGCAAAGTGTTCCACTCTCCCTATAGTCATTGGTGTTTAACTTTCTGCTATGAGTTTTGCGGGTAAAACTACGGGTTTCAAATACACTGCCGCCAAAGGTGGCAGTGTAATCACAAGCGTATTCGGCTGCTGCTGCCACGGATCATTCTCCGGCTTCAGTTCACCGGGGTTTCCCTGACCGGAGCCGCCAAAAGCCGGACTATCACTATTAAATACCTCCAGGTAATGATCGGCTTCCGGCACACCGATCCTATACCCGGGCCGGACAACCGGGGTAAAATTTAACACCACAATGATAAAATCATTGGCCTGCTGACCCTGCCGTTTAAAAACAAGCACACTCTGCCGGTAGTCCTCACAGTCAATCCACGAAAACCCATTCCAATCGTGGTCATTCTGCCACATGGCCTGATTATCCAGATAAAAATGGTTAAGATCCCTTACATAGCCATGGAGCTTAGCGTGCATGTCATAATCTAACAAGTGCCAATCCAAACTGTCCTGATATTTCCACTCAATGAACTGGCCAAACTCGCCACCCATAAACAGCAGCTTCTTGCCAGGATGAGCCATCATATAGGCATAGAATGCACGGAGATTAGCGAACTTTTGCCAATAATCCCCAGGCATCTTATTTAATAATGACCGTTTACCATGTACTACCTCATCATGAGATAGAGGCAAAACAAAGTTTTCCGAAAAGGCATACATAAAGGAAAAGGTTACTAGCTTATGGTGATGCTGACGATGAACAGGTTCAAGCTCCATATAACGGAGCATATCATTCATCCAGCCCATATTCCATTTAAAGTTAAAACCCAGTCCGCCGACAGAGGTAGGCTGAGTGACCAGCGGCCATGCGGTCGAATCCTCGGCAACCATCAAGGCTTGCGGATAAGTGGCGAAGATGGCTTCATTTAACCGCCGCAGGAAATTGATACCCTCAATATTCTCGGTTCCACCATGACAATTAGGTGACCAATCGCCCTCTTCCCGTCCATAATTCAGGTATAATATATTGGCGACAGCGTCAATTCTGAGACCGTCAATATGATAAACATCCATCCAAAATGCTGCATTGGAAATAAGGAAACTTATGACTTCAGGCCGGCCAAGATCAAAGTTAAGCGTACCCCAGCCACGATTCTCGCTGCGGCCGGAATCAGCATATTCGTACAAAGGAGTACCATCAAAACTGGCCAGACCATGAGCATCTTTACAGAAATGGCCAGGCACCCAGTCTAAAATTACGCCAATTCCCTGTTGGTGGCAGTAATCAACAAAATACATAAAATCCTCAGGCGAGCCGTAGCGGCTGGTCGCAGCGTAATAGCCGGTGGCCTGATAGCCCCAGGAGCCATCAAAGGGATGCTCGGCCACTGGTAAAAGCTCAATGTGGGTGTAACCCATTCTTGCCGCATATCCGGCTAAGTCAGGCGCCAGCTCCCGGTAAGACAACCGCTGTTTATCACTCCCTAGTTTCCAGGAGCCTAAATCAACCTCATAAATATTTATAGGCTGCTCAAAAGCAGACTGCTTGGCCTTCGCTTCGCGCCACTTGTCATCCTGCCAGACATAGCCGTCCATACAGACTACTTTTGATGCCGTCTTTGGTCTGAGTTCAGCGGCAAAGGCAAAAGGATCGGATTTATGCAGCGTCTCACCCCAGGAGGTTACAATCTGATATTTATAGATAGCACCGCCCTCTAGTCCGGGAACAAACAACCCCCAAACGCCACAAGTGCTGATTCTTTCCATGGGATGGCTATTGCCATCCCAATTATTAAAATCACCAATAATCCCTACAGACTGCGCATTGGGCGCCCATACGGCAAACCGTACACCTGACAGGCCAGCATCGCTGGTCACATGTGCCCCGAGCATAGTATAACTGCGGTAATTGCTCCCTTCATGGAACAAATATAGCTCTTGATCACTAGTCCAAGCCTTACTCATAAAATTCCATCCTTTATTCGATAATTGTAAAATGATGGCAATATTGTACTGTAACGTTCGCTATCGGCCTGGAAAATTCCTGTTAAGTAATGGTGATTTTCCTGTATAGATAAAATTTAACCAGCTAAACTTACCTGTTTCTGGGCTTCGCCGGCTTCTGACTGCCGGCTTGCAGCCACCTCAATAATCCCGTTCAGCTCACTGCCTAAGACTTCCTGACTAACTACGGTATTAGGGGTAACTATTGCCCCACTGACTACCACACCGCTTTCAATCCGGGCCTGAGGCATTACAACAGTATCTTTAACCCGGGCTCCAGGCCCAATATAGACCCCGGGGAAAATCACTGAATTTTCTACTTCCCCCATAATAATCGAGCCTTCAGCAATTAACGAGCAGCGTGTACGGGCCTCCGTTCCCTGATAGTGGGGTGGCAGGCTTAAACTTGGCGAATAAACAGGCCACTCGTCACCAGTTAATACGATTTTAGGCTCATCACCTAATAGGTCCATATTGGCCTCCCAGTAGCTATCTACAGTACCAACATCCTTCCAATAACCACTAAACCGATAGGCATACACACGCTGCCTAGCGGCTAACATACCCGGAATTATATCTTTACCGAAATCATGCGTTGATTCTTTGTTGGCGTCATCATACAACAGATATTGTTTTAACACTTTCCAGGAGAAAATATACACACCCATTGATGCCTGATTGCTCTTAGGCTGTCGAGGCTTCTCAGTAAACTCGGTGATTCGCCCGCTAGCCGCTGTTTCCACAATTCCAAACCGGTTGACCTCATTCCAGGGTACCTCAATAACACCAATTGTAACATCAGCCTGACATACCTTATGATAGTCAAGCATCGCGGCATAATCCATCTTATACACATGATCACCGGACAACACAACCACATAACAAGGATCGTAATGATCAATGAACTCCATGTTTTGAAAGACAGCATCAGCCGTTCCAGTGTACCAATCGCCGCCACTCTCCCGGGCGTATGGCGGCAGAATATACACCCCACCATCACGCCGGTCAAGATCCCAGGCGCTGCCAATTCCAACATAGGCATGGAGTGTCAGTGGCTCATACTGGGTCATTATACCCACTGTATCAATACCAGAATTGTGGCAATTACTCAAAGTAAAATCAATAATGCGGTATTGACCGCCAAACGGTACAGCAGGCTTGGCCGAATCTTTAGTCAATGCCCCCAGCCGAGTCCCTTGCCCCCCAGCCAGCACCATGGCAATCCATTCTTTATTCCCCATATGTCCCTCCTTGAAAGTAGCCCAGATAGCAGATATAACTACCTTATGCAAGAAAAGCAATACCTAGAACAGCTTAATACCTTTTTAATGATTTTCGCTGCTACTCAAAATGAAAAGCGCCGTTTCCACATCGCAGAAAGGCGCTTTGACCCCAGGTGACTCACGGGGACGGTTCTCTTGAGTCTGATTTTATTTATTATTTATTCCACTAAAGATCCTGAAAGAGAAGACTGATAGAACAGATAACCGCTTCAACTTCTATTACACTAGAGCATATTTGCGATTTAAAGTGATTTAAGGTAATCTTAGGATTATCTAGGTAAATGGCAAATTATCAGAGCAAGGAGTGACTCTATTGTTTAACTTTATCGTAGAATATAAATGGATAATCCTATTAGTTTTCGAATTTCTTGCCTGGGTGGCAACCCTCTCCATGTTCTACGCCAGATACAAAATGAGATCCCAGATATGGTTCCGCCTAGCATCGCTAGCGCTGGTTCTTACCGGTGTAATTCCGCAAGTACTGTTAGGTGTAATTAACTTTATCACAACCAAAGAGGTTGATTTATTCACACTCGCAATTGTGCTTTTAATTGTATATGGGCTCACCATCGGCAAAAATCAGGTGAAAGCGATAGATTGTTGGGCACAAAAAAGATTCTCCAGCAATTCAGATGATCACTAACTTGCGCTGCTAACTAATCACCGTTCAATATCTTCTGGTGAATCCGCAATATCTTCTGACCATACGTTGTTCCCGGGACAGCCCATTTGCCGTTCAGTTCAGTCCAGGTACGCGCTTGTCCAAATTTTGCAGTACGTTTGACAAGCTCATACCGTGGGTCAACGATTTCCAGCTCGGGAGGCTTAGTCGAAGTATACGCCAGAAGGTGCTGTACCTGAGCTCTAACGCCAACTTGGGCGTTAGGAAACCAAGCACCCTTTACCCCACCACCGGTTGTGCCCAGCCCACAATAATTATTCTGTAGCGGCACAACATCACCGCCATAGCGGAAATGCCCGGTCTCATGGATTGCCTGAGCGAATGCAACGTCAGGCCTGATTCCCTCTAAACGGCTTTCTTGATAAAAATAACTTACAAGTTGTTCAACAGATACTGTTAGTAATGGCATACGGCCTTTTTTACGCAAATAATTTATACATTGCTCTTGGGTAGCCAAAGGCTCTCCCCTAATCGATAAATCTATATTGGACAGTGTCTTCAACTCTATCGGCATGTCCTGCCCCCAAGCCGGGTGAGGAAAAAGCAAGAGCAAAAACAACAAAAATATCAAAATATCAACTCCAAAGTGTTCAATTTAACATAGCTTTATTCATTCCCCCTCAGCAAGACTTTATCCTGCCTGGAGATTAGCTGATATACTTACTACCCTGGCATTGGACAAGCCGGTCGACTATCCCTGCACGAAATCCCATGCTGAAAAACTGACTACTGTTACCACAACAGCAGGTCAGTTTTTCAGTATGTCTTGTTATACCCATTCTTCCGGATTGAGCTCTACCAGCTCAGGCAGCACAAACCTCCCATCCTTGCGAACAAGTTTGTCATCAAACCAAATTTCACCGCCGCCATAAGCCGGAGTCTGAATCGAGACCATATCCCAGTGAATAGCCGACCTGTTGCCATTAAACGCCGTGTCGTAGGCGTTACCGGGGGTAAGGTGGAAGCTGCCGCAGATCTTCTCATCAAACAAGATATCGCGCATGGGATGGTGAATGTACGGATTTAACCCCAGCGCAAACTCGCCAATATAGCGGGCGCCTGCATCAGTATCGAGAATCTGGTTCAATTTTTCGGTATTATTGGCGCTAGCCTCCACTATTTTGCCGGTTTCGAACCGGAGGCGGACATTATCGAAAGCCGTTCCCTGACAGATTGTTGGGCAGTTATACGTTATAATGCCGTTAACTGAATCTTTGACCGGAGCGGTAAATACTTCACCGTCTGGAATATTCCTCAGGCCGCAGGATTTCATTACCGGTATCCCTTTTATGGAAAAATGAAGGTCTGTACCGGGACCGGTGATGCACACCCTATCTGTCTGTTCTACAAGTTTCACCAGCGGTTGTTCGGCCGCAGCCAGTCTGGCGTAGTCCAGATTGCTAACTTTAAAATAAAAATCGGTAAACGCCTCAGTACTCATCCCGGCCATCTGAGCCATAGACGGCCCGGGATAACGCAGCACACACCATTTGGTTTTAGCAATGCGGACATCGGTATGCACTGCCTTCCACCATAGCTGTTGGTACAGTTGCGCCTTTTCGGGCGGCAGATCAGACAATTCACTCACGTTGTCATAGGCCCTGACAGCAATGTAGGCGTCCATGTTCTGCATACGATCGGCCTCCCAACCGGCAATCAGGTTGATTTGGGCCTCCTCTCCCTCCAGCAGCAGCGCCCGCTGCAAAGCAGCACTCTTAACTGTGACAAAGGGTTTACCGCCTGCCTGGTATGCTGCAGCCACTAATGCCCTGGCAAGATCATGCCCGCCATCAAAGACCTCAATCAGTAATTTTTCTCCTTTTTGCAGACGCACCGAGTAGTTAATAAGGTTGCCGGCCAATATCTTTACTCTTTCATCTAACATATAAGCTGCCTCCAATCAAAAAACAATCTTAATTTTAATATATACTCACTCATAACAGCAGACGGCCGTCGGTTCATTGGATGTATTTCATAAAATCTATACCTTTGGGGGTGACAAAGCTGCCTTGCCGCCCGC
The DNA here is from genome assembly GCF_035561255.1 of Sporomusa sp. GTDB lineage: Bacteria > Bacillota > Negativicutes > Sporomusales > Sporomusaceae > Sporomusa. The sequence continues at coordinate 10,479 of NZ_DATMXX010000111.1, read as the reverse complement.
GTCCGACTTCGAGCAATTTATCATTCTTTAACAGTTGCATCCGGTAACGGAGCTGTTGCTCAGTTATGTCCCAGCCCCCCGCCTGCATTTGACTGATCACATAATTTCTGCCAACTGCAGACCGGGCTTGTTGTATCGTTTGCAGAATAACTGCTACCTCTTGGATAAAACCTTTACTTACATAAGCCTGATAGACAGTCTCCAGCTCATGGTCTACATGTGCAGCAACCTCCTGGCAACTACTGATTGATCTCTTAAATATCAGATGTTCTGACAAGACCACATCTTCAACAACATGAGCCAGGTAATGGATGATGTTCTCAAGCTCTCTGATATTCCCTGGCCAGTGATAACCCAGCATGTCATCCAGGCTTTCCTGCGAACACCGGAAAACCGGCCGTTTAAGCTCATTGCAAATTTGTTTAATAAATTCCTGGACCAACAAAGGGATATCTTCTTTGCGCTCACGCAGCGCCGGTATATAGATCGGGAGAACATGCAGGCGATAATACAAATCTGCCCGGAACAATCCGGCCTGTACCATTTCTTCCAGATTCCGGTTTGTCGCGGCAATAACGCGGATATCTACCGGAATAACACGATTACCGCCTACTTTCATGATTTCCCGTTCCTGCAGTACCCTTAATAATCTATTTTGAATAACTGCCGAAGCATCGCCAATCTCATCCAAAAAAATCGTGCCCTTATGAGCCTGTTCAAACAACCCAATATGACCGCCTTTTTTCGCCCCTGTAAAAGAGCCTTCTTCATAGCCGAATAATTCACTTTCAAGCAGCGATTCTGATATAGCGGCAAAATTAACCCCGACAAACGGCTCCCATCTACGGGATGACGCATTATGGATAGCCTGCGCCAATAACTCTTTCCCTGTTCCCGTTTCGCCCAAAAGCAAGACTGTTGAATTGCTCTTCGCCATCTTTCTGGCGATGGTGGACATTTTCTTGAATGATCCGCTGATTCCGGCAAGGTCATTAAAGGTATATTTGGCAAAAAGGCCCTTGCTGGTCTGCTTTCTGCGGTAATCATGTTCTAACTTATTGATTTCCGATGCTCTGCGGAAAAGAATTAGATAGCCGTAGTTCCGCCCCTCGATCAGAATATGAGTTTTTCGAAAGAAAAAGGTTTGGTTTTCCCAGTTTATTACCTCTTCTTTTTCATAAGGCAATTGGCAGATAATCTGGAAAAACTGAGTTTGTATACATTTAGCTGCTTTTTGACCTATGATATTTCGGCCTTGTAGATGCAAAATTCCCAAGGCTTTCTGATTTGTAATACGAATGGTATCCTCTTCATCAATGGCAAGTACCCCATCTTCAATTTGATCAACAATGGCTTCAAGATGGTTTCGCAGCAGATTGGCTTTTTGAATCTCATCACTTAATTCTTTGGTAATGTAGACAACAGAATGAACATAACGCGATGTCAACCTGCGCAAATCCAAGATTCCATATTTGAAGTGGGCATATATTTCAATCCATGTTGCAAAATCAAGGACACGGGAACCAATATCGATCACCTTGGCAATGGTATGTGGTACAAACCTAGCTTCCCCGGGAGTAACTGCAATACTGATTTCCGGAGGATAAGTCGTCTCTCCAGGATAAAAGGGGTAAAAGTCCAGATCTATTCCTGACTCTTTTAACAGAGCTATCGTCTCAAGCGCGCGCTCCTTACCATCATTGACAAGTAATACTTTCATCCCGCGTGGGATTTCCAGCACAGCGCGGATATTGGAATAATTGATGGTTCGCTGGGCTATAATTATCTTTGCGTCTGGCGGAATATAGGGCTTGATGGCAGGAATGATGACATCACTGGATGCTACAATTAAAGAGCCGGCATCTATCGGAAGATAGGCAAGCTGACTAATTGTACGCCCTTCAATATTAAAATCATCTGACATACCAAGCTCATAACATTTGTTGATATTGGCTTGGAGAGTCTGGTCATGTAGTGTAATAAAGGTTATTGTATTTCTCTCCATTAACTAGATGTCCCGCCTTTTACATGTAATACTTTTATATGTATCATTGTACGTAGTGTAGTTAAAATCCTTGTTTTCCCAAAAAACGCTTAACCTAATACAGCAATAGGCGACTCACTTGAGCCGCCCATTGCATTTTCCGGAACTTCAGGGGTGGATCAGTTATGATACAGATGACAAGCCACTTGATAACTGCCTGACATTTGTACCATTTCCGGCCTGTTCACCTTACATACATCCATGACTTTGGGGCAGCGTGGCGAAAACGCGCACCCTTGCGGCGGATTTGCCGGTGACGGCACATCACCCTGCAAAACGACCCGCTCCCGTTTTGCAAGAGGATCTGCCAGCGGTATGGCTGACAGCAGCGCCTGTGTATACGGGTGCCGGGGGGTTTCGTACAAGTCCTCGGCAGCCCCAATTTCCACCAACCGGCCTAAGTACATAACGCCAACCCGGCTGCTGATGTGACGAATGACAGACAAGTCGTGGGATATGAACAGGTATGTCAGCCCCAACTGCTCCTGTAAATCCTGCAATAAGTTAATAATTTGCGCTTGGATCGATACATCTAACGCCGAAACCGGTTCGTCGGCAATGATTAGTTTGGGCCGCAGGATGAGCGAACGGGCGATACCCACCCGTTGCCGCTGCCCGCCCGAGAACTCATGCGGATAGCGGCGGCCTTGTTCGGCTGTCAGTCCACACAGTTCCAGTGTTTCGTTCACCCTGCGGTTGATTTCCTGCCTGTCAGTCACACCATGGGCCGGCAGGGCTTCGCCGATAATGTCGGCCACTGTCAGCCGCGGATTTAACGATGCGTATGGGTCTTGAAAAACCATCTGAATATCTTTGCGCTTTCGCCGCATTTCTTCCCGGCTAAGTTTAGCCAAATCGACTCCATCGAAGTAAACCTTACCTGAGGTGGGCTCTATCAGACGCAGGATGGTCCGGCCGGCCGTAGACTTGCCGCACCCTGATTCGCCAACAATTCCGAGCGTTTCACCGCAGCGTACTGTAAAAGATATATCATCTACAGCTTTTACATACCCGGTTACCTGTTTCAATAGGCCACCGCGAATTTCGAAATATTTCTTGAGATTCTTAACTTCCAGCAATGGTTCCTGTGCCACCGTGTTCTCCTCCTTTCCCGTACAGCCAGCAGCGACAGGTATGGCTGTCGGCTACCGTCAGCAGCTCAGGATTGTCGAACTGACATTGCTCCATAGCATGCAGGCAACGGGGAGCAAACCGGCAGCCTGGCGGCATATTGGACAGTGGCGGGACCTGGCCGGGAATCGGAACCAGACGCGCTATCTTCTTATTCGGCCGCGGTATAGATTGCATCAGTCCAATTGTGTACGGATGCCTGGGGTCTTTAAACAAGCTGACTACATCGGCCTCCTCGACAATTTGGCCGGCGTACATAACCAGTACCCGCTCGCACATCTCAGCTACCACTCCCAGGTCATGGGTTATCATAATGATTGATGCGCCTGTTTCCGCGCGCATCTGGCGCATCAAGTCCAGAATCTGGGCTTGGATAGTGACATCCAGTGCCGTAGTAGGCTCGTCTGCAAGCAAGAGTTGGGGACGGCAGGCCAGCGCCATGGCAATCATGACCCGCTGCCTCATCCCCCCCGATAATTGATGGGGGTAGTCTTTAGCCACCGCCTCGGCCCGGGGGATACCTACCTTTTTTAACATTTCCAGCGTAAGAGCCCGCGCCTCTTTACCGCTTACTTGACGGTGCAGTAAGATAGCTTCGTCAATCTGCTTACCAACAGTGTACACCGGATTAAGTGAAGTCATAGGTTCCTGAAACACCATAGAAATCCGGTTGCCGCGAATATCATGCATCTCATTCGCTGGCAGCAACAGCAAATCCCGGCCACCAAATTTAATCATGCCGTCAATGCCGGCTGTTGCCTGAGGAAGCAGCCGCATAATCGCAAGCGCTGTGACTGACTTGCCACAGCCCGACTCTCCCACAATACCAAGAGTTTCGCCCTCATTAAGGTGAAAAGAGACTCCGCTTACAGCTGTTACAGTCGAATCTTGGCCACGAAATGCAATTTTAAGATCATCTATTTCCAGTAGTTTGGCTTTCGTCGTCATCTTTTCCCCCCTCAGTCTACAATCTTACGGTCTAAGGCATCGCGCAGACCATCTCCGAACAAGTTAAATGCCAGGCAGGTAATCAATATCGCCAGGCCCGGGTAAAGCGCCACATGGGACGCTGACATCAGATAATCTCTGCCTGAACTCAGCATAGCACCCCACTCTGGCATCGGCGGCTGAGCGCCTAGCCCCAGAAAGGACAACGACGCCGCAATCAGAATAGCCGAACCAATCCGCATGGTGAAATATACCAAAGCAACAGAAAAGGTTCCCGGGAAAATATGTTTCCAAATAATCTGCCTGTCAGGAATACCTACCGCTCTTGCGGCTTCGATATACATCATATTTTTAAGAGCCAGCGTACTGCCGCGAATGATGCGGACAAACTGCGGAATGGTGTAAATAGCCACCGCCACTACTACATTATGCAGTCCCGGTCCCAAGATGGCGATAATGGCAATAGCCTGCAGGATACCGGGAAACGCAAACATCACATCACAAGTGCGCATAACCAATGAATCGTATCTTCCGCCATAGTAACCGGCGGTAAGGCCAAAGAAAGTACCAATCAGCGATCCTAAAAAAACCGAACTTAAGCTTACGGTTATAGAAATGCGCGTCCCATGGATAATCCGGCTCAATATATCTCTGCCAAATTCGTCCGTACCCAGTAAATGCTGAGCTGATGATGGCTGTAATAATGCATTATAATCCGGCTTGATTGGATCATAAGGAGAAATTACCGGCCCAGTGATGCTCACTAGGAATAGCACTGCAAGAACAAAAAAAGCGGCAATGGCCAGCTTCTGGCGGGAAAAACGGCGAATGAATTGCTGGATGGGTGAATCGGCCGGCACCGGAGTAAGCGCATCCTGAGCAGTACTCACAGATGTAACAGATTGCGTCATGAGTTCCCCTCTCTTTCCTCTTTAATTATATAGTGCATTAAAAAATTTAGCGCCAGGGATTCGCCAAAAGCAAAAGTCAAGCGCCAGCGGTGGAGCGTTGGCTAATCCCGGGAAACAGCCATTCCTTAATGTCCTATATATCTAGCCGGATCTGCGGATTTAAGACAGCATAGAGCACATCCACCAACAGATTGATCACCATGAATTGGATGGCAAATAACAGCATCTCGGCTTGTATGACCGGATAGTCCCGCATGCTGACTGACGTAATTAGCATATTTCCCATCCCCGGCCATGAAAACACTGCTTCCACCACCACCGAGCCGCCAAGTAAAAAACCAAACTGTAAGCCGGTCATCGTGACCACAGGCAAGAGCGCGTTCCGCAAAGCGTGCAACCACACAACGCGCAGTTCTTTCGCACCTTTAGCTCTGGCAGTGCGCACATAATCTTCGCCTAATGTTTCCAGCAGGCTGGAACGCGTAAAGCGGGCAATAATAGCAGCCACCTGAGACCCTAATGTAATAGCAGGCAGGATGTAATGTTCCATAGAATCATTCCCTCCTGACGGCAGCCATCCCAGCTGCACGGCAAATAGTTCAATCAGCATCAGACCCAGCCAAAAGGAGGGCATGGAAATACCGGTAGTCGCAGCAAACATAGTGAACTGATCTTGCCATTTCCCCCGATTGGTGGCTGCAACCACCCCGAACAGCATACCGGCTGCAATAGCCCAAACCATACTGATAAAACTAAGTTCCAACGTCGGCATGATCCGGTCGGCAATCATATCCATGACAGGCTCGCGCGTCCGGAAGGAACGACCCAAATCACCCTGCACCGCCCCTGATAAAAACTGCCAGAATTGCTCGTATATGGGACGATCCAGACCAAGTACGGCCCGGGTATTCTCAACATCTTGTGCTGATGCTTCAGGGCCGGCGACAATCCGCGCCGGGTCCCCCGGAATCATATGCAAAAACAAAAAAATGACCACCGATACGACCAACAAAATTGGGGCCATCGCGGCTAAACGCCGGGCAATATAGATCAGCACTGACCGTTCCTCCTTGCTATAAGGTGTATAAGAGAAACTGGCCCAAGGCATCCCTTGGACCAGCCGGATTATTTGAACTCAGCATGCACAACATCTTGTGTGGCATCCGGAAGCACATAAACGCCGGAAAGGTTCTTGCGTTTCCCTACTAAATTGTCAGGCACAGTCAGGAACACCCAGGGGGCATCTTCAACAATTACTTTCTGGGCCTCAGCATAGGCGTTTAAGCGTTCTTTCTCATCCCCTGATTCCAGGCCGGTTACAACGTATTTGTCCAGTTGGTCATTGACATAAAAACCAGAATTAAAACCGGCAGTCGGGAACATATTTTTGGACAGCAGCGGGCGAATACCCCAGTCAGCTTCACCGGTTGACGGTGACCAGCCGCTAACTGCTGCCTGCAATTTGCTTTCTTCCGGCTTTAATGACAGTTGGTTAGTCAACGTAACAAATTCCATTTGCTGAATTGTTGCCTTTACGCCAATGATTTGCCATTGCTGCTGAACAAACTCGGCAATCTTGGCCCTGATAGTATCATTAGGTGTCCAGAGGGTAATCTCAAAACCATTGGGTAAGCCGGCTTCTGCCAGCAGTTTTTTGGCTTTTTCTACATCATAAGCATACATCTGCTGTTTTTGGAAGCCCCATACCTTGGGTGCAATCGCCGATTCAGGGGCTGACGCGAAACCTCTGTATACTACTTTGTTCAGTGCGTCTTTATCCACAGCATAATTCAAAGCCTGACGGACGCGCTTGTCGTCAAAAGGCTTTTGGTTTACATTAAAAACAACATAACGTATGATCGTAGACTGGGCCTTGTCAACAACAACATTGCTGTCACCTTTTACACTCTCAGTTTGCTCAGGTGGCAGCGGGTAGATAAACTGCGCTTCCCCGGTCTTCAGCATAGCTATCCGGGAAGCAGTTTCAGGCACAGGCTTGAAGGTAATTTTCTCAACTTTGGCGGCATTGGCCTTATCCCAGTAACCGTCAAACTTTTTGACTACTACATATTGCCCGTCTTTCCATTCGACGAACTGGAACGGACCGGTGCCGACCGGATGACGGTTCAGGTCCTTGCCATACTCCTTGATGGCTTTCGGAGAAATCATCAGACCTGCGGGATGAGCGAAAGCCTGAACGATCGGGGCAAACGGTTTATTGAGGACAATCTTAACGGTATATGGATCAACAATTTCCACATGATCAATCGCTGCATATAAAGAGGCCCGCTTCAGTTTGTTGGCAGGATCTTTTAAGCGGTCAATATTTGCTTTGACGGCATCGGCATTAAAATCGGTGCCGTCTTGGAATTTGATCCCCTTTTTCAGTTTGAAGGTAAGGCTTTTGGCATCCTTGGCCAGTTCCGGCATAGCCTCAGCCAATACCGGTATAACCTGCATGTCTTTGTCAAAGCCAAGCAGACCTTCGTACATGGTCTTTTGAATCCCATAAGCCAGGGTGTCTTGGGTATCATGCGGGTCCATGGTTGTCGGATTGGCATCCTGCCCCACAACCAGTTCATTCGGCTTTTTATCGCCGCTGGTGGCTTGATTAGACTTTGAGCAACCAGCCAACAGCACACTGAGAGCTACCATACCTATAAATAGCAGACGAAATACTTTTGACATCTTCATTTCATTTAACCTCCTTATGTACTATGACTTACTATGTATACAGGTCGTCGTTTCCGCATTCCTCCTTCAGCCTATCCTGTTATCAATAAATAAAAAGAGCCCTCGATTATCTCGAGAGCTCCCTTGCTCTCGTTCGGTATAACAGGGAGAATGATATTAATTTAATCAAGGTCAATTGTGGTATAGCCAGGTTTTGTTATCTAACCATACCCTCACTGTTTACCAACCATATTAACTATTTGCAAAATCTGTGCCAACCAAGCCAGATTCTTTTTACAAAAGATTTGAAAAGCATATGCTCACTTTACCTGCCACTGTACGTGGACAGAAAGGCAGATTCTGATCTTGAAACAACCATTTTCTCTCTATAGGGTACCCTTCGACAAGATTATGTTCTATGACCATGGACATAGAACATAATTACATTACCAAGTTCTGATATATTGGCAATACTGATGCAGCTAATAGGACAACCAATTATCAATAAGCCAAAGATAACAGGTTGTCCTATTGTCATTAACTCATCTAATCATATTGGGGCACATATTTACACCTCAAAAGTACCTTTTACCAGCACCGTCCCAGATTCCATCATCTTTTTCCCTTTAGCAAAAACCATGTTAAGCGTTAAGTCTTGGTCCATAATAACCAGATCTGCATCACTCCCCATCTGTATACAGCCTTTATTCGGATAAACCTTCAGTACTTTTGCCACATTTGAGGTAAAGAACTGTAAAGCGGTGCCAATATCCACCCCCTCTGCTTTAACTAAATTTTTAAATACCACCAGCGAAGCGTCCAATCTGCCCACGCCTATGCCAACAATATTTCCCAGACCGTCATAGCGGGGAACACTCCCGTTTCCATCCGAGCTTATGGTAATATTCTCAAGCGGAATGCACTTCCGGATACACTCTAGCAAGGCTTTGCTCGGCTTAAGTTTTCCGTCCGGCTCTAACTCGGCAAATGAGGTGATATCAATCCGGCCACCCAGCTTAGCGAACTCTTGGGCTTGCAAAAAAAGCTCTCTGGTACGGGTTACATGGGTAGGAACTAACTGGGTGACCGGGATATCGGTCTTTTCCACTACCTGCAAAATAGTATTTAACAGGTCACAGCCACCGCCCATGTGGATATGCACAATTCCAGGCTTACCACTTAACATGCCGCCTAACCGGGCATCGGCGGCTAATCGGGTTAACTCATCAGCCGTAATATGAGAAGACCGGTGGTCAGCCACCGCTATTTTGACACCGATTACTTTATCGATAAACATGATATCTCTTGCCACACTACCTGTTATGGTAGCACTTGGCAACCGATATGAGCCCGTATAAATAAACGTGGTAATTCCCTCCAGCTCTAAGGCTTTGGCTTTTGCGAATAAATCTTCGATAGACCTCGTAAAACCATCAGTTCCCAACAGCCCAACAACTGTAGTTATGCCAGCCTCAATAACCTTGGATAACCCTACCTCCGGAGTGCGACTAGCAAACCCACTCTCCCCGCCTCCGCCAGTAAGATGCACATGCTGATCCAAAAATCCAGGTGCAATAATCTGCCCACTGGCATCAATTACTGTTACTTCAGGGAAATAGCAAGACACACCTGCGGCTTCAAGTGATTTTTCTACTCTGGCAATTTTATCGCCAATAATTAAAACATCCTGCTCTCCGAGATATTCCGGCCCATATATACTGCCGTTTTTTATTAATACTGCCATCATGCAAACCCTCTTTCAACTATCTGGTTACCCCATTTATTACTATGTAGAATGATCTGGCCACTTGACTGAATTATTAATTCGCGTTAAACCACAACTTATTAGGCTGATTTAAAACAACAAAATATTTAACTCGCAAGTTTAATGCCAGAAGCTTGGATTATTTTTTAGGTGCCAAAAGGGTTTTTCTGCTATTACCAGTAATTATACCAGGATATAGAATACGATTTAGCCACACAAAAGACTACTCATACGGGGGCGATAGGATTTGAGTAAACCAGTTATTGGGATTACCTGCAACACGCTGCTAGCTGAAGGAACACTACTGCCGGGCATGATCAGAGCCTTTGTCAGTACTGACTACATCCAGTCTGTAGTCCAAGCCGGGGGGATACCGTTGTTATTGCCATCGGTTACAGATCCGACAATTGCACGCAGCCAGCTTATGGCGATCGATGGCTTAGTCATGTCGGGCGGTCCGGATATTGATCCATCATTGTACGGGGAAGAACCATTAGAAAAACTAGGAGTAGTAAACCCTCTCCGGGATGAATACGAATTAGTGATAGTAAAAGAGGCCGCTGAATTGAAAAAACCGGTCTTGGGAATTTGCCGGGGCATACAAATCATCAATGTAGCTTATGGGGGAACCTTATACCAAGATGTATCCCAAATACCAGACTGCACCATCAAGCATTTTCAAAGCACGACTCAAAGAGAAGCTTTGTGGCATACAGTCTCCATTGAACCGAAATCAGTCTTAACCACCATTTTGGGTCAGTCAGCAATACGTGTAAACAGTTATCATCATCAGGCCGTCAAAACGCTTGCCCCGGGATTTATGGCAACTGCAATTTCAACAGACAGCGTTATCGAGGCAATCGAGCTTCAAAATGAACATTTTGTACTGGGGGTTCAGTGGCACCCGGAGATGTTGGCGGAAAAATCATCAACTATGTTGGCACTGTTTGAAAAACTTGTCTGCGAAGCAGCTAATAACAGATAACAGATACGCGGGCCATGCGGCC
>NZ_DATMXX010000110.1:0-6551 GCF_035561255.1 Sporomusa sp. | reverse complement strand
GGAGAATATCGCTTGTGTAGACAAGTATTCAACTACTCGAAAAATAACGAGTTAATTTTAAATAATCTAGTCCTGGAAGGACCGGCGGTCAGGCGTACCTGTGAAACGCAATAGGGAGAGCGAAGTCGCGATGTTAGCCCAATTAGCTTTTCTATGGAGTTAACGGCAGTTTTAATGCTAGGTGGTGGATGATGGCGGCAGGACCACGGTGAAGACAATCCGGTTGCTGCTGTGGGAGATAAAATAATAATGAAAAGGGGTACAAGCAATGTCTTCAGAGATCGAAAAGTTGTATGACGAGAGATTAGGCAGGTATCAGGCCACGATTGCGCTGGAGCCAACCGACAGGATACCAATTGCTTCAGGCTCTTGCTATCTGGCCGAGGTATATTCCGGCGCAACCAATCAGGAGATTATCTATGATCCTGATAAGTGGCTGCAGGCTGAAATGGCCTTTATAAAAGACTTTCCGGAGATTGATGCTTTACGTGACAACCGCGTCTGGGCACCTCTGTATGACGCGGTTGGCTGCAAAACCTATAAGCTGCCTGGCCGGGATTTGCCGCCTAACCAGCAGTTCCAGTTTGTTGAAGAAGAATACATGCAGGCCGATGAATATGAACTCTTGATTAAAGATCCCGGCTCTTTCATGCTGGAAAAGTTTCTGCCGCGTGTTCTTGGTGAATATGGCGACCAGGGTGCGCCGCGCTCACATATGGCTTTTTTAAAAGCAGGTATGGGCCAAATGATGATGGCCAACATTATGCGTAACCGTTCAATTCAGCTGCAAACAGTATGCGGCATGCCACAACCGACCACTGGCGCTTTTATCGCCCCGTTTGATGTGCTGGGTGATGTGCTTAGAGGCCTAAAAGCTGCCTTAATGGATACCTACCGCCGTCCCAAATTAGTCCTCGAAGCGTGCGATGTGCTTGTTGACGTCATGACACGGTTTGCTTTGTCAACCGCCGATCCGCTAAGACGTTATCCTATTTTTGTGCCGACTCACAAAGCCTGCTTTATGTCTCCTAAGCAGTTTGATACCTTCTACTGGCCATCCTTCAAACGGGTTCTGGAAAAATTAATTGATTCCGGTTACACCGTACGGGCTTACCTTGAAGGAGACTGGAGTCAGCATTGGCACCACTTCAATGAATTGCCCAAAGGCAAGGTATTGTGTGACATAGATACCCAGGGTGATATCTTTAAAGCTAAAGCCGATTTTGGCCATCACCAGGCTATTTCAGGCGGCATTCCTGATTCCACCTTTATTCTGGGAACCCCGGCAGAGGTTAATGAGCGGGTTCACCACTTGTGCGAAACAGTAGGTAAGGGCGGCGGCTTCATTATTAACGGCGGCTGCAATATCCCTTATGACACTAAGCCGGAGAACTTCCGCGCCATGATTGACACTATTCTGAAGTATGGTTGGTATGATAAAAATATCAAAGCTATGCCCAAGGCTGCCCCCGAACCCAGGCTGGCTATTGATGATATTGCCAAACAGTACCGGATTACTCCCTGGACGGAAAGAAGCAAAGAGCTTGGGGGAGTAACCGGTAATGAAGCCCTGATTCAGAAACCGTGGGATAATTTAGAGGCTATGGCCTTTAACTGGCTATGGACCTGGTCAATGTAAGACAACCTTTAACCATTTAACAACATTAATTATAATGGAGGTTTAATACAATGGGGCAATTAGCGGAAGCACTACGGGATCTTGAGGAGGAAACGGTCATTGAATTAGTTGAGACCGGTATTAAAAATGGCCAATCTGCGTTGGAGATTATTAGCGAATGCAATGCCGGTATGGTCGCTGTTGGTGAGCTATTCTCCCAGAATCAATATTTTTTAAGTGAACTTATTTATTCCGGTGAGATCCTCGCTGGGGTAATGGCCAAACTTGAGCCACTGCTTCAGGAAACCGGGGCAACTGAATCAAAAGGCAAAGTCCTTGTTGGTACTGTAAAAGGCGACATCCATGATATAGGCAAAAACATTGTAATTAGTCTGCTGAGAGGTTCCGGATTTGAGGTTATTGACATGGGGGTTGATGTTCCGACCGAAGAATTTGCCAAAAAAGTTAAGGAAACAGGCGCCAAAGCACTGGGCTTATGCGCTCTCTTAAACTTTACCTACCCCGAAATGAAAACAGTCATTGAAACACTGCAAGCAACCGGCATTAGAAATGATGTGCAGGTCATTATTGGGGGCGCACCCTGCAATGAACAAGTACGTGAATATGCCGGTGCTGATTACTACGCTCCTGATGCCTTAGCTGCTGTTAATCTCTGCAAAAAAATCTATCAATAACAGAAAACGTGCATGGGGGTAGTTGTCATTGATTATTATCGGGGAAAAAATTAATTCAACGAAGAAATCGATTGCTAAAGCTGTTATCGAACGAGATACCGCTTATATTCAGCAAGAAGCGCTCAATCAATACCAAGGCGGAGCTACTATTTTGGATGCCAACTGCGGCACCTTAGATGTGGCTGAAGAGCCTGAGGCCTTAGCATGGCTTGCTCAAACAATTCAAGCTGCTGTTGACCTACCCTTATGTATTGACAGTCCTAACCCGCTTGCACTGGCTCGCGGTTTGGCTGTACACAAAGGCAAGGCATTAATCAACTCAATTAGTGGTGAAACTGAACGTTTTAAGCAGGTGTTGCCATTAGTTAAGCAGTATAATGCCGCGGTTGTAGCCTTGTGTATGGATGATAAAGGAATTCCGTCCGGTTTTGAGACCTCAGCTGCGGTAGGGGTAAAGCTGGTAAATAGCTTGCTTGAGCAAGGCATTGCTGTAGGTGACATCTATTTCGACCCATTGCTGCGGGCTATCGCCACAGATACTGCGGCAGCTACCGATTGTTTCAAACTTATGGAGCTTATTTCGACTCAATTCCCCGGTATTCATGTCACCTGTGGCTTAAGTAATGTATCGCATGGTTTGCCTGAGCGCCGGCACCTGAACCGGGCTTTTATGGTGCTGGCGATGGAACATGGTATGAATGCCCCGATTATTGATCCGACAGACCCGGTCGCCATGGCACTGGTTTACGGTGCTGCCACGGTGCTGAACAAAGACAAACGCTGCATCCAATATACAAAGGCTTATCGCCAGGGCAAGCTTTCTGTTTAACTAATTGTGAACGAATTCCTGGCGTAACAGTACGTATTAACGGATGGCCTAATTCACGTTAGGTCAACCCGTAAAATAAAAAGGAGGGTAAATAATGGTTAGCCAAGTCCGGAAAGAAGAGTATAGTCAATACCGCTGGGTAATAATGGCTCTCATGTTTTCAAGTTTTGTCCTGACATTTCTTTCCCGTTTTGCATGGCCGCCGTTAATTCCGGTAGTTGTTCCTGTGTTAAACATGAACATGTCACAAGCTGGTGCTTATATGACTGCGTTTTATATGGGCTATGTCATTACGCAAGTACCTGCCGGCATGTTAGCTGACCGCTTCGGTGTCCGCACTATTTTAGGGGTAAGCTTAGTACTTGAGGGAATCTCTACCTGGGCGATGGGTTCAATAACGTCCTTTGATGTTGGATTCACACTGCGAGTTGTCACCGGCCTGGGAGCAGGGGCGATTATGTCATGCTGCGCACGGGCGTTAATGGAATGGTTCCCGGCACACGAACGGGGTACTGCCTTTGGCCTGCTGCTGGCAGCTCCGTCGGGCGGATTACTGCTGGCAAACTATATTGTGCCTGCACTCAATCTTGCCTTCAGCTGGCAGGGCGCTTTTCAGGGAATAGGTATTGCTACTATCTTACTTGGAATATTGATTTACTTTATGGTTAAGACTTCGGATGAACCTAAAGGAGAAAAATCATTTTTTGGTGGTTTTAAGGTCTTCTTTACTAATCGCAATATCGTTCTGGTTGCTGTTGCCGGTTTTTGTTTGATGTGGATGGAGCTTGGTTTAGCTACCTGGGCTAATGCCTACATCAAGAAACTGGGATTTTCAGTAAAAGAAGCAGGAATGGTGTTGATTTGGTACAGCCTGGGCGGCTTAATAGCGCCAGTTGTATCAGGCTGGGTATCTGACAAAATAGGTAACCGGAAGAATATCCTGCTGGCAGCTTACGCCATCAGCGCACCGTTGACCATATACTTTGGCGCGCAAACAACCTTGCCCATGTTAAGCATGGCAGGCTTTGTCTATGGCTTTTGTTCTTACTTTGCCAATCCGCATCTAAGCCTTATGATTTCTGAGTATGCCGGGAAAGAATGGGCAGCTACCGCAAACGGCATATCTAATTTTATCTTCCAGCTTGCTTCCATGATTGGACCGTTGGTATTAGGTGGGGTTATCGACCTTAGCGGCAGCTTTAGTACAGTTTGGTATATGATGGCTGCCGGGCCGATCGTGGGTATATTAGTGCTTTTACCCTTGCGTCCGCCGTCTGCCGAACAAAGTGGTTTAACAGGTGCAGCAAAATAATATGGATAAATGGGGATCGCTGCAAGGAAAGCGCTTTTTTATGAACTAATTGCAGTTTAATCATACTAGACAGTCATAGATAAGAGGGCTGCCTGAACTGGTATTACGTCGGTCAGCCCTTTTATAAAATTACAAATTAAATAATTGTAATATAACAACTAAAAGATACATGGTAAATAACGCAATAGACTGTATAGACATATGAACAACTATACATACAGTTAATAAGAGCTATGATGCCGGGATCTGGCTTAAGCCTTATTATTTCCCAAAGCGTTTACCGGGAATTGATGGCATCCTGAAGCAACCGGTTCTGTCTCTTACTGGGACTGGATAATGACTATCGTTAAATAAATGGAGGATAGAGTGAATGGCTAGTTGCAATGAGGAGAATTGTACATGCCCAAGAAGCGAATGCGAGCGGCACGGTAAATGCTGTGAGTGTATTAATTTTCACCGCAGCCGAGAAAACCAGGTGTATTGCATGAAGGAAAAGACTGAATAAACCGGTTCTGTGACGGCGCAACGAAAGGGGGTGTATGTCACGACTTGTGTAAACAAGTGAATGATCATACAATAAACAACTAACCCTTATCGGCATTTTATCTACAGTAGTAAATTCAAGCAGAAACAAATTATTAGGGGGAATTTATTGTGAAAAAGACAAAAAAATGGCTTGCTATTATTCCGTTGACATTAATGAGTATTACCATGGCGGGAACCCCGGCGTTAACAAACACGGCTTTTGCGGCAATCGCACCAGCTTTCAGTGATGTTCCTGCCGGTCATTGGGCGTATGAGGCAGTCGCTAAATTAGCTAAGGAAGGGATTGTAGACGGCTACAGTGACAAAACCTTTCAGGGCAATAAGACGTTAAGCCGGTATGAATTTGCCTTTATTGTTGCCAAAGCCATGGACAAGTTTGATGCCGCTGATGAGGCGAATAAGCAACTTATTGACAAACTGTCTTCCGAATTTGCCGGTGAGCTCAACCGTCTTGGCGGCAGGGTTGCTAAAGTGGAAGCAAAGACCAATACCTGGCTGGGCGGCGAAACCCGCATGCGCTATTTGAGCAATGATCCTGCCTTGGGCAAGAAATTAAACCGCTCTGATCAGTTTGATTTCCGTCAGCGGATTAAATTCTGGGGCAATATCAATGAGGATGTTTCCTGGGTTGGCCGGATTTCTACCAGTGGCGGCAGCAAGTTTGGTTCTATTACTGATCCTGGCACCGGTTCGGAAATTGGTCTGGATATCATGAATATCACTGCCAAAAATTTTCTCGGTTTTGACAGTATCCGGTTTGGCCGCTCAGCCCTCGATTTCTATACGACCGGCGTCTTTGGCGGTCCGATGAACTATGACGGTGTAACATTTAATAAGAAACTCGGTGACAATGTTACTTTTAAAGGGTGGACGGGAACTATCAGATCGGTAACAGCACCAGCGGTTACTAATAATACTAGTCAGCTATCTACCAGTCAACTTGGGATTAAGCTTGCAGACAATCTTAATGTCAAGACGGGTTATTACTGGTCCAATGCCGACCAAGGTGACACAAGCCTTCCAAACAGAAATGCAATTAATACCAAGGCTGGTTATGGTTACGACAGCTCCAAAGGCTGGACAACCGGTTTTGACTATAAAATTGGCAAAATTACTGTTCTGGGCGACTATGTTAGCACGACTCTGGACAATGCTACGAGTGGCTTGCCATCCAATCCGAAGGCCTGGGTTGTTCAGGTCAGCAACAGCCAGGGGCCAGCCGTACTGTATCCGGCTGTAAATCTTGTCAATCCTGCCAAAAAGGGAACAGATGCCTGGATGGTTGGCTATCGCAGCATTGACGCAGGTGCTATTCCTGCCGGTGCAGGCGGCTTTGACCAAACGGCTGTCAGCAATACCAGCCAGCCATATAATGTAAGTTTCCACGGAACAGACAATGTTAAAGTTGTCTTCCTTGGCTACCAAAACGTAGTTGCCAAAAACGTCATAGCCTCCCTGGAATATCAAGACTTTAAGATTAAAAACCAAGGACTTACTACCTTACCCTCCGATAAGCTTGACAAAACCTATATGATGAAATTTGAGTTTTTC
>NZ_DATMXX010000109.1:0-20623 GCF_035561255.1 Sporomusa sp. | reverse complement strand
CCTTTAAATGGCTGTCAATGTGAATAATTACCAGAAGAGGGGATAAAACTTCTCTGAAAACTCTATTTAATAAGATAGGGAACCTCCTTCAGTGTAATCGCTTTATGCGGGCAAACAAACGAGCAAATGTCACAATACCAGCAGTCATCCCGATATTTCATAAACGGCACACCCTCGTCGCCTTTTCGCAAAACGTCACGGGGGCAATAGTCAATGCACAAACCGCAGGCGCTACATTTTTCCCCACTAAAGTCAAGCCATTGATACTGTTTTCCTTCTTTGCAGCTCATTAGTTTACGCCTCCTTTTCCAGGAACAAACCGGGTCGGAATCTCAAAACCCTCTCTTTGCACCTTTTCCTCAATCCACGGGTCTCTTACTTTATTAGGCGGGTGCTTATACCCGGTACCGATATTAAGATGTAAAGACGGGTATTCATAATCCAGCCTGGCCGGAAAAGTCCACCGGGGGCTGGGTACTGCTTGTTGCGAGGGCGTCATTTTCCCTGAAGCTTTATCCTTATTTAATACTACCCACTTATTATCCCAGTCTGGGTCCCGCTTGGGATATGCCAGGCGGTAATGACCCAGCCCCCATCTGCTTTCGGTCCGGTACAGCGATGCTCTTGCCGCCATTTCCGCACAATCGATAATGCTCTGCACCTCGGTTACTTTGATTAAATCATGATAATCATTGACCTTTATGCGAGGCAGATCCTCTTGGCGAATCCGCTCAATCCACCATAATAGCTTGGTCATCAGCGGGTCACTCTTAGGGGGCGTTAGATATTGGCTTATCTTAGAACGAATCTTATACTCAACTTGCTCCACTGGGATGCCTTCTTCCAGTTCCAGCGGCCGTACAATCTCTTTTATCAGTTGATTTACATCTACATCCACCTGTGGCGCCTTATGCGTTTTCGCAAACTCGGCCGCACGCTCGCCAGCAATACTGCCAAACACGAAAGCCCCTGTAAGGTACTGATGCGGAACTGCCGCGCAATCACCGGCAGCATACAGGCCGGGCACGTTAGTCTCCGTATGCTTATTTACCTGTATTCCTGACATGCTATGGCCACTGCATAGTGTTATTTCTTCCATACCTTGCTCAACAGAGTCCCACCGTCTGTAGTTTTCGCTCCGCTGGATATGGAAGAGCCCCCGTGAGGTACGTTCAGTCCCCCATAGAATTTTCTCCAAACCTTGAATCGTTTCTTCAGGCAGATGATCCATTTTCAGATAAACAGGTCCTCTTCCCTCCTGGAATTCCCGCCAGACTGCCAGGAACATATCTCCTGACCAGTATCCATGCGTCCAGTATTTCTCTCCTAATGCATTTACACCATAGCCACCTCTTGGTATGACAACATAACCGCACGCAGGGCCATTATAGTCTTTCATCAATAGGTTGGTCTGAAAACATTCCAGATTTATCAATTTAGCACCTGCATGGTATGCCATGGCATATCCCTCGCCGGTATTACCGGGGAATTCGTACAAACCACTGAGATAGCCGTCCCGCGGCAGACCAAACTTACCCACAGCACCTGCAGTCAAGATGACTGTCGGTGTATTAATTACATAAAAGTCACCTGTGCGAATATTAAAGGCAATCAGAGCCGACACCCGGTTGTCAGTAGTCAACAAACGTACGGCAGGCGTAAAATCAAGTACCTGCACCCCCAGATCCCGGACCCGTTTTGCTAACGCCCGCTTGATATCCTCCCCGTCCATGGCCAGGTACAAGGGATGTTCAGTAGGGTGTAAAAAGCTGGCTTTATAATTACCGTTTTCATCAATCGGGAACAAATCACCAGGCTCGCGATTGGTATATTCCTCAAGATCCTTAATCACCTGCAGGCTCTTTTCACCAAGCACATAGGCACATTCCTGGTCTAATATCCCCTCTGTGACCTTAGTCAGCGCCTCCACTACATTTTCGGGTGTTCCATAGCCGGGAACAGCTACAATATTCAGAGCATCCATCCCTCTGCCAATCGCGCCCGAGGTCTCTATCGGGCCTTTATCGAGAATAAGGACTTTGGCCTCAGGGTTTTTACTTTTAGCCTTAATTGCCGCAATAGTGCCTGCACTGCCACCGCCAATAATACTTACGTCAGCCGAGATAAAATGTACTGCCATTCCTATTCCTCCTATTTTTTCTTATATGGCATATTCTAAAGAAGTTTCAGTGACTAGTGAAAATTCCCTAAAAACATGATCGCGGATTTTATTAAAATCATAGTCTGTCCTGTTGCGGGGTTTTGGCAACTGAACGTTAACGATAGAGTTTACTTTACCAGGATTGGGTGTCATAATTACTACCCTATCGCCAAGATAAATAGCCTCGTCAATATCATGGGTTACAAAAATCACTGTTGGGCTATTCTGCTCGCAGATGCTGGTAACCTCAAGCTGAAGCTGCATCCGGGTAAAAGCATCCAAAGCCCCGAACGGTTCATCCATCAATAGAATCTTAGGCTCAAGAACAAGGGCGCGGGCGATTGCCACCCTTTGCTGCATACCTCCGGATAACTGGTGAGGATACACATTGGCGTAGTCACAGAGACTTACCATGTTTACATATTCAAGGGCCTTAGCCCGGGCCGCTTTAGCCGGTACTTTTTTTAAATCCAAGCCAAATTGAACATTTTCAACAACTGTTCGCCATGGAAATAACGCATAATCCTGAAAAACAATAGCGCGGTCGCTGCCTGGTGCAGTAATCCTCTGACCATCAATCTCCACCCAGCCGGCGCTTGGCTGTTCGAGGCCGGCAATAATCTTCAGCAGTGTGCTTTTGCCACAACCAGACGGCCCCAGTAAACAAAGAAATTCATGATCGTCTACGCTGAGACTTACGTCATTTAAGGCAACAACCTCTCTGTCTTTTTGCAGAGTAAATGATTTTCGAACATCGTGTACCAGGATTGCCATGGTCTAACCCCCAATCTCTTCACGCCATTTTAACAAGCTTCTTTCAATTATCTTGGTTAGCTCAAAACACACTGTCCCCATTGCGCCAATGGTAATCATCCCGATAATGGTCTCCGCATACGCCATCAGCGTATAGGAAGTCCAGGTATAATAACCAATTCCGTATTTCCCGGAAATCATTTCGGCTGCAATTACACTCATCCAGGATACTCCGATGCCGATTGTGAAACCAGTGAATATATTGGGGGTGATCCCCGGTAAGTAAATATACCTTAAAAGTTGTAACCTAGTAGCATTCATACTCTTGGCCGCAATAATTAAGGATGGGTTGACGCTGGCCACGCCGGCAATCGTATTGACGAGAATGGGGAAAAAAGCGCCAAGAAAAGTAATAAAGATGATACTGCCCTCCACCGAGGGGAAAACTAATATGGCTACCGGTATCCAGGATATTTGGGGAATGGGGCGCAGCATGTCAAAGATTGACAGCAACAAATCCTCAGCAAGCCTTGACAGTCCAATTAGCAGCCCGAAAAACACAGCCAGTGGCAAGGCCAGTAAGCTACCGGCGATGATTCTCCCGAAACTCACCAAGATATGATAGTAGTATACCGGTTTCTGAGAAACTGTAATAAAGGTTTCCAAAACCTCTGCCGGCGAAGGGAGATTGCCAAACATTAGCGGCGACATGACATTATTGCCAACCAGAACCTGCCATATGCCGATAAAAACAGTAATAGCTATTATCCTTCTGATTGCCCTGACCATTTTGTATTGAAAAGTAGCCGGGTCTGACATATCACCACCCCTATTTTAACGGAATCCAATCACTTTTCAGTTCAGCGTCGGTAGGATATTGGTAGCCTAACTCCTTAAAAGCGGCTTTTACATACTGGTCGTCAACAAACTTGTTCAAATCGATATTCTTGAGTTTTTCAAGCTTTTTCAGGAAATCCCGGCTGCCCGCCAGCGTTGTTATGTCTTTTGTGTATATGGCTGCATCAAATCTGATATTTTGAACAACCTTTTGGGTTACATCAAGCGGATACTGAGTTTCCTCATGAAAGATTCGTGCCGCTTCCTCTGGATTCTCTCTAATGAATTTGTGCGAATCAATCAATGCCTTTAAAAAAGCAACTGCATAGCCCTGATTATTTTCCACCCAGGTGCGATCAGCCACAACCCCGTCTAGATAGTCCACATTAGTTTCACTGCCATCAAGCAAAACATCACCGATACCTTTCGTTTGAATCAGGCTGGGGTAGGGCTCCCAGGTAGCATGGGCTGTGATTTTGTTTTGTTCGATATTGCTCATGCCCACGGTTACGTCCTGATTAACAATTGTTACATCGTTAGTTAGGCCATATTTATCCAGAGCGACCAGCAGCATCCGGTGCGCACTAGATCCAAGAATTGTCGAAATTGTTTTACCTTTCAGGTCTTCTATTTTAGTGTTGCTGCCTTTAGGGATTAAGATGGCCTGGTTCTTACCACCCGCACCTTTGCCGTCAAAAGCAAGGAACACTGATTTGTAATTGCGCGATGTCTGTCCTTGCTCGCCATTAATTAATATGGGCATGTCTCCCATGAGTGCCAGTTGCAATTTGCCTGCAATCATATTATTCGTCAGCGGGGGACCTGAGGGTGAATTGAACCATTCAATCTCAAACACCTTATCTGGATACTTTTCCTGCAGATACTTTTCATAGAGTTTTTTATTTTTAATAATTAACGCGCCCCAGGTTTGAGCGGTTGGTGCCTGATATCCGATTCCTATTTTTACAACTTCTTTTGGGGATTGCGGCGTCTCTGTCGCACTTCCCGCTGTACTGCCCGGTTTTTTCCCCGAGCACCCTGCGATTAACAGGTTTGCTGTAATAAACATAATCAGCAAGCATCCCATAAACATCTTTTTCCCTAACATACAATCCCTCCTCAAATTACTTAGTAGTAAAACGTCTTTCCGGCCCCTTCACCCCCTGACAGACTACCCACTGCAGTCAGACTCACCTCCTTCTTAGCACAATATAAAAAAGAACAGACGGCTACCAAAAGGTAGTTATCTGTTCTTTGTTAAGAAGCATAACTATTTATTAAAGGATTTTTGCCTTTATCAGGCTTTTAATCCAGATAAATTGTCCAGCATGACAAGTTTTCTTCGGATAGCCAACTTGGGAAGAAATACTTTATCCTCCGCTTAAGTACCCGGTAAATAATCTCCTCAATATCTTTAACACATTGCAGAATATATACTCTACGATAGTCAATAACCTTATCCCAATGGCCTGACTGGATTATTAACTCCTCCGCTTTTGTTAGGAAACCATACTGCACACAAATAAGAATACCCTCAGTGATGCGCACTTCGGTTTTACTTGGCCCTTTACCAATTCGCTCTTTAGCGAACTTGGCGATCTCCCGCTCCAGCAGTTGCTCTTTCTGATTAATTGTTAGTTCAAGCTGTTTTGTGACATTCAATCTGTGTACACCTCTCAATCCCCCAGGGGCGCAGGCACAGCCTTATAGATTAGTATACCTGTTAAAAAATGAAAAAGGCCGGAAGAGTCGGTACTATACTACCAACTGCTTCGGCCTTCAGTTTTTTCTAATCAGCCTAGCTAAATATTGCCCTAATATTACCATATCGCACCAGCAGTGTCAATGGTAATATCAGGATTTAAGGGGGTTGTCATAAACAGTTTTTACCGTGTTCAGCCGCTCAAGCTGCTCCTTCGTTAAGCTTATATTACCCAGAGGATAGTTTCTTCCCAGATATTCGTATTTTTGCTGTCCTAAACGGTGATATGGCAACAACTCATAACTAATATTGGGCCTTTGCTTAATAAAATTTGTTATGGCTGCAATATCTTCCTCAGAATCATTAAAGCCGGGAATTACAGGTGTTCTGACAAGGATAGACAAGCTGGGAAAGGCCTCTGTCACCTTGACGAAATTCTCAAGGATAATATCGTTGGCTAGCTGGGTTTGCTCACGATGCCTATCCGAACCCAGACATTTTATATCATAGATAAGCGTGTTCAAATACTTGCTTGCCTGTTCCAACGCCGGCCACTCAGCATAACCGCTGGTTTCCATCGCGGTATTTATCCGCCTGCGTTTGGCTTCCTGCAAGAGGGCAATTGTAAAATCAGGCTGCATTAAAGGCTCCCCGCCACTAATTGTCAGGCCTCCTTCCGATCTGGAGAAAAATGCCTGATCTTGTTCTACCACTGCCAGAATAGCCTCAACACTCATGCGCTGCCCGAAAACGCTTAACGCAGTTGAGGGACACACACCGGCACAGCGGAAACATTTTCTGCAGGCAGCCCTGACAACCACAGGTTTACTATCCGCTCCTGCCTGCAGTGCATTATTAGGGCAAACCTGCAGACACCGGCCACAGGCAGCAATACCAATACACTTACTCAGGTTGTAAGCAAGCTCAGGATTACGCTCCTGGGATTCGGGGTTGCTGCACCAGTTGCACCGCAGCGGGCAGCCTTTTAGAAACACAGTTGTTCTGATCCCCGGCCCATCATGTACCGAGAATTGCTGGATATTAAAAACATAACCAGAGCGTTTGTCCTGGGGTTCCATCATATACCCTCCTACAAACTATGCTCAGTCCTGGCAATAACATCATTTTGCAGATCAGGCGAAAGGTCGGTAAAATAAGCACTATAACCCGCAACCCGCACCAGCAGATTCCGGTATTTCTCCGGCTCTTTTTGCGCGGCAAGCAAGGTTTGCTTATTGATAATATTAAATTGCAGATGCCAGAGTTTTAGGTCACACCAGCTCCTGATAAAAGACGTAATTTTGCTTGTTCCTGCTTCGCCCTGCACGCATGCCGGGCTTAATTTGATATTCAGCAGCCTTGATGCCCGTTCTTTAAAGCCCATATTCTTGGAGCGCGCGTTAGACATCAGCACCGCGGTTGGTCCTTTAGTATCTGCGCCATGGGAAGCCGAAGACCCGTCAGAAAGAGCTGCACCCGCTTTTCTGCCATTTGCCGTAGCACCAACAACTTTTCCAAAGGGAACATGGGAGGTAACCGGTACATACCGCACATCAAGGCTGGCACCAATTGCCTGGGAGTATTTATGGGTAAACTCAAGGGCGGCTAAATCGATATTCTTGGCTATCGAATCGGCATAAGGATCATTATTACCATACCTGGGAGCGTTTAATAGTAATTGCCTGGTAGCCTCATAGCCCTGAAAGTCACTCTCCAGTGCCGCTAACAGCTCAACAAGGGTTAGTTTCTTATCTTCATAGACCAGCTTCTTAATGGCTGCCAGCGAATCGACTACCGTACCATAGCCGATAATATCAAAGTAGCCCAGGTCAATGCCACCCTCGATGTTTGCTGAATGAAGATCCTTGTAATTTTTCAGGCATTGTTCATGTAAGGCTGAGCCCAGTGGTGCGGCAAAGTGTTTTTCCCGCAGCTTATTAACGATATACTGTTGTTTAAAAGCCTGTTTGAGTAAATAGGTCTGCTGGGTAATATACGCCTGCCACAATTCATCCCAGGCCCCGAAACTTCCCGGATTACCTGTTTCAACAGTTAACAGTTCATCACCGTACAGTTTCATTTTGCCATTGTTCAGGACCAACTCCAGGGCTGCTGCGATATTAACATATGCGCACGGACTGGTATACGTATCCCGGTTTGGCATTCTAACCTCAGTGCACCCTGAGACTGCGTAGGTATTGGCCTCTTTAAAAGTAGCGCCCTTAGCAACAAGCAGCGGAATAACCTCTTCATCATTGATCAGCTTCGGGAAACCGGAACCCTCTTTTACCGTCTCTGCTACCTCATAGAGATAACGCTCTGGTGAACGGGCGTGAACCCGGGCGGCCAGGTCAGGATAGTTGATTGGGAATTCCCGTTTCGATTCCAGCAGCAAATAGGTTAGTTCATTCGTAGCATCATCGCCATTCTCATCCTGACCACCGATAGTGACGGCTTCCCAGTGAGCATAGGCCTCATTAAAGCAGGCACCTGCCGGGCTGACATACAGATCAATATACTGCGCCATACCTACCCACATACACTCTAGCAGTTCTTTTGCCCCTTCACGGTCTATCCGGCCATTACTTATATCTTTGCTGTAAAACGGGTAGAGATATTGGTCCATTCTGCCGTTAGAGATGGTGGCACCGGTCTTTTGTTCTAACCGGGAAAACATTTGCACAAACCATTGGGCCTGGACGGCTTCATAAAAGGTACGTGGTGCGTTCTCAGGCACCCACTCACAAATTTGGGCTATTTGCCGCAGCTCTTCTTTTCTCCTTGCATCTGTTTCTTTTTCAGCAAGCCCGGCGGCCAGCCTCGCGTGACGCTTCGCCCAGATAATAATAGCGTCGGAAACCAGGACGATGGCTTCAAGAAAAGGGGCCTTTTCCAGGGAGTCCTTCGGGTCAAACAGGTCAAGCGCCGCCAGCTGGCTTTGGGCCTCCTGTCTGATCACTTTAAAGCCCTTTTTTAGTACTTTCTCATAGTCATGGACCCATTGCAATGCGGAGCGCATCGTTGCTGTTTCATTCACAATATACCTGGACTTAGACAGATCGGCAGGGTCATAGGTTACTCGTAAAACATCTGGCGGCAGTGAGTTGGCAAGACTGTCATAAAAGGTTTTATCTTGCCAGTAAGGCGCCAGCACCTGTTCAATATACTGGCTATCTGCCTCAGAAATCTGAAACGGCGATTCTACCCGGCTGGATAGTTCCGTGATTCTATCCAAAAAGCAGCCATCCAGTTCCGGATAAATAACGCCATACCTGCCCGGGCACCCGGCTCTGCCGGCTAACAGCTGATCATCATCGATATAAACGGTGATATTCTCAGCAATATGCTTAAGCGCCCTGGCCCAGCGCAGAATTAACGGCTGCCCCTCGGTTTCTTTAAAGGAATCGGTAAAAAACCGGGCCCGCTCTATGTCGATCTTAGGCTGGGCGCCTTTAAAGGAATTAAAGATCTTATACGGCCTTTCCCTCTCACTAGCTTTGCAATTACCGATAAGTTCTTCACTTAGCCTTTGTTCCTGTGGTGATAAAACAGTAGCTACTGCCATAGTTATCCCCCTCCTTGTTTTCACAATACGGATTAAAATAAAAAAAGGCTAAGTGCGGGTTTAATACCGCCCTTAGCCTTCAGATTTCTGATCAGCTATTACTTAACTATGTATTATTGTGCTTCTGGTTTGCCGAAATACTACTTTCGTTCATTCTATCACTCGGCAATACGCCCGTCAATACCTTAACAAGGCTAACAGTTAATCAATTGAGGCACAAAGTCTTTCTCATTCTTTGTTCTTCAAATTCAAAACAGCATTCATACTGCCAGTACGATAGCCGGACAAGTCAAGCGTAACATAGGTAAACCCTAATTTACGCAGTTCTTCGTTAATTAATGTCGCCTTTTCAGGATCGGCTAACAGGGGAATATCAGCCGGGGAAACCTCAATCCGAGCCAGGTTGTCATGGTGTCTGACCCGAACTTGTCCACTACAGAATTGTTTAATAAAAGCCTCGGCTAGTTCAATCTGTTTAAGCCGTTCTGCTGTAATCGGCAAACCGTAGGCTACCCGCGAGGAAAGACAGGCGGCACTGGGTTTGTTCCAGGTAGGCACGCCCCATTCACGGGACAAAGTCCGGATTTCATCCTTGGTTAGACCCGCTTCCAGCAAGGGGCTGCGAACGCCGGCCAGTTCATCAACAGCTCGCATGCCAGGCCGGTAATCTGATTGATCGTCGGCGTTTGAGCCTTCTAAGACCCAGGCTATCGCCTGCTCATCTGCCCATAGCCGTAAAGCATCAAACCGCTCTTTTTTACAATAATAGCAGCGATCAGGGGTATTGGCCACAAAATCCTCGCTAACCAGCTCGCTGATATGTAAGAGAACATGGCGAATGCCAATCTGCTGGGCAATAGTGATTGCCTCCTGGCGCTCAGACTCTGGCAGCGTTTCTGAATACGCAGTTACGGCCACTGCTTTATCACCTAACGCCCGCTGAGCCGCTGCTGCCAAAAAGCTGCTGTCAACCCCGCCGGAGAACGCTACAATCACTGTTTCCATCTCTTTTAACATTTGTGTCAGATTGTTCAATTTTTCGGTAAGCTGCACCATAGTCCCTCCTATATAGCTAATACTTAAATACTATAGTCACTACTGACGGCATGAACTAACTCAAATTCCTGGAAAACCTGCTGGCGATAGGCAACAAGACCTGCGTCACCCCGGTTGCACGGCCTTGGCAGCTTAATATCAATAATTCGCTGTATCCGCCCCGGATTAGGGGTCATAATAGCAAGCCGTTGGGCCAGGTACACAGCCTCATCAATATCATGGGTGACAAATATAATCGTAGGTTTCTTTTCTGCCCAAATCCTTAGTACCTCATCCTGAAGCCTGTAGCGGGTAAACGCATCCAGGGCAGCAAAAGGTTCATCCATAAAAATGATGTCAGGCTCGACCGCCAGTGCTCTGGCGATAGCCACCCGCTGCTTCATCCCACCGGAAAGCTGCCCAGGAAAACTCCTGGAAAACTGAGATAAACCCACTAATTCCAGATATTCTTCCGCCTTTTCTTTCGCTGCCTTCTTATTCATTCCCTTGGCCTCAAGGCCAAAAACAACATTGCCCAGAACATTCCGCCATGGAAACAGCCCATAGTCCTGGAATATAGTAATATGCTTGGGGTCAGGACGGCTGACAGGCAGGCCGTCAATCGTCAGGGTACCCTGTGTGGGTTTCTCAAATCCTGCCATTAGGTTCATTAGGGTTGTCTTACCGCAACCGCTTGGTCCAAGCAGGCATAAGAACTCGCCAGCCGCTATCTCCAGATTAACATCGACAAGTACATCAAGTGATTCTCCCTGTGTATCCTGAAAGCTTTTACATAAGTTATTTATTTCGATCTTTGCCAAGTTATCACCTCTTTTAGCCTACTCCCCATTTTCGGTTAATCTCTTTTTCCGCCCAGCCAATCATTGTATTAATGAGAAGTCCAAGAAGGCCGACAACCAGCATACCGCCCATAATCCAGTCTGTCCGCAGAAAGTTACGGGAATCAACGATTAAGTACCCAAGCCCGGATTGGGCGCCCAGCATCTCGCCAGCCACCAAATGAATCCAGGCAACACCAATGGCAATGTTCAGCCCAATCATGATATAGGGAAAGGCTGCGGGGATAACGATTTTTGTAAACAGCATGGTTCTACTAACACCAAAATTCTGGGCTACTTTTAAATAGACAGGATCAACTTTCCTTACAGCACTAATGGTTGACAACAAAATAGGAAAAAGGGCTGATAAGAAAATGATAAAGATCGCCGGGGCATTGCCAACACCAAACCATAACACGGCCAGCGGAAACCAGGCAATCGGAGAAATTGGCCGCAGGATTTGCAGGATGGGTCCCAGTGCCTGGAGTGAATAGGTATGCCATCCCAGGAATAGTCCGAGCGGAACGGCAACAAGCAGCGCCAGGCTGTATGAGATAGTAAATCTAATTAAGCTTACCTGGATATGTTCCCACAATACACCGGTTTCAGCCAATTCTTTTAACCCGGCAAAAACTTTCATGGGTCCTGGTAACTGTTCAGGCGTATAAAAGCCGGCAACAGCCTGCCATAGTCCGAGGAAAGCGGCAATAGCCAGCCACGGCAAAACGGCAGTTCTGTTCAGGGTCTTTGTCTGCATAATCAGGTCACACCCCAAAAGCCTTTTTGGCAAACCGGTCATCGATATATTGGGCTAAATCAATTTTGTCTTTGGTAATCCCAAATTGAACCAAATAATCCTGGGTGGCAGTAAAGTCTTTCATATCTGGAACAAGGTTATCAAAGGTGATCCTGCCTTTAGGGTTTGTCAGCACATGCTCAATGACTTCCTGCTTTTGCCCCAGATATTTAAGTGACAATTTTGCCGCTTCCTGAGGATTGCCGTCAATAAACTTAGCTGCTTTAGCCAAGCCGCCTACCAATTCCTCAACAGCCTCAGGGTTTTTCTGAATTAATTCTTCCTGAACGTTAAGGACGCAGCAGATATGGTCATGCCAAATATCTTTGCTTAGAACCAGAACTTTACCGACTTTTTGCATCTCGGCTTGTCCGCCAAAAGGTTCGGCAACAATAAAGGCGTCAATTTTACCGGTAGACAGGGCGTTAACCATCTCAGGCGGTGACATGTCCAGGAATTTTACATCAGTGTTAGGATTAATGCCTTTTTCAGTCAGCAGTTTCTGTATGAGAATATTATGGGTGGAGAACTTGCTGGGGATCGCAATTGTCTTGCCTTTTAAGTCCTCGATACGGTTAAGTTCAGGAACATTTTTAGCTGTCAATACCGAGCCATTACGGTGACCTAAGAATACGGCCTTAACCGGCACACCCTTTTGCCGCAGGCTCATACCAATAGGAGTTAATGCAAAAGCACCCTGAATTGCGCCCCCTTTGAGGGCCTCTGCCAGTTCTGCCCAGCCTGAAAACTTAACAGGCTCCAGTGCAAATTGGCGGAACTCGGTCTGACCATGGGCAATCATCGTCAGATGGTCGGTGATAGGCAAGTAGCCCACTTTTATTGTTGGTTTAGTTTTAGACGGTGTGGAATTTGCCCCGGTCTGCCCGCTGCTGCCGCATCCAGCCAGGCTTATACCACCAGCAAGGCCCACTGCCATGAAGACACTTTTCTTTATAAAATCTCTCCGGTTCATTGTATACCCCCTAAATTATTGGCCATCCCAGCCTAATTGATTTCGTCTGTGCTCAAGATCCTCGACAATCTTCTGACCCAATCCTTGGGGATCGGTTACTACTACCATTACAGAACCAAGCAAATCCTGAGTATCTTTGCCAAAGAAATTGGCTACTTTATCAGAACCCTGTACTGGAGCCTGGATGCAATGGTAAGAGTTTAAACCCATTAACCGGAAGCTCAAGGCTGCTCCCACACCTTTTTCATTTGACCATTCCGGGCTGGCAAAAGCAACCGGCATGCGGGTGAGTGGTTGTCCACTCTTGTCGGCAAGTGCCCTAAACAGGCCGGAAGCCCTGGCGTTATCAAGACATTCTCCCATATGCCACACTGGTGGCAGTTTTTGGGCACCTAACACCTCGTTAAGTCCGGGTCCAGCTTTAGCCAATGCTTTTTGACTACAATACCCCAGCTTTAACAGCGGGAATGAGGCACAGCCATTAGTAAGAACAATGATATCATTGGCAAGCAAAATGTCAGCTACCTGGAGGATAGCCTGCTCGTAAACAACCTTAGGGTTGTTACAGCCGACAAGATTAACAATGCCTTTAATTTTACCGCTTTTAATCAAAGCTGCCAGCTCGTCCAGACTGCCAAATGCCTGGGTTATATTTTCCACCGAGAAGCCAACCTCAGCCTCGATACTGACTTCAGGGATGTATACATTCTCTTTCTGCCGCGCGGGGTAATTCCGGATAGCAAGTCTAACAATGTCTTTGGCTTGATCGAGTATCTGATCCATATTAGAATGCTGATGATCAAAGGCCATGTGAATAGCCCCCGGCAGACGGCAGGAATCGCTGGTTGTAATTACTTTGGTATGGAAGCAGGCGGCTACATCCATAATGGCCGGGTAGATATCCTGCAAATCAGCTACCCACGCATCAAGTGCCCCTGTACCCATAATAAGCTCAGCCCCAAGCGAGTTGCTCAAAGGATGAACCTCACCATAGCGGTACAGCGAGGATAATCCGGAGCAGCAGATGCCATAGAGACGGATGCCGGCAGCGCCCGCTGCTTTAGCCAGATCAACAAGCTCCTGATCCCGGCTGGCCTGGACCAAAGCCGAAGGCAGCACCGGTGAGTGACCATGCAAAGCAATATTAACATACTCCTCTTTAATAGAAGCAAAGTTTGTCTCGATTTGGCTGCGTTTGGGTGGTCCGTAGAGACAGTCGGCGGCAATCGAAGGACCGACCACACTGTTCCAGGAAAAAGCCAGTCCACAGCGCAGCAGTTGTTTCATCAGGTTTTCCCAGTCGCCATCGGTGCCTGTTCCGGTACGGTGTAAGGCTTCAAATACCTCATGATAGGAGCTGATAGGAATAATATCGAGTTTGGACCAGGTCTCCACCCGCTCAGGCGGGGCCATAGCGGTAATGGTCCGGTGGGTAGCCGGCACGGCACGGGACATGTCTTCAAGCAGCAGGTCGGCAAGCTGTTCGGCCAACTCAGCCACTGTTTTATCCTCTTGATAGATCCCAAACGCTTTGGCTGTTGCCAAAACCTTCTCCGGTCCTAACAGTGGCAGAGCTAACTCTCCGCTGGCCGCTTTTTTAAGCGTTAACAATACTTCCCGCCCCCGGGCACCATGTGCTGCCACACCGGCAGCCACCCAGCGCAATATGTTGCGGGCGACCATTACGTGGGCATCAGCACCACAAACGCCCTTGGGACTTTTTTCAGTTATCCTGCATGGCCCCATATTACAAATCCGGCAGCATGTGCCTGCCAAACCAAATGAGCAATGTGGTTTTTGGGCATCAAATCTGTCAAAGGCGGTAGGAATACCGGCTTTATCTAAATGATTAAGCATAGCCCTGACACCTGGGTCAGGTGTTTGTTCAATCACCTGCTGTTTAGACGGAAAGGTTTTACGATACTCATTAATGGCGTCAAAACTCATATTTACCCCCTATAACTTGTGCTGCTTTACCTTAGAAGAAAAGCCCCTTCAACAAAGAAAGGAGCCCTTATGATAAATAGTCGCTATGTAGTTACCAGTACAAATAGTAACACTAGTTATATAGCCTGTCAATACATACTCAATACTTTCTCAATATTGTCATTTCCTATATCAGGGCCTGCTCTAAATCGGCTATTAGATCATCTACATTCTCCAATCCGACTGAAAAACGCAGCAGATTATCGGGCGTAAAACTTCCCGGTCCCTCGATGGACGCCCGGTGTTCTATCAAACTTTCTACCCCGCCTAAACTGGTGGCCCGTGATATTATCCTCAGTTTCCCGGTCAATTCCAGCGCCTTCTCTTTGCCGCCATGCACCTGAAAAGATAACATACTGCCAAATCCACTCATTTGCCTGGCTGCAATCTCATGCCCCTGATGACTGCTAAGACCGGGGTAATACACTTTCTCAACCTGAGGGTGCTGCTCCAGGAAGCTGGCGATTTTGGAAGCACTCTCTGACTGATTCATTACCCGGCAGTGTATGGTCTGCGTCCCACGCAGCACCAGCCAACAGTCAAAGGGGGCCGGGACTGCACCGCCAATTCGTTGAATCATTCTGATCCTCTGGAAAAACTCATCGTCATGCTTGCTGACAAGGGCGCCGCCCAGAACATCACTGTGCCCGCCAAAATACTTGGAGGTTGAGTGGATGACCAAATCGGCTCCTAACTCCAATGGCCGCTGTAAAACCGGGGTGGCCCACGTGTTATCGCAGGCACATACTGCCCCGGCACGATGAGCAATCGCCGAAACTGCCGCAATGTCGGTGATCTTCAAGGTAGGATTTGAGGGAGTCTCCAGGAACACGAGCTTGGTATTCTCTTTAATGCCTGCTTCCACCGCGGCAGTATCTGTCATATCTACAAACGTTACCTGGAGGCCCCAGGGAACAAAGATATCTTTGAGCATATGGACTGTGCCATGATATAGGTCTGTGGAGGACAGTACATGGTCGCCAGGCTTTAGGGCCTGGAGCAGCGTCATAATTGCCGCCAGACCGGAAGAAAACGCAGCCGCGCTTTCACCGTTTTCCAAACCGGCAAGACACTTTTCTAACGCATCCCGGTTCGGGTTTGAAAGACGGCTGTAAATATAACCACGTGGATAACTGCCATCAGCCTCGCGCTCAAATGTTGTTGTTAAATAGATCGGTGGTGAAACCGCACCAGTTGATTTCTCCAGTTCATGCCCTAAATGAATAGCCTTTGTTGCAAAATCCATCATATACTCCCTTCATTTCTTCGACACTACCACGTGATAGCAACAGACCCGCTGTATTTTTCATCAACATATTTCTTAACTTCATCTGAGTGGTAGGCTTTTATGAGTTTTTGGAACACCGGATTATCTTTATTCACAGTACGTACCACAAGCAAGTTGGCATAGGGGGAATTAGGATCTTCGATGGCAATAGCGTCGCGTTTAGGTACTAAACCGGCTACCATAGCATAATTAGTGTTTATAGCTGCGATATCTACGTCATCCATCGAGCGAGGGATCTGGGCTGCATCAATTTCTTTAACCTTTATGTTTTTCGGGTTTTCTACAATATCTTTGGCAGTTGCGGTGATGCCGACGTTAGGTTTAAGTTTAATAACACCATTCTTCTCCAGAATGCTAAGAGCCCTGGCTCCATTTGTAGGATCATTGGGAATGGCAATTGACGCACCTTGTTGCAAGTCGTTGATGTTTTTCACCTTTTTAGAATAAATACCCATGGGGAAAATAATTGTTTTAGCAATAGACACTATTTCATACTTGCGGTCTTTAATTTGATTGTCAAGCCATGGCTGGTGCTGATAACTGTTAATATCAATATCGCCCTGATTAAGCGCAATGTTAGGCTGCATATAGTCGTTGAACTCGACAATCTGGATATTGAGACCATCTTTTTCAGCGACTTTCTTTACAACCTCCATAATCTCGGCATGCGGACCAGCCGTCACACCCACCTTAATCGGCTTGTCGCTGCCAGTGCCTTTACCGGCCGCAGGTGCGGCCTGCTGACTGCCGCAACCGGCAGTGACAACCACCATTACTATCAGTATCAGGATTCGTGCTATACGCTGCGAAAACCTTTTCATGATACACCCACCTTTATTAAATTATTTTCTAATAGATCCTATCACCTTTTGAACCGTATTTACGGACATGAACCAAATTCCGGTAGCGGGGATCCTCAGGATTCTCAGCAATGGCGCCTGGTTCATCCAGATATACCTTGCCACCGGTGCTTTGATATAGCTTCCGGTCTTGTCCTACCGGACACACCTTAATACATATGCCGCAAGGATACCGGTGCTCTTCCCGGAGTAAACTATGATGCCTGGCACAGGCTTCTTTATCCATAGCAGCAATGATATTGTCTTCCCGGGTTGTGAAGGCCTGCGACGGACATAGCCGCTGACACAACCAGCACTGTATGCATAAGTCTTTAGTAATCACCGGATCGCCCGGCAGCAGGGCGGCGGTAAATACAGACACATACCTGATCCGCGGGCCGTATTCAGGATTAAGTAATGTATGGTTGTAGCCAATCGTCCCCAGGCCGGCATATTTAGCGGCAAAAACATGGCTAAATGCGGCATTTGGATTATCTACCAGAACTTTAATATCCCCATAGGCGTCCCGGGGAAAGAATGTGGCGGCATGCCCTTGCCGGTTTAGATACATAGCAAGCCGGTAGCCAATCTCATCTAATAACCGGTTACTTGTATTGTATAACTCGCTGTAATATATAGATGGGGTTGTCTCCAGTATTGGCAAGAGCATCGGGACACCAATAACAATAACCGTTTTGGCCTGCGGCCAGATGGCGTCCGGCCGGAAATCATTCTGCACCTCGTTAAACTCTGCCCATCTGGCAACAGGGGCAAAGCCTACGAAACCGGCCCCTAAACTTTGGGCATGTTCAATAATCTTTTCTTTAACGGTCTCCATCATGTTCCCCTCTCAAGTAAAAGAAAAAGGCTAAGGACGCTCTGGGAAAGCGAACTTAGCCTTCAGTTTCACTGACAAGCTAATCGTTAACTAGCTCGAATCCTATCATAACGATATTACTTAACTGCTGAAAAAGCCTGCTCAAGATCGCCGATTATATCAAGCACATCTTCAATGCCGACCGACAGGCGCACCATGTCATCCGATACACCGGCTGCGGTCAGCTGTTCGGCAGTCAGCTGGGAGTGTGTTGTGCTGGCAGGGTGAATAACCAGTGACTTAGAGTCACCGACATTAGCCAGGAGCGAGAATAATTTAAGGCTGTTAATAAACGTTCTGCCAGCCTCTAAGCCGCCTTTGATACCAAACGTCAGGATAGCACCGGCACCTTTAGGCAGGTATTTCCGGGCCAGTTTGTGATCCGGGTGATTTTCGAGCCCAGGGTAGCTGACCCAGGAAACAAGCTCATGCTTAGCCAGGTATTCGGCTACAGTTTGCGCGTTTTGGCTGTGACGCTCCATTCTCAGATGCAGTGTTTCCAGTCCCTGCAGAAATGCAAAACTATTGAACGGACTGACGCAACCGCCTAAGTCCCGCAGGACTTGTACACGAAGACGGATAATAAAGGCCAGTGGGCCTAAGGCGGCGGTATAACTTAAATCATGATAGCTCGGGTCCGGCTCAGACAGTAGTGGGAATTTGCCATTAGCCCAATTAAATTTGCCGCTGTCTATAACAACGCCACCCATTGAGGTGCCATGACCGCCAATGAATTTAGTTGCTGAGTGGATAACAATATCAGCACCAAAGTCAATTGGGCGGCAAAGATATGGGGTAGCAAAAGTACTATCGATAATAAGTGGTATGCCATTATTGTGAGCAATTGCTGCAACGCTTTCAATATCTAAAACATCAATCTTCGGATTACCAATCGTCTCGGCGTAAAGTGCCTTAGTTTTCGGGGTAATTGCCTTGGCAAAGTTTGCCGGGTCGCTGGGGTCAACAAAAGTAACTTTGATACCCAGTCGTGGCAGTGTGTAAGCGAACATGTTATATGTACCACCATACAAAGTAGACGAACTAACAATTTCATCGCCGGCCTGGGCAATATTGAAAATAGCCGCGCTAATGGCCGCATGTCCGGAGGAAAAAGCCAGGGCTCCCACACCGCCTTCAAGGGCAGCAATCCGCTTCTCAAATACATCGGTGGTCGGATTCATAAGCCGGGTATAGATATTGCCAAACTCTTTAAGGCCAAACAGGTTTGCAGCATGGTCGGCATCGCGGAAATTGTAGGAAGTAGTTTGATAGATCGGTACTGCCCGGGAGCCGGTAGTGGGATCAGGCTCTTGCCCGCCGTGAACAGCCAACGTGTTAAATTTCAGGTTTTCAGGTAACGCCATTTTTTTGACCTCCTATAATTATATAAGTTTTTCTGAGCATAATAAAAAGCCCAAAAAATCGCTCATTAGAGCAATTCCTGGGCCTTTAGTCTGTCTAATCAGCCTGAATGGAACTTGTAATGTTGTAACACGATATTATCATATCACTAACAATGCTGTCAATAAAAACCGGCATTTAGAAGAGGAAAATACTCCTGATTTTCATATTGTCAGGCAGCGAATTCGTGTCCCCGCCGTTTAGCCAGACTACCGGCACGGCTTCAGCACTAATATCCAGCTCGTAGCGCATTCTACTGCTTTGCGCCACAGCATATAGCGAATCAGTATACTCAATTGAGCTGATACCACCACCCTGCCTTAGGTCTCCTAATGTAGCCTCTACACCTATACCGCCTGCGGTCTTATAGCGTTTGTCAAAAAGGCGAATAGCCGTAATTATTTGCTCCTGTCCATCCTTAACCTGCGCAACAAAAGCTGTCAGTGACGGCAGCCCGGTGCCCTGGTCATTAATTTTCAGGACCTTATACGTTCTACCACCAAAGTATTCTTCCCCGGCAAAAACAGCCTGTGTTCCAAACCGCTGGTACAAACTCTCTACCGAGTCACCAACTTTAATGCTGCCCGCATAACCGGCCGCCAGAACAAATTCTCCCGGTGGTGCAGCAGCTGCGATTGTTGGCTTTACAGAGCCTGCTCTGCTGGCCGGAGCCGATACATTTTTGGCTATCTGCGGCATCTGCTTAGCCGCATCAGGGTTTTGCTTTTTGTCAGTTTGTTTGGCTGCAGGCGCAACCTTCTCCAAAACTTCTTTAAGGTCTTGCACTCCGGCTTTTACAAGAATGTCAAGCACTTTACGATCATTTCTGCTTTTGGCCATAGTGATTATATTGTTTCCCTGGGCATCGCTGACAGTAATATTAGCTCCCTTTTGCAGCAAGGCAGCGACCACATCGGCATGACTATTCCAAACAGCTTTCATAAGCGGGGTCTGTCCATCTTTATCACGAACATTGATGTCAGCGCCTTTGTCTGCCAATTGCCGCACAACAGCAGTCCGCCCATAAGCAGCTGCAGCATGTAGTGGGGTAAAGCCGTCGTTTTTTCGATAGGAGTCAAGCGGCATTCCGGCCTCAATGAATAGCGCTGCAATCTCTTTTTCGCCACGTCCGGCATATTTAACAAAATCGTCTACAGTAAAATTCACTCCCCTGCGCCCAAGCTGATTCTCCGGCAAGTTAGCAGCTTCAAACTGGGCCTGGCTATTAATAATGCCATAATAAGCACCTAAACCAACAACAACTGGCAAAAGAATTAGTGCAAGATAGATCAGGTAACTAACCTTAATTCTATCTGCAACCGCATCCAGAGCGGACTTTGTTTTGGTCAAGCCCCCGGCAAAGTTAGGCCCAGCCAGAACAGGTAGCTTAACCGCTTTAACTGCATTTGTTAACGCATTCACTTTAGCCTTAATATCAACCGCCATTTGCTTACACTCCACAGGTAATTTTTGCTATTTATATATTCGCTTTAGTGATGTATTTCTCCTTTTATCGACATTCTTATTGAAAAATAAAGGATTTTTAAAAAAACTACCGAACTTGATATGAC
>NZ_DATMXX010000108.1:0-9821 GCF_035561255.1 Sporomusa sp. | reverse complement strand
TGTGTTAGGCACGCCGCCAGCGTTCGTCCTGAGCCAGGATCAAACTCTCCAATAAATTTATTATTGAAGCCGTTTATCGGCTCATTGTAAATCAAATCTTGTTTGTTGCTTGTGCTGCAAGCAGCACATCGCACATCTGGCTTTTTTATGATGCATTACTTTACATTGTTCAGTTTTCAGGGAACGGTTTGTCACATTCGCATTATTGCCGAACTTGACAGCTTTTATATGTTATCACGTTTATTACACCGCGTCAACATCTTTATTCTTGGCTTTTCTTGCTATCAGTATTCATACTTGGATATTATTACCTTGTACTGAACCGACTTGATTATCTTATCATGTCTGGTTTGTTTATGTCAATAGAGTTCTCATGGATTTATCGTAAATAATACACAATTGTACCAAGCCATTTGGCCAAGTCGAATCTGGAAAAAAACAAAAGATCCCGCTACTGCGGGATCTTTTGTCTATACTAATCATTATTTGCTTTTTTCTCAACAACCGCTAAGGCAACAACCTGATCGTCTTTATCGGTACGCATAACCTTTACGCCCTGCGTACTTCGGCTAGTCACCGATATTGTATCAATCTCCATCCGGATAATGATACCGTCACTGGTTATCAACATAAGCTCTTGTCCTGGTTTAACTATCTTGATACCAACAACATAGCCAATTTTTTCAGCGGAGTTCGGTTTGATATTGATAACACCTTTACCGCCGCGGCCAGTTATCCGGTATTCGTTAACCGGGGTTCGTTTACCATACCCTTCAGAGGTAACGGTCAACACTTCACCGTCTTTTCGCACAACCTCCATGCCGATTACCTGGTCGTCCGCTTCTAGATTAACCCCGCGGACACCATGTGCTGTCCGGCCCATTACCCGCACATCAGATTCATGGAAAACAATGGCCTTACCATCCCTGGTACCCATAATGATATCCTGCTCACCGTTAGTCAGCTTAACACCAATCAAATCATCATCTTCATCCAGGGAGATGGCAATCAGGCCGCCTTTACGGGCAGTGTCAAATTCCAGTAGTTCGGATTTTTTGACAATCCCTTTTTGTGTAGCCATAAATAGATGCCGCTTGGCACTAAACTCTTTAAGCGGGATAACCGCTGTGATTTTTTCGTCCTTTTCCACCTGGAGCAGGTTAACGATGGCAGTCCCTTTGGCCGTACGCCCGGCCTCCGGCAGCTCGTACCCTTTAAGCCGGTACATCCTGCCCCTGCTGGTAAAGAACAAGAGGTTGTGATGAGTTGTTGCAACAAAGAGATGTTCAACAAAGTCTTCTTCTTTGGTTCCCATCCCGGTTACACCTTTGCCGCCCCGTCGCTGACTGCGATAGGTATCAACAGGCAGGCGTTTAATATACCCTTGGTGTGTTAAGGTAATAACAATATCTTCTTCAGCGATAAGGTCTTCCATGTTCATCTTAGATACATCGCTGGTAATAACAGTACGCCGCTCGTCAGCAAACCGTTTTTTGACATCCAGGAGCTCTTCTTTAATGATACCCATTACTTTACCCTCGTCTGCCAGCACACCTTCCAGCCATTCGATGGTCTCCATGATATCCTTATATTCATTCTCAATTTTTTCGCGTTCAAGCCCAGTCAGGCGTTGGA
The DNA here is from genome assembly GCF_035561255.1 of Sporomusa sp. Lineage (GTDB taxonomy): Bacteria > Bacillota > Negativicutes > Sporomusales > Sporomusaceae > Sporomusa. The sequence goes on along the minus strand of NZ_DATMXX010000108.1, from coordinate 8,186 downwards.
GACGCATATCCAGGATAGCCTGAGACTGCTTTTCGCTGAGGGTAAACTTATCTATCAAAGCATTTTTAGCAATTTCAGGGGTTTGGGACTGTCTGATCGTTCTAATAACAGCATCTAAGTGATCAAGTGCAATTTTTAAGCCTTCTAAAATGTGAGCCCGGGCCCGTGCTTTATCCAGTTCAAATTTCGTCCGGCGTACAATAACAACTTTTTGATGCTCAATGTAATGCTGCAGAACCTCCATCAGGTTAAGAACCTTAGGACGCCCGTTAACAAGCGCCAGCATATTTACCCCAAAGGTATCCTGCATTTGTGTATGTTTATAAAGCTGATTTAAAACAACATCAGCATTGGCGTCGCGTCTCAGTTCAATGACAACGCGCATGCCCTTCCGGTCACTCTCATCCCTGAGATCGGTAATACCATCAATAGTCTTATCCCGGACAAGTCCGGCAATATTTTCGATCATCCTGGCCTTGTTGACCTGATAAGGCAACTCGGTAACTAAAATACGCTGCTTACCGCTGGACATGTTTTCTATTCTGGCCTGTGCCCGGATTTTGACACTGCCCCGCCCAGTAGTATAAGCCTGCCGAATCCCTTCACGGCCAAGAATTAAGGCTCCGGTCGGGAAATCAGGCCCTTTAATTGCCATCATTATTTCATTGATAGTCACTTCAGGATTATCAATCATCATAATCACGCCATCGACCACTTCCCCCAGGTTGTGAGGGGGAATGTTAGTAGCCATTCCAACGGCTATACCTGATGATCCATTAATTAATAAATTAGGCACTTTGGCCGGCAGTACTGACGGCTCTTTTAAAGACTCATCATAGTTAGGTACAAAGTCAACTGTGTCTTTTTCAATATCGGCTAGCATTTCTTCAGCAATTCGCGACATACGCACCTCGGTATAACGCATAGCTGCCGCCGAGTCGCCGTCAACAGAACCAAAGTTACCATGTCCATCTACCTGCATATAGCGGGTAGAGAAATTTTGCGCCATTCTAACAATGGCATCATATACCGAAGAATCACCGTGGGGGTGATATTTACCCAAAACTTCGCCGACAATACGCGCCGATTTTTTGTGCGGCTTATTGGCAGCCATTCCAGCTTCGTGCATAGCGTAAAGTATCCGCCTGTGAACAGGCTTGAGACCATCGCGAACATCAGGCAATGCCCTCATAACAATTACACTCATCGCATAATCGATATATGAATTTTTCATTTCGTCTTCAATTTTGATTGGCAACACTTTGCCTAACCCTAAATCTAAACCATCTTCCACAAAACCACCTCAATACTCGACATCTTACTATATTTTCCCCACATATGCAAAAAAATCCTGCAAAAATGAATTTTACTTAGAAAAAGTATCTGACTTCCTGCCCTGTAACGCATTTTCACCTCCGGCCATATACTAAACGTGAAAAGACAAAACAGTTTATCTCATAACAGGAGGCATATTGTTCATGACCATCTTTTATGTATTGCTGCTCGGCTTGGCTGTCAGTATTGACGGTTTTGTGGCCGGAATCGCTTACGGTTTAAAAGATATTCGCCTACCCTTTTCATCTTTATGCATTGTCGGGGTTGTAGCCAGTATGTGCACTGCAGTAGCAATGGTAATGGCCTATATGGTCGGTCAGTTTATTCATACAGACTTTGCTATTTTAATCGGGGCTACATTACTAATTCTCCTTGGCCTTTGTAGTCTGTTTCAGCAGTATTTAACTAAGGGTGTTGCATCCTATGAAATAGAAGGTGAGGTTACAGCCCGCAAACTAACCTTTTCCTTAGGACGCTTAATTGTCAGTATTATGGCTAAACCCGAAACTGCCGATGTTGACAGACTCGGTGTCATCAGCTCATTGGAAGCTGTCTTTCTGGGGCTGGCAGTGGGAGCTGACGCGATGGTAGGTACCTTTGCGGCTGCGCTTATGGGACCGCTGCCACTCTACACGCCACTCGCAATCGGGATAATACATATGATCTGTATCTCAGGCGGCTATCACTCTTCCCGCAGACTTATTTCGGAAAAATTAAAAAAGCGGTTTCCTTATCTCCCCGGGACATTATTAATTATTCTTGGGTTACTACGTTTGGGTTAGGTTGCTGTTAGGAGGCAGAAATTATGTTCTATGTAGTATTATTAGGTTTTGCTGTCAGCATTGACGCCTTTGCCGCCGGTATGGCTTATGGGATAAAATCAATTAAGATGCCCGCAAATTCCCTTGCAGTCATCGGTATTATCACAGCTCTTTGTACCAGTGCTGCTATCGCTCTTGCCTATTACTTAGGTTCATTTATTAATACTTCACTGGCAGTTGCCGGCGGATCGCTGCTTTTAATAGCAATTGGGGCCTGGAACATCTTTCAGGAGTACCTTACCAAACACAAGAGACGCCAAGATGTCGTAGCAAATGACACCCATCTAAAATTCCGTATAGGCCGTATTGTTATCAGTATAATGGCCGATCCGGAGACAGCCGATATTGACCGATCCCATTCCATTAGTCCCTCCGAGGCTATCTTACTGGGTTTAGCATTAGGTATTGATAACATGATTGCCACATTTGCGGCCGCGCTGATTAAACCGCTCCCGCTCTATACCCCGGCAGTTATGGCTTTCATCCAGGTGTTTCTAATTGCTGTGGGAATTAGCGCGGCATCCCGCTTAGTCTCCGATGACTTAAAAAAACGTTTTCCCTATGTTCCCGGAGCAATCTTAATCATCCTGGGACTTATGCGCCTGGTTTAAACCAGGTGCTTTTATTTTATTTCACTTAACAAATTGAGCGAATAATACTACAATAAGGATATATCACATTGGATGCTATTGGGAGGTTATCATGGCGTATCAAATTTTAACAATTAACCCTGGATCAACATCAACTAAAATTGGTTTATACCAGGACACCAGCGAGGTAGTTACTCAGAATATTACCCATAGCGCTACAGACATTGCTCAATTTGCCACCATTACGGATCAGATTAAATTCCGCCTGGAAAGCATACATGAATTTTTAGCCTTCCAAAATGTTAACCCTTATGACCTTGCCGCGGTCGTTGGCCGCGGTGGCTTGCTAAAACCCATGGTAAGCGGTACATATCAAATTAATGACAGTATGCTGGCAGATTTAAACAATAACCGGTATGGTGCCCACGCCAGCAATCTTGGTGCCATTCTAGCTGATCATATTGCCAAGCAAGGCCGCTGCTTAGGCTATATTGTCGACCCCGTAGTTGTCGATGAACTGGCGCCGATAGCCCGTGTTACCGGTCGACCTGAGATATCCCGCAAAAGTATTTTTCACGCTCTTAACCAAAAAGCCGCCGCCAAACGGTTTGCCAAAAGCATTAACAGACCATATAACAGCCTCAATCTGATTGTAGCTCATCTCGGTGGCGGTATTTCTGTTGGTTGTCATACTTTTGGTGAAGTTCTCGATGTAAATAACGCGTTAGATGGAGACGGCCCTTTCTCACCGGAACGAGCCGGAACGCTGCCTGCCGGCCAGCTTGCGGAGAAAATTATTGCTGAAAAGCTGGACTACACGGCTACCTCCAGGTTATTAGCCGGAAAAGGCGGTCTGGTAGCCCATCTGGGCACTAATGATGTACGTGAGGTTGAGCGCCGCGCTATAACCGGTGATAAACAGGCTGAACTTATCTATCAGGCGATGATCTATACAATCGCCAAAAGCATTGCCGCTGCGGCCGTACCTGTCTGTGGCAAGGTTGATCATATTATTCTTACAGGCGGTATCGCTTACTCAGAGCTGCTAACAGACAGACTTAAACAATACATCAGTTTTATTGCTCCTGTTACCGTATTGCCTGGTGAAAACGAATTGCAGGCCCTCGCTGAAGGAGCATACCGCGTACTTACCGGTGAAGAAGTTGCCCGGGAATATTGAGAATAAACTACCCTCTGGTCAAGGCCTTTGCCTTAATCAGAGGGTAGTTCTTTTTAGTGAGTTACACGTCCCACACAGATACTATTTTATCTTCGGTACACCGGACAACTTTATCCCGATTATTAAGCTTTGTCTTTAAATCCACCTTACCGCCCCATAACTCGGAGATATATTTAATTGTCTCTTTGGCATAATTCATCTCTAGTTCCCGCCCATCATAGACATGCTCAAGTACCAATACCCCATTTTCAATACCTTGAGGATTTATTTCCGGAACCATCCCCAAACCGACCGAATTTGCTAATTCATCTCTAATGGTTTTCCAGCCCTCTTCGTCTGCCACCTCAGACACGACAATATCAACACCGCGCACATTATAATTAAACAGAAACATTTCCTCACACAACTGCCTGTTCAAATACCGTCTTAAAAATGATTGATCCCTCTCCTGAGCGCGTATCTCAAATATTTTTTCCCGTCCGATGGTTTTATCCAGATACTCAAAAATTTTAAAACCAATAAAATATGGGTTGATACTGCCTTCGTGGGGCCTGATAACCATATTATGACGCTGTAAAAATTCAAAATGCAGTCCCTGCTCCAGTTTCAGCTGATTAAGCAGCATATAGTGCCAGTAACTGGCCCACCCCTCATTCATAATTTTTGTCTCCATCTGGGGCAGGAAGTAGAAGGTTTCCTCTCTCACTATACTGATTAAATCCTTTTCCCAATAAGCTAGATTACCGCGCTCGCTTAAATAACTCAGCAGATCACACTTAAGCCGTTCAGGGATCTCATTGGGTGTCTCTTGTGCCAGTTCACTCCTGCTTGGTAGTTTTCCCTCACCGGTTCTTCTAACCTGAAACCGGAGCGCATGAGCAGCATCCAGAATACGCTCCACCTTTTTCGGTCCAATACTAGGGTCGGCAATATAGTCCCGTACCCTGCCGGCATGGCTCTTAAACATCTCAACAGTTAATTCAGCCCGGGTGTTCTGCTTAAATAAACGATTGTTTTTAAAAAAGTCATTATGACCGTAGACGTGAGCAATTGTTAATATTTGCAGCAGCAGGGTGTTATCCCGCATTAAATAGGCAAGACAAGGATCAGCATTGATAACCATCTCATAAGGCAAGCCAGTCAGGTTATAGCTGTAAAAGGTTTTTTGCCGTTCATATGTTTTACCAAAACTCCAATGGGGGTAATGAGAGGGCATGCCGACATAGGATTCATAGCACAGCATATCTTCATAGCTGCAAATCTCAAACTGCTGTTCATAACAATCAAGGCCTTTTTCTTTGATTAGTTTCTCGATCTGATCATTCCATTCCAGCAATTCACTTAGCGTATATTCTGCCGGCATTAAATCTCACCCCCGATCTCTGACCCGGTTTCTTTTTCCTTTTCAAGCACCTGCTTAAAAGTCGGCCAAATATCGTCTTTGCAGCCCATGGAGACAATAATAAAATTTTCATCTTTAACTTTCTGTTCCAACTCCCGGCGAACAGTTACACCATAGCCATAATTGGCAAGTATCTCAACATACCCGAATAAATTACTGACATTAACTAGCTCCTTGGCTCTTTCAATGGTTCTAGGGTTATCTTCTGTCCAGTTATCACCATCTGTGCAATGAAAGCAGTAGATGTTCCATACGGTGGGACTGTAGCGCTGTTCGATGATTTCAAGCGCTTTTGCATAACCGCTCGAAATCATAGTACCACCTGATTCTCCGTGATGAAAAAACTCACGCTCATCGACTTCCTTGGCTTCTGTGGTATGAGCAATAAACACGACTTCTACATGCTCATACTTCCAACGAAGAAACTGGTATAGCAGAAAATAAAAGCTGCGGGCCAGGTATTTTTTACTCTGGTCCATCGAACCAGACACATCCATTATGCAAAAAACAACTGCATTTGAGTGCCGGCGAATATCCTCTTTGACCCGAAAGTATCGCAAATCATCCTCACGGAAAGGAACCCGCTCCCGTTCCTGGGGACCGTCATGAAAATCAGCCTCCGGATATACCTTTTCCCTGATTAGTCCTTGCTGCCGCTTGAGCTTTTCTACCATAGTACGCTTTTTGGCCAATCGCGGCGGGATACCTTTACGCTGATAACCCGCTTTTTTAAACTTGTATTCCGACTCTTGCAAGGCATACTTTTTCCGCTCTAAATCCGGCAATTTAATGTCTTCAAACATGTAGTTGATGATTTCATCCATGGTGATCTCTATCTCATAGATATCCTCAGCCTGCTCACTGCCGGCAGGTCCCATTCCTTTTTCCTGCTGATTATTGCGTCCAATAACCTGGCCACGCTGTTCCTTGCCTGTGCCACTTGCTGTACCGCCGTTATTTTTGCCATAGATAAATTGGTATTCTTTGATCCCACGGATAGGTATCTTGATTTTTTTATTCTTACTTTGGCCAATTATGCTTTCATCAGCAATGATCTCTCCCATGTTTCGCTTAATCGCATCCTCCACCAGTTCCCGATGGCGCTTGCGATCATATTGCGAGCGATCTGACTGACCGGTACGTCCCTCCTTAAAAATTGCCATAGATCACCTCCACTCCCGCGCTAGTCCTTCCAGAGATTGTTAGCGGCATATTTTAATATTACATTGCAGCAGTGCGGGCAATAGCCATTGTCTTGCATGGCCTCGACCATGGTATTAAACTTGCTGTCCTGTTCTTTATCTCTTACCCGTGATTGGGTAATAATGCGAGAGAGTTCTTTCACTGAAGCTGTCAGCTTCTTTTCAATAGCTTCTTTTAGTGGCTCGTAACTGCCATATTCGATTTTTCCTCCACCCCGCATCACAGTAAACATATAGGAGGTAACATCCTGCCTAAATCCCTGAGCAGCTGTACCGGTAATCCCAATCTGCTCTTCGATAGACTGTAAGAATTTGATGTCAGGCTCAAGCTCTTCCCCTGTACTTTTATCTTTTAATTTTGTCGAATTAACATAGGCTTCAGCATGGTCAAGATAATTATTGAATAAACTCTCTGCTTGTTCTCTATACCCATGAATAAAGGCTTTTGTTACCTCTTTTTCCAATATTTTATTATATTCTTTTTTAACAGTATCCTGGAGAAAAGCAAGATATCTTTTCTTTTCATCATCACCAATTGCCAATTCCTTCGTTGCTTTGACCATTGTTTCAATAACAGCAATCGGATTTATGCAGTTAAACTCCGACTCGGACAGGGTGGTATCAAGGGCTTTCATGATAAAGCGGGTCGAAATGCCGGACATCCCTTCGCGCGGCGCCTCATCACGCAGTTCAAATATATCAATCTTCTTGGTTGATCCTTTTTCAACAATCTCTTCACCATTATAAATTTTTAGTTTAGTGAACGAATCGACCTTAGCAGAAGGTGTTAGCCGCGTAAGAATAGCAAACATAGAGGCTACCTCGATCGTGTGAGGAGCAATATGGGCGTTAAAACTACTACTTTTCAACACCTTGCGATATATCTTAACTTCTTCATCCAGTTCCATGCAGTACGGTACCTCTACCTTAACTATCCGGTCAAGAATCGCTTCATTGGTATGATCTGATTTAAACTTATTCCATTCTGCTTCATTGGAATGAGCCAAAATAATACCGTCAAAATAAATCATTGCCCCCTTACCGGGTGAGGGAATTGATTTTTCCTGAGTCGCAGTGATCATGGTATGGAGATATTCCACATCATTTTTGAACACTTCGATAAACTCGACTACACCCCGGTTACCCACGTTAAAAGCACCGTTGAGAGACAATACCCGCGGGTCATCTTCAGGATAAAGGTCAAGTTTAGATATATCCACAGACCCTGATAGCACAGATGTATCCTGATTGTTGGGGTCAACGGGCGGCACAACGCCGATGCCTTTGCGGGATCTAATGGAAAACTCTGAGGTTGTGACCGGAAATCTCTCAAACTCACCCTGATATTCATTTTTGAGCCGATACCGGCAGATAGGACACAAATCTCCTTCAATTTTTATCCCCAGCATTTCTTCAAATTGCGGCCTCAGATGCTTGGGAATAAGGTGAAGCGGCTCTTCCCGCATTGGGCAGTCTTTGAGAACATAGACCGGCGGACTCATCTCCAAAGCCTGTTTTAATGATTCCATAATAGATGATTTGCCGGCGCCAACCGGACCTACCAGATATAAAACCTGGCGCGATTCTTCCCCTTTCATCGCAGCAGAATGGAAATAGCGCATAATTTTCATAATACTTTTATCAATGCCAAAAAAT
>NZ_DATMXX010000107.1:0-2525 GCF_035561255.1 Sporomusa sp. | reverse complement strand
GTATTCTCCGAGGATATGATAAAGGAATAGAAAACTAGGTTTAACCCCTTGACAATTAGCCGACAGTAAGTGATTAATACAACAACGCATAAACAAGGGGGCCGAAATCATGCAAGATAAACTTTTATCGAACGTAAAATGGGGAATCGGCACATGGCCGACAGGAACGGTAGTATCTATCATTCAAATCTCACAAAGCCATCCCGATAAAGTAAAGATTGAACGCTATCCCGGGAGCCCCACTGCATGGGTATATTTGGATGATATGGAGCCGCTTGAGTAGGCTCCTTTTTATTTGGAATGGCAGGAGCTTGCTGAGAGTGAGTCCGGTAATAAACCGACACGTGCCATTTACACCCGAAAAACCTGGGGCTATTTGATGGACAATGAAAAAATCAAGAAGGACATGAATGTTGAAAAAGGCCAGAACATTATCCTGACTGACAACATGCTGCAGCAGTATTTTATTAACAAGCTAGGCTTGACAATTACTGTTTACACGCAGAAATATGCTTTGACTGTTGCCGGCGCAAGCCAGCAGTTTTTCCCGGATAATGTGTTTACCTTATTGCCGGATGGAAAGTTGGGCGACACCTATTTCGGTACGGTCCCTATGTTCATGATGGGACACCACCACACATAATTAGGCCACGCAACAAAAAATGGCTGAGATGGCCTAATGGCAATGGATTTCGATTTGCCAAAATGGTTATGCACCCGGGAACTAAGCCGGATCAATTTATTTACGGAGCGGGCGAAGCCAATCAACAGCACATTAATGAAGTTTTCAACCGCTACGCTGACAGAGCAATCAAGGAGGCCGGTCTATGATCTATTGTTCAACTGATATCAAATGCGAGGGATGAGCAACTGCTGGTTACCAGGCAGGATGATTTCGCCCGTGCTATCGCCAGAGGTGTAACTGATTATGTAACACAATGCTAGTTGACAGAATACAATAAATTAGGAGGTGAGTAGGTGGACGAAAAACTAATAGAAGAAATCAAGGAAAGAGTCAAAGCAGAACTCAAAGCAGAACTCAAAGCAGAACTCAAAGAGGAGCTTAAAGAAGAAATGTTAAGACTCAAGGAAGAACTCAAAGAAGAGATCAAGACTGTTGGATCAAAGATTAATGATAAGGTTGAAGAAACAGCCGCAAAATATCAAATACCAAAATGGGCGGTATGGCTATCAGGGGCGGTAGTTATCGGTTTGGCTATAAAGCTTATATTTTAGGCGACGACGTTTGTCGCCTATACATAAAAATAGCGCCGAATTAACGGCGCTTAAATGGGAGTGAGAAATACATGTTTAGTTTAACCAAGCGCCAGGCGGTCATACTGCTTGGCGTTGTTTTATTGGTGGTAGTTGCAGGATACTTTGCCTATCAGCACTTTAACCAGCCGGAGCCGGTAACGACTCTATCTTAAGAGCAGGCTGAAACCCCGGCAGGGGTACAGCAGGCGGCAGACAATGCCAAGGTAAAAATGCTGCAGTCGCAACTTGATGATGCGGCCAAGGAGATTGCCCATCTAAAAAATAAACCACCGGACACGATTATTAAAACAGTGCCAGTGGAAGTTATTAAGGTAGTTACGAAAGAAGTTAAAAAGCGCGGTGCTAATTTTGGAATGTTAACAGACCCTGATCATCCCAATAATCAAATTGATCTAAATGAAATTGCTACCTTGCCGGAAGGAACAACAGTCAATTTAAATCAATACAACGTTTTCGCTTACAGGAAGGTTATTCGGGGTTTTAATGTTATGCCTGACTGGACGGAATCGATTAAAAGGGGTAGTCCGCGGATTCAGGAAGTTACTTATGATGTTAGCCGCCGGATTACTAAGGATGGCAAATATATTGGTGGTGTAGTTGGATACGATTTTAAGCATGATGAGGCGAAAGCCGGAATTCGATATTCGTTTTGATGCTTAGCCTCAGACTTATTAGTCTGGGGCTTTTTTTATTTGTGAACATTAAACACTACAATGAAATCTTTAATACTCCATAATATATGACTAAAATAACAAAAAAGGGTAGAATTGAAAACTCTTCTTTCTTATGCTCTTTACAATCCTTGCAGCTTTTGCAATCGCATTCCCTTAAAAAAGATGGATCCTTATATTGCATATATGCTATGAAACCAAATACTGCTGTAATGAATACAAATGAACCGATTTTATCACCAATATCCATAGGCGCGCCAAATACGTTAATAGCTATTTGAGTTGCACCTTCAATAATTAACATGAGAAACGCAAAACCAAGTATCAACGCTACTAGTAAGGCTAATAATGCTAGTAGCCATGCAAATAATGATGAGAATACTTTTAACATACAGCCCCCTTAGAGAGTTGAGTGTGATTTAAGTGTAGCATATTTAACTCATTGAAAAAAGGGAGTTAGGTATAGCGATTATTCGGTCGTGTTATCATCGCCCCCGGACTTCGGTCTGAGGCTTTTTTATTTTGCACAAAAAAATACCGCATATTTACTGGTCGATGTTCTTAATTATTTTACTC
>NZ_DATMXX010000106.1:0-9130 GCF_035561255.1 Sporomusa sp. | reverse complement strand
TTACAGTGTATTGCCGCTGAATTTATTCCTGGTTATTGCCAGGGGTTTGTATTTAGTATACTGTAGAATCTCTCCCGGTTGCCAACTGCAGCCGGGAGTTTTCTAATATACTCCTCCTTCTTGTGAGTCCTTAGATTTGCGTCTAATGGCGCGGGGTCGTTACGACCCTTTCTTTTTTTTGACGATTGCACGGCAGATGGGAAGAGAGAAATTTGATCAAATCATGAATTGACTAACCGGTTATAGTGTGTTAGTATGATCCCGAGTGATTAATAAACCTTTGAAAATCTCATACAATCTTTGAGACAGGTGCCCTGCGGGGCTTAATAGGGAAGACCGGTGTGAATGCCGGCGCGGTCCCGCCACTGTAACGGGGAGTGAATCCAAGAGTTGCCACTGGGAGGTAAAAGTCCTGGGAAGGTTTGGAGGAGCTGCGATCCGGAGCCAGGAGAACTGCCTGTTTGACAGTCACCGTTTACCCACGGACGATGGGGAGGGGATTAATGGCACAGTTTACTTAGTTATGCTATTTTTCAATTACTACCCCTCCTGCATTGTTGTGGGAGGGGTTTATTTATTGATAACTGAATAGTGTTGAGACAGGTGCCCTTAGGGGCTTAATAGGGAAGTCCGGTGCAATGCCGGCGCGGTCCCGCCACTGTAACGGGGAGTGAATCCAAGAGTTGCCACTGGGAGATAAAAGTCCTGGGAAGGTTTGGAGGAGCTGTGATCCGGAGCCAGGAGAACTGCCTGTTTGACAATCACCGTTTTTTCACCCACGAGCGATGGGGAGGGGATTAATTAAGAAGCTTTACTTGCGGCTGTTGAGCCGGGAGTATTGTTTGATTGCTTTTTAACCGGCCCTCACTGACGCGCTCAAGGAGGGCCTTTTTATATTGACTATCTCGAGGCAGAGACTGACTTCATTACGCTGTTCCCCATGTAAGGAGAACAGCGGGAAGAAGGTTCAAGCCCTCAAATATACAAAGCTAAGCTTACCTTGTAAGTCAGGCTTATCCAGTGAATCGGTGCCCTAATTCCATAGCAGCACCAGCGTTTTAGGGCCACCAGTTGCTGGAGATACAATCTAGGAGGGGTTGAAATGACTAATCTTATCATCCCAATATCCGCTTCCTTGAGCATAACTCCGTGTGTTGCCCTGTCGGAGCGGATAAGAAACCACGATGAGGCTGTAATTACAGGTCTCGCCAGCTTAAAACAAGCTATGTCTTCCGCCGATTTTGCAGAGTACATTGAAAGTCTGGTAGATATGCGCAATCATGATGGAACTTTATGGCTGATTACCAGCCAGGCCATACATAAGACGCTGCTGGAGCGCAATTTTTTGCCACAGCTGCGAGCAGCGTTTACCGGATTGCGCATCCGGATCATTAGTCAGGGATAACTTAAGGGGGACAGCCACAAATGAACGAAGTAAAAGCAGAGCCCGCAGATTCTAACAGTCTGTTTGGGGAATTTCCCGAACCCTCGTATGAACAGTGGCGGGCAGAGGCTGAGAAGGCGCTTAAAGGCGCCAGCTTTGAAAGTAAATTAATTACGCAAACCTATGAAGGTATTGCGCTACAACCCATTTATAGTCCGGTTAACCTGTCAGACTCCAACCTCATTCATTCCCTTCCCGGCAGCCGGCCTTTTATCCGGGGAACCCGGGCCGGTGGCTATCTGACCACCCCCTGGCTGATTGCCCAGGTTTGTGATCAGGCCATGGCCAAAGAGGTAAATGAGGTATTGAAAAACGAGTTGTCCAGAGGACTCAAGGCAATCCACTTACAACTGGATACAGCCACATTAGCCGGTGAGGATCCTGATTGTGCTGAGGCAGACAGAATTGGGGATCAGGGGTTTTCCCTCACCAGCCTCGCTGATTTGACGCAGGCATTAGCAGGGCTTGACCTGAAACAATGGCCGGTACTCATCCAGTGCGGTGTCAGTCAGCTGCCGGTCGCCGCCCTGCTTGCCGGTGTTGCCCGGGCCCAGGGAATAGAGCTGCAGAATTTATCAGGGGCAATTACAATGGATCCGCTGGGATCATTGTCACAACAGGGGTATCTGCCGGCCGAACTGGAAACGCTGTATGACGAAATGGCGGCAGTCACCCTGTGGGCAGATCGCCATGCCCCGCAACTTAAGACCATTTTGGCAGATGCCAGCCCTTACCATGATGCCGGTGGCAATGCGGTACAGGAACTGGCCTTTACTTTAGCGACCGCTGTGGAGTATGTCAATAAGCTTCAGGAACGGGGCGTGGCCTTCTCCGTCATTTCCCGCCACCTGCGCTTTTCCTTCTCCCTTGGTGCCAATATGTTTATGGAGTTGGCAAAAATAAGGGCGGTTCGCGTGTTGTGGAGCCAGGTTGCCGAGGCGTTTGGGGGTAATGAAACAGACTGCAGGGCCAACATCCACGGACGTACCTCCCGCTTTACCAAAACAATGTATGATCCTTATGTCAACATGCTGCGAACGACTACCGAAGCCTTCGCCGGGGTGGCTGGTGGTCTTGACAGCCTGTATGTTGGACCGTTTGATGAAGTGATCAGGCCTAGTGACGAGTTTTCCCGGCGTATTGCCCGCAATACCCAGATTATGCTGCAGCAGGAATGCTCATTATTGCTGCCGGTTGATCCGGCAGGCGGATCCTGGTATGTGGAGGCCTTAACCGAGGAACTGGCTCACAAAGCCTGGGAGCTGTTCCGTAAAACGGAAGCCTATGGCGGAATGCTGCAGGCTGTACAGGCCGGATTTCCTCAGGATCAGGTAGCTGCTACAGCGCAAAAACGGGCAGCAAACCTGGCTAAACGGCGGGATGCTGTTGTTGGCACTAATGTCTATGCCAACCTAACAGAAAAACCTTTGGAACAAACGGTGATTAATCAGGAAGAGATCCGGTCAGCCCGGATCAGGGAGCTGTGCAGCTTTCGCTCGGTTACCGATATCGGTCAGCGAATGCTCTGCCTGGAACGCCTGGCCGAGCAGCGCAATAACCTGACAGAGAAAACACTGGAGTCGGCCGTGCAGGCAGTAACCGCCGGTTGTACCATCGGGGAGATTCTGGCCGCCCTGCGTCAAACAGTGGCTGCTCCGCTGACGGTTATGCCGTTGCGCTTGCACCGGCTGACAGAGCTTTATGAGACAGTCCGGCTGACGACAGAGCACTATGTAAAGCAGGGCGGGGAAAACCTGAAAATCTTTTTGGCGAATATGGGACCCATTCCCCAACATAAGCCCAGAGCGGACTTCAGCCGTGGTTTCTTTGAGGTTGGCGGTTTTACCCTCATTGGCAATAATGGCTTTGATGCCCCGGCAGCAGCAGTGGCAGCAGCTGTGCAGGCCCAGGCCGATGCTGTGGTCATCTGCTCCACCGATGCCGCCTATCCCGAACTTGTGCCGCCGCTGGCCCGGCTGTTAAAGCAGGCCCGGCCTGACGTCTGGGTCATTTTGGCCGGGCTGCCGCCGGAGGATCTGCAGCTGGAATATCAAGCGGCTGGTGTAGACGAGTTTATCCATGTCCGGGCTAATTGCCATGCCAGCCTGGTACGGTTGCAGAAAAGGAAGGGGATGATACGGTGACAGCTAAACCTAATTTTGCCACAATGGAGTTCACAGGCCGGTTTAATGCCCCCTCATATGATGACTGGCAGCAAAAGATCGAGCATGAAACAGGTAAAACCGTAACAGAACTGGTCCACCGGACCATGGAGCAGATCGATATTCAGCCCCTCTACACCGAAAAAGACATGGCCGGGCTTGATCATCTGCGCTATTTGTCCGGTATCCCCCCGTTTTTACGCGGGCCCTATCCAAATATGTATGTTACTCAGCCCTGGACAGTCCGGCAATATGCGGGTTTCTCCACCGCTGAAGAGAGCAATGCTTTCTACAAACGGAATCTTGCGATGGGCCAGAAAGGCTTGTCGATTGCGTTTGACCTGGCCACCCACCGGGGCTATGACTCCGACCACTCCCGGGTGGTTGGTGATGTCGGCAAAGCCGGGGTGGCAGTCGATTCTATTTTGGACATGAAGATCCTGTTTGATGGAATCCCCCTGGATAAGATGTCGGTGTCAATGACCATGAACGGTGCCGTATTGCCTATTATGGCGTTTTACATTGTGGCTGCCGAGGAACAGGGGGTCAAACCGGAGGTTCTCACCGGTACCATCCAGAATGATATCCTCAAAGAATTTATGGTCCGCAACACCTATATTTACCCGCCGGAGCCCTCAATCCGGATTATTGGCGACATCTTTGCCTATACCTCCCAGAACATGCCGAAATTCAACAGTATCAGCATCTCCGGTTATCATATGCAGGAGGCGGGGGCCACGGCCGATATCGAGCTTGGCTACACCCTGGCCGATGGCCTGGAATATGTAAAAACCGGCTTGAAAGCAGGTCTGGACATTGACGCCTTTGCCCCGCGGTTTGCTTTCTTCTGGGCGATCGGCAAAAACTATTTTATGGAAGTGGCCAAGATGCGGGCCGGCCGTCTGCTCTGGGCCAAGCTGATTAAGCAGTTTAATCCTAAGAACCCTAAATCGATGGCCCTGAGAACCCATTCCCAAACCTCCGGCTGGAGCCTGACCGAACAGGACCCGTTTAATAATGTGGCCAGAACATGCATTGAGGCGTTGGCTGCTTCGCTGGGGCACACCCAATCGCTGCATACCAATGCCCTGGATGAAGCCATCGCGCTGCCTACCGACTTCTCGGCCCGGATTGCCCGCAATACCCAGCTGTACCTGCAGGATGAAACCTATATCTGCAAGGTAATTGATCCCTGGGGCGGCTCTTATTATGTCGAGGCCCTGACGCTGGAACTGGCCCGCAAAGCCTGGGCCCATATCCAGGAGGTGGAAGCACTGGGCGGAATGGCTAAAGCCATTGAGACCGGTTTACCGAAGATGCGGATTGAGGAAGCGGCCGCGCGAAGGCAGGCTCAGATCGATTCCGGTAAAGAAACAATTGTTGGTGTTAATCGCTTTCGCATGGACAAAGAAGACCCGCTGGAGATCCTGGAAGTCGATAATACGGTTGTCCGGGAAGCCCAATTACGGCGGTTGGAACAATTGCGGGCCAATCGCAATGAGGCTGAGGTGCAGTCGGCTCTGGCCGCCATTACCAAAGCAATGGCCACAGGGGAAGGCAATGTACTGGATCTCGCTGTTAAGGCCGCCCGTGTCCGGGCCAGCCTGGGGGAAATATCCTTGGCTGTGGAACAAGTGGTCGGCAGGCATAAGGCGATTATCCGTTCCATTTCCGGTGTTTACAGCAGTGAATTCAATGATGAGCAGGAGATCGAGCGGGTCCGGGCCCAGACTGATGAATTTGCCGGGCTGGAGGGACGGCGTCCACGGATTCTGATCGCAAAAATGGGCCAGGACGGCCATGACCGGGGCGCGAAGGTAGTATCTACCGCCTTTGCCGATATGGGGTTTGACGTCGATATCGGTCCGTTGTTTCAGACACCGGCAGAAACAGCACAACAAGCTGTCGATAATGATGTGCATGTTGTCGGCATGAGCTCACTGGCGGCCGGGCATAAAACCCTGCTGCCGCAACTCATCGAGGAATTAAAAGCAAGGGGCCGGGAGGACATATTAGTAGTGGCTGGCGGTGTCATCCCGGCACAGGATTACGAATTTCTCCGTGCGCACGGTGCTGCCGCCATCTTCGGGCCAGGTACAGTTATCCCGGTAGCGGCGCAGCGCATCCTGGAAATTCTTATAGTCCGGTCCGGGTCGGCAGAGTGAGTGATAAGCCGCAGAGCAGGCTGCCGGAATGGGCGGCAGGCGGTAAGGAACCCGGGTTCGCCAGCCGGGTTATGGACGGGGTGACAACTGCGCATGACGGCTTGCCGGGGCCGCGGCGGGAACCTGCCCCGGCACCGCAGGCCAATTTGCCGCCCCGGCTTACCGTGGCCGATTATTATCAGGGGATTAGACAGGGCAGCCGGGGCATACTGGCCAGGGCGATTACCCTGGTGGAAAGTAACCTGCCCCGCCATGGAGAACTGGCCCAGCAGCTGCTGCAAGATGTACTGCCCTATGCCGGCCAGGCCTTGCGTATCGGGATTACCGGTGTGCCGGGGGCTGGTAAAAGCACCTTCATTGAAGGCCTGGGCTGCCAGCTGTGCCAGCAAGGGCATAAAGTAGCGGTATTGGCGGTAGACCCCAGCAGTACCGTGACTAAAGGCAGTATTCTGGGGGATAAGACCAGAATGGAACAGCTTAATCGCCACCCCAATGCTTTTATCCGGCCATCCCCTTCCAGCGGCACGCTGGGAGGGGTGGCGCGGAAAAGCCGGGAGACCATGATCCTGTGCGAGGCGGCCGGCTATGACATCATCCTGGTAGAGACAGTTGGCGTCGGCCAAAGTGAGGTAACTGTGCGCTCGATGGTGGATTGTTTCCTGCTGTTGGTGCTGACCGGGGCCGGCGATGAACTCCAGGGGATGAAAAAAGGTGTCATGGAGCTGGCTGACTTTATTGCCGTGAACAAAGCCGATGGTGATAACCGGGTGAGAGCCCTGACGGCTCGCGGTGAGTATGAACAGATACTGCACTACCTGCGTCCGGCCACCGAGGGCTGGGTGACGCAGGCCCTGACCTGCTCGGCCTTATATGGTGACGGCATACCCGAGCTATGGAGTAAAGTAGAGCAGTTCATCAAGCACACCCGGGCCTCCGGTGCCTTTGCCGCCCGGCGGCAAAATCAGGCATTGGCCTGGCTGCGCACCATGGTTGAAGAACATCTGTACCGACGGTTTTATGATCACCCTGCAGTTAAGGCTCAGCTGCCCCGCATTGAGCAGGGAGTAGCCGGCGGCGCACTGATGGCAACTAAAGCCGTAAGAGAGCTGCTGGATATCTATGAATGCGGCCAATCGCTCTAGCGTACTCTGCACACCACCCGGATTTTATTTGCATAATTACACACGGACCAGCATATGCCGCCAGATTTCTAAAGAAGCGCTCAGTTAAACTGCGAATGGTCAACTCGCTTAACTGATTGCTTCTTAATAGCAAAGGCTCCCATCCATAGGCGGGAGCCTTTGCTATTAGGGGGGGGGATTATAACTCAGGCAAAGCATTTGTCACACTTTTTTGTAATATTATGCCGAAAATACCTCACATGAGGCATTTACGTCATGCCTATCCTGAGATATCCTGGAAAGAGATACTATTTTTATGAAAAGGACTTATTTATTTACACTTTATTTAAGCGTCTTAACCACCGGTTTAAGATGGGTGGTAAATCTAACGACAAAGACTGAGGGTAAAAAATGTATAGGTCAAAATACTGGGAGGTTTTTCAGCAGGCTAATCAAGGAATTTGTGTTTACAACTGCAAATTAGAAAGAATTTATGCAAATGAAGTGGCAAAACAGGTGCTTGCCAACATCCCTCCTGAATTATGTAAACAATTTAAGGGGATCTGCCGGTGTTTTTTGGCTATGGTTAGAGCCACAAAAACGAGTTTGCTTAATTATAGTGGTAGCTTGGATCATCAATGCGTTATCATCAGTTTTTGTTTTTTTTCCATTTATTCAGACAAGCAGGCATTGATCATGGTGGTCTTTGACTATAAAGCAGGCAGCGACAATAACCCGCGAGGCAAGGTACCGTTTACGCGGCGGGAGAAGGATATCCTTAATGCAATTGCCACCGGCAAAACGAACAAAGAAATCAGTGCAATGCTTAGTATTGGTTTTGAAACCGTCAAATCGCATGTAAGAAACCTGCTGGCCAAAACAGGAACAAGCTCCCGGACTGAACTGATTAGTAAGAATTTCCATCTATGATAACGGTACAATTGGGCCACTCAATCATACAGAACTGAGAAAAAAATGAATACCGGGATAGGTGCCCTGCGGGGCTTAATAGGGAAGACCGGTTAATGCCGGCACGGTCCCGCCACTGTAACGGGGAGCAATCTCGCATAGTTGCCACTTAAGCCATTCGCTTTGGGAAGGCGCGAGAAAGTCATGATCCGCAAGTCAGGAGAACTGCCTATCTGACAATCACCATTTGACCTGCGAGCGACAGGGAGGCGGATAAATTACCGGATAATAATCCTGGTAGTTTGGCGTAAGCACTCCCATCGGGGAGTTTTTTATTTGGCTGCTGAGCAGCAACCGTTAATGAGGGTTTAGGGGTGCATGAATGAAACACGAACAAATTAAACAGCTAACTGATAGACTTTTGGCTTGCGGGTATCATCCTAGCCAGATCAAACAGATGATCAGCGAGGCGGAGTGCGGCATAACTGCCAATGACAGTCGCCGGGAGCAATTAATTATTGCTGCTCTGGAGGATTATGTCGAATTTGGAACCAAGTGCAAGATGACAAGAAAACCAGTTTCAAGCGATAATAGACGCTTATGCTGTGAGTGAATGATAGTAATTAAGAGAAGGAAGGTAATTAGGTTGCGTATGCAAAACAAACCACTGATCCTATTTACCCTAATCCTGTTTTTGACAGGAACTCTGTGTGTATTGTTGCCTGGTAAAGCTGCTGCCGCCAAAAAAACGGCTGCATCCCCGATCGGGGTTGTGGACTATGATGTCTTAATCAACAAACACCCGGATATGCCTGAAGCCAATAAAGTGCTGCAGGCTGAGAATGAGCAGGTTAAACAGGAATTCACAAGTAAATCTGCCGGTTTAAGCGATCAGGCTAAACAAGAGCTGCAGTTCCAATTACGGCAACGGCTGGAACAAAAGCAGCAGGAACTGCTAAGAGCTATCACCGCTAAGATTGATGCCGCCATCAAAGAAGTGGCTGATACCGAAGGGCTGACGGTTGTGGTACAAAAAGATGCAACTGTCTATGGCGGTCAGGATATTACCATTAATGTGTTAGCAAAAATAACGAAAAAGTAAACAATAAGGGAACCGTTGCCGGTTCCCTTATTAGCTGGTTATGGGCTGCTTCCGAAAGCTACCGGTGAAAGTCAGGCTATCACTAATCGTTTATTAAATACTGATTGTCGTTCAATTATTTTAGCGCTATCCCAGAATTACCTCATTTGAGGTATTTACGGTATGTCCATGATGAGATATTCTAGAAGTAAATATAAGACGATCTCTTTGGTCTTCTTCCTTTTTAT
>NZ_DATMXX010000105.1:0-10984 GCF_035561255.1 Sporomusa sp. | reverse complement strand
TCAATGTTTAGCCTTAGTTATGTATCTGTTATTTTTAAAGAAATTCCAACGAAATATAGCTTGTGTATAATTTAACTAACTCAATATACAACCTATCCCGGGAAGAGAGGTATATGGGGAAATATCCATACAGGGAGGAATTTATTCGAAACTTTTGCAAATAGTCGATTGCTCTAGTTTTCTAGTGCTGGTCTGCTTACAGGAAGCGTAACAGTACATCAGGGTGAATATGAGGAAAAACTCCCAGAATGAAGAAACCACCAAATACGTTTCTGCGATTTGGTAGCAACATCACATAGCAGGGTACTGTCGTTAGGAGCCGCCAGTACCTCAACATGGCGGGTTGTATCGAATTCAGCAACTTTAGTAACAACATCATCACATATGACAAGGTGCTGCCGCTAACCGGCAGCACCCCAACATGTGGTCTGTAAAGAGTATAGTTGAAAAATTTTTGAAATGTGAAAAAAATAACTTGTCATATAGGACATTTACAGTGACGTCCTGACAAGATAAGTAATTTTGGATGGTATATAAAACTATTCAAATATAAATCGAAATGATGAATATGGGGGTAAAGAGAATGTCCGAATTTGAAAAGTTTACGATCGACATTGCTGCCCATCCAATGATGGAAAGAGCGAAAGAACTGGGATTTTTGACTACCTTTGATCGAGCAAAAGCTCAAGAGCCACGCTGCAATTTTGGGAATACCGGTGTTTGCTGCCGGATATGCATGCAGGGTCCCTGCCGGATACTTCCTAAAAAACCAGGTGCCAACAAAGGGATTTGTGGTGCAGCGGATTACACGATTGTAGCCAGAAACGTTGTTCGTTCAATCGCTGGCGGAGCAGCAGCGCATTCTGACCATGGTCGCCATATTGCTGAAACATTACTGCATGTGGCAGAAGGAAAATTGAAAGACTACCATGTTACCGATGTTAACAAACTGATGGAGGTAGCTAAGAAGATTGGAGTAGCTACTGAAGGCCGTGCTGTGAATGATATTACTAAGGATGTGGCCCAAGCAGCACTTGATGAATTTGGCCGTGTGACGGAGTACCCGAAACTAACCTGGATCAACAAAACAGTCACTGCAGGCCGGCTTAAGAAATTTAACGACACCACGATTATGCCAAGCGGGATTAATCTTAGTCTTGCCGGCTTACTGCATCAAACCCATGTCGGCAATGATGCTGATCCGGTCAATCTTATTTTTACCGGCTTGAAGGCAGCTTTATGCGACTATGATGGAATGCATTTAGCAACAGATCTTTCTGATATTCTGTTTGGTACCGGTGTTCCGGTAGTAACTGAGGCTAACTTGGGATCGATTAAGGCTGATAAGGTTAACATTGCCCTTCATGGACATAATCCTTTGCTCAGTCAAATGGTTGTAGCTGCTGCCAAAGAAATGCAAGACGAAGCCAAGGCAGCCGGTGCTGCCGGTATTAATCTTGTAGGCATTTGTTGTACAGGCAATGAAGTTCTCATGCGCGAAGGTGTTGCAATAGCGACGAACTTTGCTACCCAGGAGCTGGCCATCCTAACTGGTGCGATGGATGCGATGGTTGTTGATGTTCAGTGTATTATGCCAAGCTTGCGTTCTTTGTCTGAATGTTTCCATACGAAGATTATTACCACGATGCCAATCATGAAGATTCCAGGATCTTACCATTATGCTTTTGATGAGCACAATGCGATGGAAAGTGCTAAAAATATTATTCGTTTAGCAATTGATGCCTATAAAGAGCGGGATGTAGCAAAGGTTAGTATTCCGCAGATTAGAAATACTGTTGTTGCCGGGTTTAGTCTGGAGTCCATACTTAACATATTCAAAAGCATTAATCCTGATAATCCAATTAGAGTAATTACCGATGCGATTGCTTCGGGTGAGATTAAGGGTGTAGCTTTATTTGCCGGTTGCAATAACCTAAAGGGTAAACATGACAATAATCACACAGAGATAGCCAAGGGCCTGGCAAAAAATGATGTGTTCATTGTAGCCACCGGTTGTGCAGCTCAGGCATTTGCTAAAGAAGGTCTGCTTAATGGCGAAGGTGTTAACAAATATGCCGGCGAAGGCCTCAAAAAGTTTATTACCCGTCTGAATGCGCAATCAGGGTTAACAACTGATCTGCCATTGATATTCCACATGGGTTCTTGTGTTGATAATAGCCGTTCCAATGATTTTGCAACAATGATTGCAAATGAAATGGGTGTTGATGTTTCCGATATTCCTTACGTTGCATCTGCTCCGGAGGCCATGAGTGAAAAATCGGTTGCTATCGGATCCTATCATGTGGCGATGGGAACGCCTACTCATGTTGGCGTTATACCCCCTCTTACAGGCAGTACTCTCGTTTATGATGTAGTTACCAAGATTGCTGAAGATGTATTTGGCGGTTTCTTTATTCTTGAAGAAAATCCACACAAGGCGGTTGATAAATTGGTAGAGGTTCTTGAAGAACGCACCTGGAAGCTGGCAATGCGTGCCAAAGCAGTTGCGAAGGCCGCAGAATACTAAAAAAGAAAAACACCCTGCCCTTAAGCTGGAACTGATGATGTAATATCAGCGATTGGCGTTGAAGAAGCACCTGGCGATTTCGCTGAGAAGGGGCTCGATCAGCGCCTTTTTTCTTTTTTCCAAAATACAGAAGTTGACAAAATTAGGAATATCCCTCTATATTAGATAATATAGAGGGATGGGGGGAGAGGTTAATAATGGCGACAACAAAACCGGATTATAAAAAGTATGGATTTATTCCGCAGCGCCAGCAAGGACTACTGATTATGCGCCTGCGGAACCGTGCTGGCAATATCTCTGCAGATGAATTATGCAAAGTATCTGAGCTGGCCGAACGATTTGGAACAGGTAAGGTGCATGTGACAATCCGGCAGGGAATGGAGATTCCCGGAGTAAAAGAAGAAAGATTTGAAGAAGCCCGTCAGGCTATCCTGGATGCCGGGCTGTTGCCGGCTGTTTGCGGCCTGCGGGTGCGACCTGTCATTTCTTGTCCTGGCAATCACACCTGTCCATATGGTTTAGTGGACACACAAGCGCTGGCTGAAACGTTAGATGCTCAATTTGTTGGCAGGGATCTGCCGGCCAAAACTAAAATTGCCGTTAGTGGCTGTGCTAATGCCTGTACAAAGCCGCAAGCACATGATATTGGTTTTAGGGGCGCAGCCGAACCGCTCATTGACCATGAAATTTGTGTGAAATGCGGCGCCTGTGTGCAGCGATGTCCGGCGAAATCAATGGTTATTGAAAATGAGGCTTTAGCCATCGATTACGATAAGTGTCTGTCTTGTGGTGTTTGTGTCCGGATATGTCCGAAGCAGGCTTTGCAAACCGGCAGGTTTGGCTATCATATATATGTCGGTGGTAAAGGGGGCCGTTATCCAAACGAGGCTGAGCTTATCGCAACTTTCATTACTGAGGAGCAGGTCATACCTTACCTGGAAGCCATTCTGGCAGTTTATCAGGAACTGGCAGATAAGGGGCAGCGCCTAAGCATGGCTATCGCCAAATTTGGGGTAGCGGCAGTCAAGGAAAAGGTTGAGAATAAGCTAAAGGGCTAGCTGGAGTTCAGTAGCAGGCACCTCGATTTAGGCAGGAGGAAGCCTTTGTGGATATAAGAAATCTAGAATACTTTATAGAGGTAGCACGGCATAAAAGTTTTAGTAAGGCTGCTGAAGCAATCCATATATCACAACCAGGCATTAGTAAGGCAATCAAAGAGTTAGAGGCCCAGTGGGGAGTTGTTTTATTTTATCGTAATGCAAAAAATATTGAATTGACAGATTCGGGAGAAGTTATTCTTGAACAAGCACAACAGATCGTATCGGCCTTTTATAACATTACCGTTCAGTTAGACGGTCTAGCCAAAATGCAAGTTGGGAAACTTTACATTGGTGTACCTCCCATTACTGCAGTGACAGCTCTCTCCAGATTGCTTAGTGCCTTTAGAAACGAATATCCCAAAATTCAGGTTCATCTGTATGAGTTTGGACCCAAGAAAATTGAAGCGGCTATCCAAGAAGGCCAGCTGGATATTGGTATATTTACGCCGGCTGAGCAGGATGAACAGTATGAGAAGCTGTGGTTAGAACGAGATCCTCATGACATAATCATGCAGCCAAAGCATAGATTAGCGCAAGAGGAGGTCGTGGACTACAAGCAACTCAGCAATGAGCAATTCATTATATATAATAATGAATATAGACTGCATGATTTGATCATAAGCCGTTGTCAGCAAGCCGGGTTTACTCCGAAGATTGTACTGGAGACATCGCAACGTGATTTGATAACGCAAATGGTAGCAGATGATCTTGGAATTGCATTATTGCCCAGAAAGCTCTGTAAAAGCCTTGATGCCAGAATGCTTATTTCACGACCTCTTGTAGACCCCCAATTATATCTGAAATTGGCTTTTGTATGGAAAAAGGCGCGCTACCTTTCACACGCTGTGCGTCAATTTCTGGATTTTGTGAGAAAAAATGCGCCACAAACATGAGTGCCAAGCAAAAAATTGGGGTCTTTAATGATTGACATCGGCGATATCTGTTGTTATACTTTCACTAATTAAATATACAATTGGTTGATCAGAAAGCTGAAGACCTAAGTACGCCATTTTCTTATGGCGTCTTGGTCTTGAGCTTTTTTTGATTTTCAGGAATAGGGAGGATAAAACATGGGTCAGATAAATAAAGCCACGGTTAAGCGGGTAGTAACAGCTAGCTTGGTGGGGGCAACAATCGAATGGTATGATTTTTTCTTGTACGGTGTTGTCGCAGGTATTGTGTTTAACAAGCTGTATTTTCCCACAAGTGACCCGTTGGTTGGTACGCTGCTAGCCTATGCCACTTTTGCCGTAGGCTTCATCACCCGTCCGCTTGGCGGCATTATCTTTGGACATTTCGGGGATAAAATTGGGCGGAAAAGCATGTTGGTCCTGACCTTGATGATTATGGGGGTGTCAACAGTCCTGATTGGATTAGTACCCACCTATGACCAAATTGGTGTTTGGGCACCCATTCTTTTATTGCTGCTGCGTATTTTCCAAGGGATTGGCTTAGGTGGTGAGTGGGGGGGCGCAGTCCTCATGGCTTTTGAATACGCGCCAGTTGAAAAACGCGGTTTTTATGCCAGTTTGCCGCAAATCGGTTTAGCCATCGGGCTTTGCCTGGCGTCAGGGGTAGTAGCATTATTATCATACTTGCTGACAGATGCCCAGTTTATGGCCTGGGGATGGCGGTTAGCATTTGTCTTAAGTATCGTATTGGTTATTATCGGTACCTGGATTCGGATGAATGTTATGGAAACGCCTGAGTTTCAAAATGTTAAAACAGCCAAAGCCGAATCAAAGCTTCCTATTGCCGACATGTGGCGTGAAGCATCGGGTAATGTGGTGGCCGGTATGGGCGCAAGGTTTATTGATGGTGTTTTCTTTAACATCTTTGGTGTGTTTTCGATTAGTTATTTAACCCAAACCCTCAAGATACCGCGGACAGACGCTCTTATAGGAGTGATGCTTGCTGCACTGGTAATGTGTGTATTTATTCCCGTGTTTGGGCATCTGTCAGATAAGATTGGCCGGACCCGGGTCTATTGGATTGGCAGCATTATTACCGGATTATCGGTTTTCCCGGCTTTTTGGCTGATTACAAATAGCGGCGGCAATATCCCGCTAGTCTGGTTGGCTATTATCGTACCCTTTGGCATTCTGTATGCCTCGGTTTATGGCCCGGAAGCAGCGCTATTTTCAGAGTTATTTGATGCCCGCTACCGGTATACAGGGATTTCTTTCGTATATCAGTTCTCCGGAATTTTTGCGAGTGGTTTGACACCGATTATTGCCACATCACTGCTTAAATACAATCAGGGAGATCCGGCTCTTATTTGCATCTATGTTGCGTTTGCCGGACTGGTAAGTGCTATTTCTGCTATCTGGATCGGTGCAAGAAAATCCAAAGGCAGCACCTCTTCTCCGAAAGAAGCGGTAGAAGCAATAAATTAACCGATAACGCCCACTGCTGGCAATTGACTTGCACTTTTTGCCAACACACCAATCGTCTGTAAATCTCTTAAAAATTAAATTAGGATGCAGAAAGGACGAAGAAATATGTCAGATATCGTATTATCACCCCAGGAACAACGAATTCAGGCCGAGATACAGGGAAACCCCGTGTTACATACCCGGGGGCGAACCTATGATATTTTAAACACTTTTGCCGCTACACGGCCGCGTATTGATGTAGAACGCGCTAAATATTTTACTGAGTCTTTCCGGCAAACTGAGGGTGAACCTCTTATTCTCCGGTGGTCGAAAGCACTAAAACATATTGCTGAAAACATTACTGTTTATATTGACGACCATCAGCAACTGGTAGGCAGAGCCGGTTCACAAGGCCGGTATGGCATACTGTACCCTGAGTTGGATGGGGATTTTCTTGGTTTGGCAATCGAGCAAATGCCCACCCGGGTTGAATCTCCCTTTAATATATCAGAGGCCGATGCCCGTGTGGTTATTGAGGAGATCGCACCCTATTGGCAGGGGAAAACCTTCCATGAAAACCTGACGAAAGCCTTGCCTAAAGAAACGTTGAAATATACGTATGACCCGAAAGATCCGCTGAAATCGCGTTTTATCGTCAACGAAACAGCTTCTTTTCGTTCCTCAATTCAATGGGTACATGACTATGAGAAAGTGTTGAAGCGGGGTTTTAAAGGCATAAAAGAAGAGGCCGAGCAAAAACTTTCATTATTAGACCCCTTGAGTCCGGTAGATACCATGGAGAAGGCTCCCTTCCTGCAGGCTATGGTTATTGTTTGCGATGCCATCATCCTCTGGGCTAACCGGCATGCTGCGCTTGCCGAAGAGCTGGCTGCAACAGCAGGGGACTCAGCCCGAAAACAGGAACTGCTGCAAATTGCGGAGGTTTGCCGGTGGGTACCGGAAAATCCTGCCCGTAATTTCCGGGAGGCAATGCAGGCCCAGTGGTTTACCCAAATGTTCTCCCGGATGGAACAAAAGACAGGTACTATTATATCAAATGGCCGGATGGACCAATACCTGTACCCATTTTACAAGCAAGATGTGGAATCAGGGGTGTTATCAGAAGAAGATGCGTTGCAATTGCTTGAATGCATGTGGCTGGCAATGGCCCAGTTTATCGACCTGTATATCTCGCCGACCGGGGGCGCTTTTAATGAAGGGTACGCCCATTGGGAGGCTGTTACGATAGGCGGACAGACGCCTGAGGGCCGGGATGCTACTAACGAACTGACATATCTGTTTTTGCAGTCAAAAAGGGAATTCCCGCTGCATTACCCGGATCTTGCCGCCCGTATTCATGGCCGGGTTTCGGCGAGATATCTTTATGAAGTAGCCGAAACGATTAAAGAAGGCTCAGGCTTTCCTAAGCTGATCAATGATGAGGAAGTTGTCCCCTTACTGCTGGCAAAAGGCGCAAGCTTTGAAGAAGCCTTTGACTATGCTGTGTCCGGCTGTGCTGAATGCCGTATGCCAAACCGGGATACCTATACCAGCCCCTGTGCCTATATTAACTTCCCGGCGGCCGTGGAAATGACAATTTATAACGGTAAAATGAAACTCCATGGTGAAGAACTCATTGGGCTGGAAACTGGCGATCCCCGTAATTTTGCAACATGGGAAGAGTTCTGGCAGGCGTATTTGGCGCAGCATATTAATTTTTTGAAACACGCCTTTATTCAACAGCAGGTTATCATTAATCTGCGGGCTGAGCATTTTGCCTGGCCATTGGGCTCTGCCCTGCACGATCTTTGCATGAAGACCTACAAGGATATTCACACGCCTGTAATCGAGGGCGGCATTGATTTAGGATATTTCGAATTTATGGGATATGGTACAGTCGTCGATTCTTTGGCGGCCATCAAAAAGCTGGTCTACGAAGAAAAGAAACTAACCATGGCCGAATTGGTTGAGGCCATGGAACGCAATTTTGAGGGTAGGGAGGTAGTAAGGCAGTTACTCCTCAATGCGCCGAAATATGGGAATGATGACGCCTATGCAGACGCTATTGCCCAAGAACTGGATCGTCAATGTCTGCAATTCACCAGAAAATACTCTAAGGAATTGGGCGTACACTTAGATCTTAGACTGGTACCCTTTACCTCCCATGTCCCCTTTGGTAAAGTGGTTAGCGCAACCCCTAACGGCAGGAAGGCTTATACTCCGCTGTCTGATGGCTCTTCAGCCTCACAGGGTGCTGATCTAAATGGCCCTACTGCTGTACTTTTGTCCAACTATACATCTAAAAACACCGGCTTCAGAGAACGTGCGGCCCGGTTGTTAAATGTCAAGTTAAGCCCCTCGTGCGTAGCCGGAGATGAGGGGACTGATAAACTAGTTGCCTTCATCCGAACCTGGTGTGACCTGAAACTGTGGCACCTTCAGTTTAATGTAATTAACCGGGAAACCTTGGTATCAGCCAAAAAAGATCCGGAAAAATACCGTAATCTTATTGTTCGTATAGCTGGTTACAGTGCTTATTTTACAGATTTGTCTCCCGATTTGCAGGATGATCTTATTGCCCGCACCGAGCATACTGCTATCTGATAGCAGCCGCAATAATTGCCAGGAGAAACACTATGATAAATAAAGCTATCGAGAAAAGCGGCTATGTTTTTAATATTCAACGCTATTCGCTGCATGACGGCTTAGGCATTCGGACGGTTGTATTTCTCAAAGGCTGCCCGCTGCAGTGCCGCTGGTGCAGCAATCCTGAATCACAGCGGTTTATGCCGGAGCTTGCCTATAATAAAGATAAATGCATTGGTTGTGAGGCCTGTTTCCGCTGTCACCAGGTATGTGCCTATGATGCGGTAGGGAAGAGCCAGGATGGTGGGATCGAGCTTAACAGGGAGCATTGCCAGCAATGCTTTCGCTGTGTTGACCAGTGTCCGTCAAAAGCCCTGCATACCTTTGGGCGGCAAATGAATGTAACTGATATTATTAAAATAGTAGAAGCAGATAGTGCCTTTTACATGCGCTCCGGTGGTGGGTTGACAATTAGCGGTGGCGAACCGCTGATGCAGGCCGATTTTGTAATCGACATCCTCAAAGAAACAAAAAGGCGCCGCCTTGATGCCACCATCGAAACCTGTGGTTATGCCTCATGGGATGACCTAAGAAGGGTAGCTGAATATCTAAAAACTATTATTTTTGATATAAAATCAATGGATTCTGATAAGCATAGAGAGTTTACGGGTCTTAACAATGACTTGATTTTGGCTAATTTGACAGCTCTGCGGAGCACCTTTCCCCAGTTGCGCATCTTAGTTCGTACACCGGTCATCCCTGGCTTTAACGATTCAGAGGAAGACATTGGTGCTATCTTAGATTTTATTAAGGGCTGGCATAATACAAGCTATGAGTTACTGCCATATCATCGATTGGGCCAGCAAAAATATAACTATTTAGGGCGGGACTATCCTATGGGCGATAGGCAATTAGACAACGACAAGATGCAGGCGTTTAATACACATGTAAAATCCCGGACTTAGGGCGGGATTATTTTGGTAAGATTGTAAGCAAGCGAGTGACTTTAAGTGTCTTTCCAATATCTAAAAGGGAGTCGCCCCTTTAATGGACGACTCCCTTTAGATATTACTCTAGAAATTGGGTTTAAGAACTCTTAGATTGGAAGGTATGGCAGTTAGTTTGATCACTTTGGCGGGCGTGTGCGGCGCCGCCATCAATGTTCACCTGGATTGCAGAAGCATCACACTGTTCGCCTTGTTTCCAATATTTACAGCAAGATACTGTACACTTTACTCCTGATAAAGGCATCTGTAGTCACCTCCTTAGAATTTGCAATGATAGTATTTCACCATATAGACAATTCATGTATAGTGTGAGAAATATGCTGTTGACAAATTATCAATCAGCTAGTATAATTTAAATTCCAGTGCCGGAGTGACGTAATTGGCAGACGTAGCAGACTCAAAATCTGCCGGGGGTAACTCCGTGTCGGTTCGAGTCCGACCTCCGGCACCAACTAACTAATTTATCGGGGCGTGGCTCAGTTTGGTAGAGTACCTGGCTTGGGACCAGGGGGTCGCAGGTTCGAATCCTGCCGCTCCGACCAATTAATTATGTTAACTAATAATTTGGAATATGGGACTATAGCTCAGTTGGTTAGAGCGCTACGTTGACATCGTAGAGGTCACTGGTTCGAATCCAGTTAGCCCCACCAATTCAAAAAAATACAGTTGACATAGTATGTATAACTATGATAGTCTATATAAGTCGTTCCCTGAAAACTGAACAATGTAAAGTAATGCATCATAAAATGCCAGATGTGCAGTGGCTGTAAAAAGCCATTTAATAGTACAAGGATGCGGAAGTAGCTCAGCGGTAGAGCATCGCCTTGCCAAGGCGAGGGTCGCGAGTTCGAATCTCGTTTTCCGCTCCAAAAAATAATGAGCCGATAAAACGGCTTCAATATAAGTAGTCGCTGTGTGAGTTTGAACTTTTGCCTGGTGCGTCTGATTAAGAAGCATGTCTTCCTTATATAGATAGCGGCAGGGATGAGCAGAGAAGCATATAGACGGCATATAATTTATTGGAGAGTTTGATCCTGGCTCAGGACGAACGCTGGCGGCGTGCCTAACACATGCAAGTCGAACGGTCTGCTGTTCAACACCGAGAGTTTTCAGATGGTGAACTAAGACAGCGTCAAGTGCGAACGATAGAGAGTGCTTGACTCCATTAAGTGCCAACACAGAGCCTTCGGTGTTGGACAGCAGATAGTGGCGAACGGGTGAGTAACGCGTAGACAACCTGCCTCTAAACTGGGGACAACACTGCGAAAGTGGTGCTAATACCGAATGTGGTATCTTCGCTGCATGGTGAAGATAAGAAAGATGGCCTCTCTATAGAAGCTATCGTTTAGAGATGGGTCTGCGTCTGATTAGCTAGTTGGTGAGGTAACG
>NZ_DATMXX010000104.1:0-5774 GCF_035561255.1 Sporomusa sp. | reverse complement strand
ACTATGGACTACGGACTATAGACTTAAAGGCGTTTTTTTTTATTTACTGCAGGCAGTGAAAAAAAGGGGGAAGTGCTGGAAAGCATGTCAGGATTTTGTTTCACCAAAAACAGACGCCGGTCGGTTGCCACATCTCATAAGAATACTGGTAAGTCAAAGAAGACTTCGCATTTACGACAGCGGTGTCTTTTTTAATTACTATCGGTTTGCCGGCTGAACCGACAGTGGATAACTGGCTGCTATCTTTCTTAAGATAACAGCATCAGAAAAGAAAAACAGGAGGGGTTCTATATGATTCGCTGTAAATGGTTTTTGGCAGTAATCGCAATACTAGTTTTGTTTGTAACAACCGCTTGCTCTAATTCTGCCCCCGAAACTGCCAAAAAGGAAAAAAACGAGCTGAAAGTGGCAATATCGGCAGCACCGCCAACACTGGATCTGCACAAAACCACTACGCAGATTGCCCAAAAAGTGGGCTGGCATATCTTTGATACCTTGGTTACTCTTGATGAAAATTACCAAGTAGTACCCATGCTGGCTGAGAAAATTGAGATCAGCCCTGACGGAAAAACCACTACACTGTTGCTGCGCAAGGATATTGTTTTTCATAACGGCAAGGTTATGACATCCGAGGATGTGCTGGCCTCTATTAACCGCTGGCGCAATTATTCTTCCCTGGGTAAAGCCAATCTGGGAAAAGCCGAGATTACCGCACCTGATAAAGATACTATTGTCATAAAGCTGCCGGCACCATCAAATGCCGTGCTCTTCTCCCTGGCTTATCCCTCGCAGGGGGCATCCATTATGCCGAAAGAGGTTATTGATGAAGCCGGCGATGGAAATGTCAAACAGTTTGTTGGCACAGGGCCGTTCCAGTTTGTTGAATGGAAACAGGATCAATACATTCACTTGAAAAAGTTTGACGGTTTTAAACCACGCCCAGAACCCGCCAGCGGCCTTGGCGGTAAACGGGAAGCCCTGGTAAAGGATCTCTATTTCATCCCTGTGGGCGATAATGCGACAAGGGTGGCCGGTGTACAAGCCGGCGAATACGATATTGCCGATGAGATCCCCTTTGATAATTATGAAATGTTAAAAAGCAGTACCGGTTTAAAAACAGCCATTGCCCAGGATACGACCTATCTGAATCTGGTGTTTAACAAGAAAAATTCGCTGTTTGCCAATGTTAAAGCCCGCCAGGCAGTGGCTGCCGCCTTGGATATGGATCCCATTATGAAGGCTGTAACAGGAAATCCGGAATTTTATACACTGGATGCCGGGCTGGTATTCCCAAAAGATGCCTGGCATGTGGATAATGGCAAGGAAAAATACAACCAGAAAAATACCGAATTGGCCAAGAAGCTGCTGGCCGAGTCCGGTTACAAGGGAGAACCGGTGGTGTTTCTGGTAACCCGTGATTTTGATTATATGTATAAGAGCTCACTGGTTGTTAAGGAACAACTGGAGCAAATCGGGGTCAATGTCAAGCTGGAGGTATATGACTGGGCTACATTAAACAGCAAACGTTCAAACCAGAATGGCTGGGATATGTTTGTGACAACCTCTTCCGGTTTCAGAGAGCCGACAGCGATCTTATTTCTTGACTCACGTTTAAAGTGGGCAGGCTGGTATAACAACCCGCAAATGGACAACCTGCTTGATCAGATCCGGGAAAGTGCAAATTTTGAGGATGCCAAAAAAATCTTTGGTCAGGCTCAGGCGCTTTACTGGGAAGAGGTCCCGACAGTCAAGCTTGGTAATATGAACGGACTGGTAGTCTATCGGAATTATGTCCAAGGATATCAATACTTTATGGAGTCTCCATTCTGGAATGTTTCTGTTCAATAATCAGCAAGGGGGAAGAGACTTATGCTGAGCTATATCTTCAAACGGATACTGTCGTTAATTCCCGTGCTTGCCGTTGTTGCGCTGGTAGATTTTATTATTATTCATCTGACGCCGGGAGACCCCGCGGTTATTATGCTGGGATCAGATGCCTCTGAAACGGATTTGTCCAAGCTGCGAGAGCAGCTTGGTCTTACTCTTCCAATTTATGTCCAGTTTGGCCATTGGCTTCTGGGGGTGGTGCAGGGAGACCTGGGACGCTCGATTTTTATGGATATGCCGGTTACGCAGGCAATCTGGCAGCACCTGGGGCCTACGGTTTCACTCTCACTGCTGGCAGAGTTGATAGCGGTTTTATTTGCCCTGCCGCTAGGGGTTATGGCAGCAACCAGACGGGGCAGCTGGATTGACCAGCTGTTAATGGTCACCGGGTTATTGGGAATTTCCATCCCCAGCTTCTGGTTGGGACTTAATTTTATCCTGCTGTTCGCCGTGAAACTCAACTGGCTGCCGGCCGCAGGCTATCAGCCGCTGTCCAACGGTTTGCTGAATCATATCAAATATTTGCTGCTGCCGGCTCTGTCGCTGGGGATTATGCAGGCCGCCCTGATTGCCCGCATGACCAGAGCCTCTATGCTGGAGGTACTCAGCGAAAACTATATACGCACAGCTCAGGCCAAGGGATTAAAACAGCAGGTTATTATCTATAAGCATGCCCTGAGAAATGCCTTTATTCCTATTTTAACGGTAATTGGGCTTACGTTTGCAACATTAATCGGTGGCGCAGTCGTAACCGAAATGGTTTTCAATATTCCCGGGATTGGGAAGTTAGTTGTTAATTCGGTTTTACGGCGGGATTATGTGGTGATACAGGGCACGATTCTGATGATTGCCACAGCCTATG
Source organism: Sporomusa sp. (assembly GCF_035561255.1). GTDB lineage: Bacteria > Bacillota > Negativicutes > Sporomusales > Sporomusaceae > Sporomusa. Next base: position 3,025 of record NZ_DATMXX010000104.1, on the reverse strand, counting down.
TATTTATCAATCTGCTTGTTGATTTACTATACGCTTATATTGATCCGCGTGTTCGCTTTGACGACCAGGCACGATGAAGGGAGATTCTGCAGTGGAAGTTATTTCAAGGAAGAGGCTAATCCTGCGACGTTTTTTAGCTAACCGGCTGGCCGTAACAGGGAGTATCCTGGTCTTGCTGGTTATCCTGATGGCGGTATTGGCACCATTTATTACTGTTTATGACCCGCTTGCCATGAAAGTTGCCGACCGGTTGCAGGCTCCCAGTTCCGTGCATTGGTTTGGAACAGATGAGTTTGGTCGTGATGTGTTCAGCCGGGTTATTTACGGCAGTCAGATTTCCCTGCAGGTGGGGGTGGCTGTTGTTATTATCACCTCACTGGGAGGAGTGGTTTTAGGACTGTATTCCGCCTATTACCGCCGACTGGACATGGTGATTATGAGTATCAATGACGGGATGATGGCCTTCCCCACAATATTGCTGGCGATTGCTATTATTGCCGCTTTGGGGCCGACAATACAAAATGTTATTATTTCCATCAGTGTGGTTTACATCTCCCGGGTGGCACGGGCTGTGAGGGCTGCCGCCCTTGTGGTGCGGGAACAAACCTATATTGAGGCCATCCGCGCCTTAGGGGGAACACCGGCCAGGATTATCTGGCGCCACATCGCCCCTAATTGTCTGTCTCCTTTAATTATTCAGGCTACCTTTATTTTTGCCTACGCGATTATCATTGAGGCTTCACTTAGCTTTCTGGGTGCAGGTACACCGCCGCCGCAGCCAAGCTGGGGCAACATTCTAAACGATGGCCGGACTCTGATACGGCAGGCCTGGTGGATTATGATCTTTCCCGGCTGTGCTGTTGTTATGACCGTACTCGGGCTGAATCTTATTGGCGACGGTCTGCGGGACTTGCTTGATCCACGCACCAACAAAGCCAAAGGCTGATCTTAACTACAGAAAATGAGGGATGAGACAAATGGACAATCTTTATCCTTTACTGCAAGTAAATAATTTAAAAACCTATTTTGCGACAGAGCAGGGACCCGTAACTGCAGTTGACGGCATTGATTTCACTGTACATGAAGGAGAAACTGTGGGGCTGGTCGGCGAATCAGGCTGCGGCAAGAGTGTAACATCCCTTTCGGTTTTGCGTTTGTTTGAAGAATACAGCGGCACCAAAATAGAAGGAGAAATTTTGTTTGAAGGTAAAAACCTGCTGAATTCGTCAATGGACGAAATGCAAACCATCCGTGGAAACCGCATAGCAATGATCTTTCAGGATCCCATGACATCATTAAACCCGGTCTTTACGGTTGGCGACCAAATTGCCGAATCAATTATTTTACATCAGCGGCTTGGTAAAAAAGAGGCCTTGGCCAGGGCTGTGGATATGCTGAAACTGGTGGGAATTTCTTCTCCGGAACGGCGGATTCATGAATATCCCCACCAACTATCCGGGGGAATGCGGCAGCGGGTAATGATTGCTATGGGACTGGCCTGCGAGCCCAGACTGCTGATTGCCGATGAACCCACAACCGCACTGGATGTAACCATTCAGGCGCAGATTTTGGATCTAATGCTGGATTTGCAGAAAAAGATTAATATGGGAATTATTCTAATTACCCATGACCTGGGAGTGGTAGCCGAGGTGTGCTCACGGGTAATGGTTATGTATTTGGGCCAAATTGTTGAGGAATGTTCTGTGGAAACATTATTTACACGGCCGGCACATCCTTACACAATCGGCCTGATCCGGTCTATTCCCACCCTGGAAGGCAATCGCCGCGAACCGCTGCACATGATTGCCGGCAAGGTCCCTTCCTTGCAGCAAATTCCGCAGGGATGCCGGTTTGCCCCCCGCTGTCCCCGGGCAGATTCTGTCTGCCGGTCAGAGATTCCGGGCCTGGGCACTGTTGAGACAGCCCACAAAGTACGCTGCTGGCATTATAAAAATCCGGATAAGAGGGTGAACAGTCATGCCGGTCAATGAGGTTGTTGAAGAAAATGAGCCATTAATTAAGGTAAATCATTTAGTAAAGCATTTTCCGGGGAAAAAGGAACTGTTTAAGGCTCCGACTGTGGTAAAGGCTGTTAACGGCCTTTCATTCACTATCGAAAAAGGAGAGACTTATGGCTTGGTCGGCGAGTCCGGCTGTGGGAAAAGTACGACCGGGCGTATGCTGCTGCGACTGATTGAACCTACGTCCGGGGAGGTATTTTACCAGGGAAAAGATATTTTAAAGTTAAACAGGATAGAACTGCGTCAGATTCGTAAAGACATGCAGATCGTTTTTCAGGATCCGTTTTCCGCCCTAAATCCCCGTATCCGGGTTGGTGAAGCCATCAGGGAAGTGCTGGACATCCATAATATCGGTGAGCCTAATACCCGCAGAGAACAAGTCTATGAGCTTTTTCACCGGGTAGGATTAAACAGAGAACAATATGACCGTTATCCACATGAGTTTTCCGGAGGACAGCGGCAGCGGATCGTTCTGGCGAGGGCTCTGGCTGTAGATCCGGGTTTTATTGTGTGCGATGAAGCGGTGTCAGCTCTTGATGTTTCAACCCAGTCGCAGATTATCAATCTTCTGGCAGACTTGCAGCAGGATTTGTCGCTGACGTATTTGTTTATTGCTCATAATTTGAGTGTTGTGCGGCATATTTCTGATAAAATTGGGGTTATGTATCTGGGAAACCTGGTTGAAGAGGCCAATACAGACGACCTATTCTCCGAGCCTTTACACCCGTATACCCAGGCCCTGCTTACCGCGATTCCGCGGACGGATCTGAACCGTAAAAGAGAGCGTATTATTTTGTCCGGTGACGTGCCATCGCCGCTTAATTTACCGGCAGGCTGCGCTTTCCACACCAGGTGTCCGGCCGTCAGGGAGCAGTGCAGGCAGGAAGCTCCACGGCAAAAAATTGTGCATTCCGGACGGCGGGTTGCCTGCCACCTTTATTAACCGGGCCGGATATGGGTTAGGTTTTCATCTATCAACAAAAATATGAAAAATAGTCATAAGA
>NZ_DATMXX010000103.1:0-4687 GCF_035561255.1 Sporomusa sp. | reverse complement strand
CCCAAGAGGCCAATACTGCCGATAAACCCCATCTGGGTGGCAGACAATCCCCACTGCTGAGCTAAAATCGGCAATACAAAAGCAATAATCCCAGTATCCATAGCATCAAACAGCCAACCCACCCCAGTCAAAACCAACAGTTTATAATGAAAGCGGCTAACTGGAATCTGTTCCAAGCGACTAATAATCCCCAAAATCTTCACCCCCATGTCTTTACACTTGTCTTGTCATTACAATGTATTATACCTTGTCCTGTATTAAAATGGCAACTACTTTTTAAATCAGGCAAAAATCAACCTCAATTGCTTTATATGCGGGGACAGGGCTGAAAACAAGCCCTCATCCAGCTTGATAATCTTGCCTTATCAGCCTATTATTAGTAAATAACCATTTTTAATACAAAGGAGAAATCATATGCAGCAAGATCAACGTAAGGAGCGACTTATAACAAAACCACTGGCGCTTTTAACTTTGGGGCATTTAATTACCGATTTCGGCCAAGGCGCGCTACCTGTGCTGCTGCCGTTTTTAAAAACAGCCTTCAACCTAACTTATACCCAAGTCGGAGTCATTGTCCTTGTACAAAATCTGACCTCTTCAGTAATTCAGCCGGTGTTTGGCTATCTTACCGATCGTGTCTCACTACCATGGCTAATCCCAGCCAGTGTGCTGCTCGCAGGGATCGGGTTAGGCATGATCGGTCTAATGACTTCTTACTATGCACTGTTGGGAGTTGTAGTTATTGGGGGCTTGGGAATTGCCTGTTTTCATCCTCAGGCATCCAAATCTGCCCACCTTGTCAGCAGCGCTGCGACAAAAGGGCGCAGCATGGGTCTATTTTCAGTAGGCGGCAATCTAGGGCTGGCGCTCGGCTCAATTGCCATGTCATTTGCCCTCAACTTGCCAGGAGAGTTAACAAACACCCTATACTTCATCATACCTGGTTTAGTCATGTCGCTCCTGCTGTATCGCAACCTTCAGGATATTTCGCCTCAAGAACCTGCCGTACAATCAGCTGCTGCTTCACACGCAGGCTCTACGAAAGGCCAGTCGCTTAACTACGGTCTGCTCGCCATACTCTTAGCGTTTATATTCGTAAGATCTAGTATCCATACCGGATTAACTACCTATATACCGATGTACTACATCAACTATTTATCAGGCAGCCCGGTATATGCCAGTTATCTCTTAGCGATTTTTCTGCTCGCCGGGGTAGTCGGTACTTATACCGGCGCGTCTTTAAGCGACCGCTTTGGCCGCAAAACGGTTATTATGGGCTCTATCCTCGCCACACTGCCTTTGATTAGTTTATTTCAATACACTAGCGGCTTTGCAACATTGCTCATACTTGCGTTAACCGGGTTGGCCCTCATTTCATCATTCGCCACAACAGTCGTGTTGGCGCAGGAAATGATGCCAGGCTATGTCGGCATGGCTTCGGGCCTGACTATTGGCTTTAGTATCGGCCTTGGTGGCGTCGGCGCTACGATCCTGGGCTATGTTGCCGACCATTTCGGCATTCCCAGCGTATTTACTGTATTATCAGTGTTGCCACTTGCAGGATTGGCTCTCGCGGCATTTTTACCAGGTAAGCTATTTAAACGTTAAAAGAATGCCATAAAAAAGGCTGTCGGCACATAAGGAGGCCACTGAAGAACTTGTGGTTTTGACGGAGCAAAGCTTAAAAAGTACGAAACAGAAGACGACCCTTGTTCCCAATTTTGGGGTGAGGGTCGTCTTTTACCATTTAGGAAACCTTTATAACTTGTCTTCTACCTTATCAGTTTCAATATTCTCTTTATATTCACAGTAAAGATCGCCATCGCCCCCTGTAACTCCATGCCAACAAGACCCGAAGATGACGCTACATCATACCCGTGTCTGTGTTTGAGTTCACTATTCTTTGCTTCAATCTTGTAGCGCTCCTTTGCCTTTCCCTTGAAGTACTCGCTTTCCTGGAACGCCATTTGTTCGGTGTGTTCGCTAGATTTGATACTCACCGAATAAGTTTTGCATTTTGCTCCCTCTTTGTAACACCCTTTTTTGAAAGGGCATCGCTTGCAAAGCTCAATATCGAAATAGTATGTATCAGTTTGGTTTTTCCCAACGCCTGTCTTTCCTTGCCGCGCTTTCCGGTTTGCCATGTGGCCGGCCTTGCACACATACATGCCTGCATCCTTATTGAATTGGAATTCGTCTTCTTTCTTTCGGATCCCTTGTGTAATGAGAGGATTGAGCTTGGCAATGAGTTCTATGTTATTGTCCTTGGTGTACGTTATGTTATCTTTTTCAGAGTAAGCCGTATCCCCAATGACCGTTTTGACTTCCATACCGACTGCCTTGCTTTTTTCAATCAGCTCCTGTAGTTGCTTACCGTCGTTCTTTTCGCCCGTCGTGACGACTGCTGCCGTAATAATCCGTTCCTCGGTCATGGCAAGATGCGTTTTATATCCAAAAAATGAGGAATCTGCACTCTTATGGCCAACTTTTGCATCTTGGTCCTCCGAAATCCGCAACTGATCGAGGTCATCTGTCACCGTTTCTTTGAGCAGATTGAGAGGTTCTTTAATTTTCGGAAGCTCGCAAACGCCTCCTTCCGCTTCAATCACATCGACGAGTTTTTGGCAGTAGGCGATTTCGTCTTCGAGTACACCGCTGGTATTTTTCGTCGGGAACTTCGCTTTCAAAGATTCGTCTACCTTGTAGACGGCTTTTCTTAGTTTTCGGGAACGGTCCTGCAAGATTTCTATGGGGGATTTCTGATTATAACGGGCTTTTGTATGGGTTGCATCAACAATGATTGATTTGCTGTTGATAATACCCTTTTCGATTGCGACTTCAACGGTTTTGTTTATGAGCATGTCGAGCAAATTTAGATCCTTTAACCGCAGCTTCCGGAACTTTGTTAAAGAACTTGGATCAATCACCGGATCTTCCGGTGCCATGTGGAGAAAGTACTTAAACGACATATCGTATTGGGAGCGCTCAACGATGTCAACGTCAGATAGTTCGAAGATCGTTTTGAGCAGCAAATATTTAAACATCCGAATCGGATCAATCGCATTTCTGCCGTTATCTAGACAATAGCTCTCTTTCAATTCCTCATACACAAAGGAGAAATCAATAAGTTCGTTGATTTGCCGCAATATATTATCCTTGGGGATAACCAAGTTATAGAGCTCTATATAGGGACTTAAAACCATAGATTGTTGTTGTTGAATCATTTGACTCACCTGCTCCCTTTAATACCTTTATTATACAGGAAAAAAGGTACAGCCTCCTCAGTTTTCTTGAGGGTCTATACCTTTTTAAGTATTAAAGGGACTTTTTCAGTGGCCTCCGAAGCGTCTGCGGTTTTTTTTGAACCTGCGAGATACACCTAGTAGTAATTAACATTATAGCATGAATCGATAACCCAATTACATCATGCAACCATTACATAGCTGCCTTATAGATACCAATTATATCATCCAGCGTAGCAGTACGTGGATTAAATAGGCTGCAAATATCTTTCATTGCGTTTCCGGCCATAACCTCGAAATCTTTTTCGTTAGCCTTTAACTGAGCAAGGCCGGAAGGGATACAAATGTCAGCGGATAATTTCTTAATAGACGCTATAGCTTTATCAGCAGCATCACGAACAGACAGACCTTGTATATTTTCACCCATTGCTACGGCAACATCAACAAAACGCTCTGGGCAAGCAATGATATTAAATGTTTCAACATGAGGCAGTAAAATAGCATTGCACACTCCGTGCGGCAGGTTGTATAAACCGCCTAGTTGGTGAGCCATAGCATGCACATATCCCAAACCCGCGTTGTTAAATGCCATGCCAGCTAAATATTCGGCATAAGCCATTTTGTCACGGGCTTCCATATTCTGCCCATTGGCTACCGCATTTCGTAAGTTAGTCGCTATAAGTTTAATAGCCATCAGAGCCGCTGAATCAGTAACCGGTGTAGCAGCAATGGAAACATACGCTTCAACAGCATGAGTTAATGCATCCATACCGGTAGCAGCAGTAAGAGCGGGCGGCATACCAACCATCAGTAAAGGATCATTAATTGCAACATTTGGAGTAGTGTGCCAGTCAGCAATAGCCATTTTTACATGATTAGAAGTATTGGTAATAACAGCAAATCGAGTCATCTCAGAAGCAGTACCGGCGGTGGTGTTAACGGCGATAAACGGAGGCATCGGCTTCTTAGATTTATCAAGACCTTCAAAGTCACGAATGTTTCCGCCATTGGTAGCCAATAAACCAATTCCCTTACCACAATCGTGAGCACTGCCGCCACCCAAGGTTAAAATGGTATCGGAGCCGCTTTCCTGGTAACTTTTTAAACCATCATGAACGTTTTTGTCGGTAGGGTTTGGTTCTGCTCCTGCAAAAGCTGTAACCTTGATACCATCAGCTTCCAGCATTGCCTTAATATCGTCGGCCATCCCACCTGGGCGGCCTAGGTAAGCATCAGTAACAAGGAAGACACTTGTACCACCAAGTGTTTTCACTTGTGCAGGAATTTGTTTGTGCGCTCCTACTCCCATTAGGCTCACAGTAGGTGTAAAATACCCGTAGACTTGTTCACCAATAGACATAAATAAAACCTCCTTAGGGCTAAGCCCATTTCTTATCTACTGACCATATTGTAATGCAAGCATCATGCCAATATCAGTTTAAAGA
>NZ_DATMXX010000102.1:0-18217 GCF_035561255.1 Sporomusa sp. | reverse complement strand
AAAAAAAACCAATTTTCTTCCAGAAATTAGCAGGATATTTTTGTTTTACTGCGAATATGGATATATTAGGAAAAGTTAAGTTGTATCTTGGTCGAATACTATGGAGAAAGCAAGGTGCAGAGTAATGAGCAGTTCCCGGGCAACCATTCTCGTGATTGATGACCAACCTGGAATTAGAAGATTGCTTACTGAAGTTCTCCAGGATGAAGGTTATAGTGTTATGACAGCCTCTAACGGCTATGAGGGTATACAGGTTGCGAATGATGTAAAGCCTAACGTAATATTAATGGACATGAAGATGCCTGGCATGGATGGCATTGAGACGCTGAAGGAACTTAAGCGTCACGGGCAGGGTGACCAGGTTATAATGATGACTGCCTACGGTGAATTAGATATGGTTAACGAGGCACGGGAAGCAGGCATGCGTGACTATATAACCAAACCGTTTGATATTATGTCCCTGTGCCGGATCATTGAAGAGCATATCGGAAGTGGCTTTGATGCACGCCGGCTGTTAATTGGCTAATCAGAGGAATGACCCGGGGCAAATAAGCCCCGGGTTACTTACTTAATCGGCAGGTGCTATCGTTGGCTGGCTAAACCGTGTTTCTTACCTGATGCTGCCAAGTTAATCAAGTGCAGGCAGGATTTTTCTCGCTGGTGGCGAAGTATGAAGTATATAGAGCAAGGGGGGGATATCAATTGTTTATTAGCGCTGTTTCCACATTAGCGCTTTATTGTTCGCGATGTGGAAATATTGAACTGCACAATGTCTCCCGGTTTGCTCTCAATAATTCACGGCGTCAGCTTGCCTGTAGCTGTGGTCAGGTACAAGGTGCCATTGCCAGCGCGGGGCGGCATCAATATTTACTGGATATTCCCTGTGTAGTATGTGAAACCAACCATCTGATCTTCCTTGATAGCCAACTGTTCCGGCAGCCTAAGGCCAGTAAAATATATTGTTCCCAGGCTAATCTTGAACTTGGTTTTATCGGCAGCCCTGCAGCCATTGACGAAATTATTGCCCGGCATAAGCAGGAAGTAGCTAGTATAACCAGTGAAATGGCGGAGCAGTCAGACGATCAGGGGATAGAGAATTCACAAATTTTACTTGAGATTTTAAATAAAATTCATGATATTGCCGAGCAGGGAGGGGTATACTGCTGTTGTGGCAATGCGGATGTTGAAGCTGAGGTGCTTGTTGATGCCATCGAACTATCCTGCAGTCAATGCAATGGACGCCTGGTTATTCCGGCCAAGGATGAGCATGATTTAGCACGCGTGTCGGTTATGGGTATCATTGAACTGACTCCTCTTAGGCGCACTAGTCGTAAATAAGTCATTTAGATAGAGAATTGAGAAGAAGCGGGTGAGGTTACTGTGAAATTTTTCCTTGATACAGCTAACATTACTGAGATTAAAGCAATTCTGCCACTGGGTGTTGTAGCTGGTGTAACTACCAACCCTTCGCTGATTGCCAAAGAAGAACAGGATATTAAGGCAGTTATTAAAGAAATTGCCGCATTGACCCCAGGACCGGTCAGTGCTGAGGTCATCAGCACAAAATTTGAAGAGATGCTGCCGGAAGCTCGCGATTTGGCGCAACTCGGCAATAATGTAGTTATTAAAGTCCCAATAACTGTTGATGGTTTAAAAACGGTAAGTGCTTTGGCTGCTGAAGGGATCAAAACTAATGTTACTTTGATTTTTTCAGTCAATCAGGCCCTTTTGGCTGCCCGGGCTGGAGCTGCCTATGTGAGCCCGTTTGTTGGACGACTTGACGATATTAGCCAGGATGGCATTGCGCTTATCAAAGACACTGCCAATGTTTTTACAAGCCATGGTATTGCGACTGAAATTATTGCCGCCAGCATTCGTCACCCTATGCATGTTACGCAAGCGGCACTGGCCGGTGCGCACATTGCTACTGTACCAGCCAAGGTACTGGTGTCGCTCTTAAACCACCCGCTGACTGACGCTGGAATACAACGGTTCCTGTCAGACTGGCAGAAAGCCAACATGTAAGACTGTTGAGAGCAGAGGATGCCGGGCGAACGCCCGGTATAATTTTTCCATCAAGAATTTAAGGAGATGTAACACTATGGAACGTGAATTAGCACTGGAATTTGTACGGGTTACCGAGGCTGCAGCTGTTGCCAGCGGCCGGTGGATGGGACGTGGAGATAAAATTGCCGCAGACCAGGCGGCGGTAGATGGAATGAGAGCCGCCTTTGATACAGTTAATATCAGCGGCTGTGTGGTAATCGGTGAAGGGGAAATGGATGAGGCCCCCATGCTGTATATTGGCGAGCAAGTGGGTCACGGTGGTCGGGAAGTTGACATTGCGGTTGATCCGCTGGAAGGCACTAACCTTGTAGCGAAAGGCTTGCCTGGCTCTATCGCTGTGCTGGCCATTGCGCCGCGCGGCTGCCTCTTGCATGCACCAGATATGTATATGGATAAAATCGCCGTTGGGCCGCGGGCCAGGGGCAAAATCGACATCAATGCCCCGGTAAAAGAAAATTTGAAGGCTGTGGCCTCGGCACTGGAACGCGCGGTGGAAGACTTGACTGTTGTAATTCTTGACCGTCCGCGGCATGCCGCTATTGTTAAAGAAGCCCGGGATGCAGGGGCACGGATTAAGCTGATTTCTGACGGCGATGTATCGCCGGCTATCAATGCGGCGATTGAGGGGACGGCCGTCCATATGCTTTTAGGCATCGGCGGTGCTCCTGAAGGCGTATTGGCAGCAGCAGCTGTCAAATGCCTCGGCGGCGATATGCAAGCAAGACTTTGGCCGGAAAACGATGCTGATATTGAACGGGCTAGAGCTATGGGCATTGTCGATATCAATAAAGTATTTACCATCGACGATTTAGTCAAAGGCGATGAAGTCATTTTTGCGGCTACTGCCATTACCCAGGGTGATCTCTTAAACGGTGTACGATATTTTGGCGGTGGTGCCCGTACTCATTCAATTGTAATGCGCGGTTCAACAGGTACCGTGAGGTTTGTTGACGCGATCCATAAATTTGATAAAAAGCCTATGCCGATAAAACGGGCATAATATTTTTGCATGAAATAGCACAGAATATGTATGTCTTGAGAAAAATAATCCAAGTTATGCATATTTTGAGGGCCTGTCGCTTATGCTAATACTGGGAGAGTTCAAGTCAACAGCTGTTTTGTTGACTGAGATAAGCCTAGTAAGCGAGGTGATAGTATTGAACCTGCTGAAAATGAATGCCAAGCAATGGGCCTATGTAGGCGGGGTAGCGTTGCTTGCCGGCGTGTGGGTGGCTCCGAGTGGAGTGCAGACACTGCCTGAAACTACGGCAGTACCGCCTAAAACCGAGCAGCAAGTGACTCAGGTTCCAGCCGCTGCACCTGAGCCCAGTCAGCAAGCCTTTCGGAAACATGTTGTTGTTTCTGGTGACACCTTGATCGATATTGCGCAGCATTACGGTATTGACCTTGAGACACTTATGGCAGCGAACCCTGGCGTAAGCGATCTTATCCATCCGGGTGATGAGTTGGTCATTTTGCCTAATAAGGGCGTTGTTTACCAAGTGGATACTGGTGATACTTTGTGGGAGATTGCTCATACATACGGCGTACAGGTAGAAACCATTAAATCGGCCAATGCTAAGAACAGTAATGATGTCGCCGTTGGCGAAAAACTGTTTATTCCCGGCGCTCGCTGGGGCAGAGCCGATACCGCGGTTGCGCGGGCTTCTGCCAGCCGGTTTATTTGGCCGACAAAAGGCGAAATCTCCTCGCCGTTTGGGTGGCGCTGGGGGCGCTTGCACGCCGGTGTTGATATTGCCAATGATATTGGTACCCATGTTATGTCTGCACGGGCCGGCCGGGTTATTTGGGCCGGCTGGCGAGGCGGTTATGGCTATGCGGTTATGATCGATCATGGCGGAGGCTATGTAAGTTTATATGGTCATCTTGACAATTACTTTGTTGAAAGAGGCCAATACGTGCGCGCTGGCCAACGAATTGCCTCAATGGGTAACACCGGCGATTCAACCGGGCCACATTTGCATTTTGAGGTTCAAAAAGATGGGCAGCCGGTTGATCCGATGGGATTCCTGCCATAATAAAAGAGATTGCCACGTCGTTAAAACGTGGCAATCTCTTTTATTATGTGTGTAAATTGGGGCTATGGACGTTTGCCTAAGTGTTGCAGCGTAGCATCATGATATGGCCACGCGAAGTCCGCCATAGCTTTATCAACAGGCGCAATTACCGAGTACAGGGTAGCCGTCTCCGATTGTTTAAGCTGCCATTTTTTTCCTACCTTTTCAAAGGTAAGCTCAGTCCGGCTTAAGCTGCTGCCGAATTTGCCGGGGGAGGCGGCCATAGTGCCGTTAATCTCCAGGCCGTTATTTTTTACGACAATTATAGCATCAACTTTATTATTCAGTGTCTTAACCGTAGCATTAAGCGCGGCTGTCTGATCCGCGAAGGTAAGTCCGGCATAATTTGATGGATTGTTGTCAGGGTCGGCAGTTGTTAAGCCGATAATGCCAATACGGATTTTTTCCTTCTTCTTATCTTTCCCTACCTCAAATTCTTTGATGGCATAGGGTTTGATTGTGGCCCAAATCTTGTTGGAACTATGAGCGTTAGCAGACAGTACCGGAAACTTAGCAGTAGTGAGCGCTTTGGACAAGTAGTCAGAACCATAGGCAAACTCACCCTCACCAAGCACAACTGCGTCATAACCAAGATAGTTATATGTGGCAATCATCGGATTAGGAAGTTTGGACGGTTCATTGGCAAATAAGCGGGTCAGGGGCGTTCCTGTGAGCATATTGCCGCCATCAACCAAGAGTGTGTAGGGGTTTGCCTGACGTTCTTTCTTTACTAAACTGGAAATCTTAACAAGACCAAAATCGGCAGTTTTGGGAAGATCATAATCCCAGTTCATGATATGGCCGTTTAGCCCCGCTGTTGCAAGTACTGTTACTTTAACAGGGGCAGGTGGCGGGGTAGGTTGTTTTGGAGCCGCCAGGGTAATTGACGGCAGGCACCCGATAACGGCCACAGTCAACACTGCCAGCCGGAGTAATTTGTTCCAAGATGTTTGCAAGATGATCCCTCCAAAATCTGTATTCAATTATTGCTAATAAATTCGACATATAAACGACTTTCTCCTGTCGTATATTGCTAATAAAGCAAAAAATTACTATCAGAATAGATTCAGTATACACGACTATTTTTTCGGGGAATAATAATTATACCATCTCAATAGCCGAGTTTTGTGAGGATTAATTATGGAATATGTAATTGCAGCATTGATGGCCAGCCTAAGCTTTCTCATAAACAGGCTGTTTATGCGGTATATTGGGCCGATAAGTGTTATTAGTCTGGGGCCGGTTGTTGAGGAGGCGGCAAAAACGTTGTTAGCTTACTATCTGGGAGCCGCCATTATTATGGTGCATATGCTTTTTGGATTAATTGAGGCCATCTATGATTGGATTCAAGATGGTAGTAAGCATTTGACAGCTCCGTTTTTAAGTATTGCCGGACATAGTCTCTTCGGACTCGTGACTGCCGGTATTCTGATGATGACAGGCAGTATATGGTTAGGGTTGTCTGCCGGTATATTATTGCATGTAGCTTACAACGTAACCGTTGTCAGATTACTGGCCAATAATGCGGACAAAAACTTATGAAAGAAGGGAAATCTCATGAAAATTTTCTATACTTGTGAATATTGTGGTGAACATATCGATACATTAGAAGTAGATCAAGTCGATGAAGTTAAGTTTGGGTTTGACTGCTTGACTGCTCAGGAGCGTCAAGATATAATTAAAACTGATGTGGAGAAAAATACCATTCATGTCAAGTCGTTGTGCGACTTCTGCATAACTTCAATGGGAATTGACGACAATGTTGCATTTGGTATGCCGGCTATTAACAAAGGATATATTCATTAAAAATTTAAGCACATATAATATAGGGCTTTAGCCTAGGCTAAAGCCCTTTTGGTACTACCTGTAACTAGTGAGAGGTACTTGTATGGGAGAGAAAACAATGCTGACGCTATTTGCGGCTTTGCATGAGGATAAGCAGCTTATAGCGGCTCAAGCCGCCTTTGGGGCGGTAGGTGATCAGAGTGTAATTTATGGTGTGACAGGTGCGCAAAAAAGCGTACTTATGGCAGCGGCATTTCAGAGTTTCCCCCGGCCGACAATCATAATATCTGCCAGTCACGATGCTGTTGAGATGCTGCGAGCTGATTTTGCAGCCCTCTTACCCCAGGTGCCGGTATTAGAATTGCCGGCAATTGATATTGTTACCTTCGCGGCAGCTGCCAAGAGCGTTGAGTTGGCAGCAAGGCGCATGGATGTCTTAAGCCGGATGGCCAGGGGGGAAAAGATTATTGTTTTGGCAACTGCAGAAGCCGCCATGCAGCGGGTATTGCCAAAGCAAGAGTTTCTAAACAGCCGAATTACGATAACCAATGGCAGTGTGGTAAGCCGTGAGGAACTTATCGGTTCGCTGGTCGAATTCGGCTATGAACGGGTTGACCAGGTGGACAGCGCGGGTCAGTTTAGCATTCGCGGTGGTATTATTGATATTTTTGCTGTTAACCGGAGTCAGCCGCTCCGGTTAGAGCTATTTGGTGACGAGGTTGACTCACTGCGGGAGTTTGACCCGGCCAGCCAGCGTTCGGTAACAGACCTGGTGTTAGCTGATATTATGCCCCTTACTGAGCCTGAACATAGTGGTAAACCGGCAGTGTTTGTGTCCTATTTGCCGCAGGAGTCCTGCCTTGTACTGGATGAACCGGCGCGAATCAGAGAGCAGATGACTAAGATAGTCAAAGAAAACCCGGATATTAAACGCCGGGTTTTTGGCTGGACTGAACTGGCGGCTGCCTGTCAGGCGTATACGGTGGTCTATTTATCCTTGCTGCTGCAGAAGATACCGGGCACTCAGCCCACGGCGATTATTAGTATTACCGCTAAAGGCATTGCGCCGTTCCATCGCCAGATTGATTTGCTGATTGACGAAATAAAAAACTGGCAGGATAAAAAGCACAATATCGTATTATTTATGCCTAGCCGTGATAAGGCGGCAAATATTCAGCAGAATCTGACTGATGAAGGGATTACCGCAATCATGGCCCAAGAGGGGCATATGCCGTTGATCCCCGGTGCTGTTGTTGTGTCGACAGGTGCCTTGTCAGGCGGGTTTGAGCTGCCACAGGCTAAGCTGGTTGTTTTAACCGAATTGGATATCTTTGGCCGTCAGAAGAAAAAGCGCCGGCCACGCGTTGGCAAAGAGCAGCAGATTACCTATTTTCGCGATATAAATCTTGGGGATTATGTTGTCCATATTAACCATGGCATTGGCAAATATGTTGGGGTTGAAACACTGGAGGTCGGCGGGGTTCATAAAGACTATCTCCATATCCGCTACGCTGGTGACGACAAGCTTTATGTGCCAACAGATCAGGTTGGGCTTTTACAAAAATATATTGGTGCTGAAGGTGAAGTGCCTCGCCTGAGCAAAATGGGTGGCAGCGACTGGCTCAAGGTGAAAACCAAGGCTAAAGCTGCTGTGGCCGACATGGCCAAAGAGCTGATTGAACTCTATGCCCAGCGTCAACTGCAGGTAGGGCATGCTTTTGGTCCTGACACCCCATGGCAGCGGGAGTTTGAGGATGCATTTCCTTATGAGGAAACGCCAGATCAGCTGCAGGCTATTACTGAAGTGACACATGATATGGAACAGCCGCGTCCCATGGACCGGTTGTTATGTGGTGATGTCGGCTTTGGCAAGACCGAGGTGGCCATACGCGCTGCTTTCAAAGCTGTCATGAGTGGCAAGCAGGTGGCTGTATTGGTGCCTACCACTGTTCTGGCACAGCAGCATTATCAGACTTTTAGCGCGCGGTTTGCCGGTTTTGGCCCGGTAGTTGATGTTGTCAGCCGGTTCCGGAGCGCCAGAGAACAAAAGGCAACACTACAAAAGCTTGCACTCGGGCAAATTGATGTGCTTATTGGCACCCATCGCATTTTGCAGGCAGATGTAGAGTTTAAAGACCTTGGACTACTGATCGTTGATGAAGAACAGCGGTTTGGCGTAGCCCAAAAGGAAAAGATGAAACGGCTCAGGGCAAACCTTGATGTGCTTACCCTAAGTGCCACTCCGATACCGCGTACCCTGCATATGTCGCTGGTTGGCGCCCGCGATATGAGTATTATTGAGACGCCGCCTGAAGACCGTTTTCCGGTGCAAAGCTATGTTGTAGAATATAACGAAGAAATTATCCGGGAGGCAATAGTTCGTGAGTTAAAGCGCGGTGGTCAGGTGTATTTTGTTTACAACCGGGTGCAGACCATTGATAAGGTACGCCAGCGATTAACCGAGATTTTGCCTGATGCTACGATAAAAACAGGCCACGGTCAGATGCCGGAGGAGCTGTTAGAACAGGTCATGCTGGATTTTTATGAAAATCGCGACGATGTGCTTATTTGCACAAGCATTATTGAAAACGGCCTGGATGTACCTAATGCCAATACGATTATCGTATATGATGCCGACCACTTTGGTTTGTCGCAATTATATCAGATGCGGGGGCGTGTTGGCCGATCGCATCGTATGGCTTATGCCTACTTTACTTATCGGCGGGATAAAGTTCTTACCGAGGTTGCCGAAAAGCGGTTGCAGGCCATCAAAGAATTTGCCGAGCTGGGCTCAGGTTTTAAAATTGCCATGCGTGATCTTGAAATCAGAGGTGCCGGTAATATTTTAGGCCGGGAACAACATGGGCATATTGTCAGTGTCGGGTTTGAAATGTATTGCCGCCTGCTGGATGAAGCAGTTGAAGAATTAAGGACGGGAAATCCAATTTTACCGTTGCCTGAACCAACGATCGAACTCAATATTGATGCCTATCTTACTGGTGACTATATTAGCGATGCCATGCATAAGATTGAGATATACCAGCGGATTGCCGCTGTGCGCCAGGAATCGCATTTAACCGAATTGATTGATGAACTGATTGATCGGTTTGGGGAGCCGCCACTGCCTGTAACCAACCTTTTGGGTGTTGCCAGGATTAAGAATATGGCGCGCCGTATCGGTGTCCGCTCGATTGCCGAGCGGGGCGGGCGGGTAGAGGTTGTATTTGGCGATACCCCAAATGTGGCTGAAGGTGGTTTAATGAACGCTAAAAATATTTTTCCCGGTAAACTTGCCTTTGTTCCCGGACCGCCTGAGACAATGCGACTGATGACTTCACGGCTTACAATGCCACTTATAGAGGCATTAACCAGGTTATTCTCGGTATTAACAGATATGGAAAAAATGTCAACTTAAACCCTGATGGCTTAAGCCAGAAAAATGAATAAAACGCACTAGCTGGATATATACTACTATCAATGAATGATTAGGATATTGCTAACAGTAATGCCTGATGTATTCGCTACTCAAAGTTTGATATCGACAAACCCGTTTTAGTAGGTTCAATCTAGCTAAGCTTGGCTAAAGCTGTAGAAAGGGGGATACTGGTGAAAGCAACCGGAATTGTACGTAGAATTGATGATTTAGGCCGAGTTGTAATACCGAAAGAAATTAGACGAACTCTCAGAATCCGTGAAGGGGACCCGCTGGAGATATATGTAGATCGTGAGGGTGAGGTAATACTCAAGAAATATTCTCCGGTAGGCGAACTAGGGGACTTTGCTAAAGAATATGCAGACTCACTGTTTGAAGCCATTGGTCATATTGTTTTGATCGCTGACCGCGACAACGTAGTAGCTGTCGCTGGCGCCTCCAAAAAGGAGTTCTTGAGCAAACCTCTCGGCCCGGCTGTTGAAAAAGTAATGGAGGAGCGTAAAACCGCTCTAATCAGCAATCCAGGCGAATACAAGCATTGCAAAGGTTGCGCCTCCCAATGTGAGGACGATGAGACCTGCAAATTTACTGCTGAAGTTATTGCTCCTATTATTGTTGAAGGCGATGCAATCGGAGCTGTTATTATCTGCTCCAAAGAACCTGGCGCTCAAATGGCGGATATGGAGGTCAAACTAGCCGAAACAGCAGCAGGATTCCTGGCAAAACAAATGGCTCAATAACATTTTCACAGCATTTTAAACGGCAAGTAGCGGACACTAACAATTACTGTTAAGTTCGCTACTTTTATATTACCTTATAGCGGTATAATAGAAAAAAGTTGAAATAATGCCCACGCGATTGTTGCTGTAAAATAAAAACTGCAATTATAAGCGATTTAAATTATACGCGATGCATATAGTGTTTTATTGCTGGTAAGATTTTGTTATAATAGTAAAAGTGGCTAAAACAGGCCAAATTTTGGAGAGGAATGACTCGTTTGAGTAAAGATACATTTTTAAAAGGCGCACTTATTTTGACTGTGGCTGGTATTGTTGTTAAAATTATCGGATCAGTTAACCGGATTTTATTATCCCGCCTTCTGGGTGGTGAAGGGGTAGGCCTGTACCAGATGGCTTATCCAATTTATTTGCTGGCGCTTAGCGTATCATCAGCAGGTATCCCAGTAGCCATTTCCATTATTGTAGCTGAAAAAATTGCCCGTAACGACTACCGCGGAGCCAATCATGTATTCCGGATTTCCTTGGGGGTATTGGCTGCTACCGGACTGTTCTTTACCTTCCTGTTATATTACGGTGCCGGCTGGTTGATTGAACATAACTTTGTCCGTGACCACAGAGCGTATTATGCCATTGCCGCGTTAGCGCCGGCTATATTTTTTGTTACCGTATTATCAAGCTATCGTGGATACTTTCAGGGTTTGCAGCTGATGACGCCAACAGCTGTTTCTCAGATATTTGAACAGCTGATACGGGTTGTAACAATGATTGCTTTTGCCTATATCCTGCTGCCGCGGGGCCTGGAATTCGCTGCTGCCGGAGCTAGCTTTGGCGCAGGTCCCGGTGCTGCTGCCGGACTCTTGGTACTCTTGTATTTTTACTGGCGGCATAAACCGGGATTTAAGCATCAGATGGAAACCCAGCCGCAGATCACCCAGGAATCCAGTCTGAGTATTGTTGGACGGATTGTAAAACTGGCACTGCCGGTGTCGCTTGCTAACATCATGTTGCCGGTCGTATCCAATATTGACCTCTTGATTGTTCCGGCCAGGCTGGAAGTGGCCGGACATACGGTAGAGCAGGCGACCGAACTATTCGGGTATCTTACGGGTATGGCTGTACCGCTTGTTAACCTGGCGACAATCCTGACGGCTTCGCTGGCTGCCAGCCTGGTGCCTGCGGTGTCGGAAGCGTACACTCTGGGTAATAAGCAGCGGATTTATCAGCGCACTGCAACTGCCATGCGCATTTCCAACCTAATCACAATTCCCAGCTTCGTTGGTATGTCACTATTGGCTACCCCCATCTCACTGATGCTGTATGGCACACCTAATGCCGGCGTATCCATCGCCATCTTGTCCGTAGGAATCTTTCTTCTCGGCATACACCAGGTAACAACCGGTGTATTGCAGGGCTTGGGTCATACTGCAATACCGGTTATTAATATGGCTATTTCGGCTGTTGTCAAGATTGTTATGAGCTGGATACTGACAGCAGTACCATCCCTGGGGATTATGGGGGCCGCGTGGGCCACTGTCGCCGACTTTGGAGTGGCTGCACTGTTAAATATGTTTTTCGTATACAGGTATGTCGGTTTTAGCCTTGATATTAAAGATACCTTTAAAGCTATACTGGCATCTGGCGTAATGGGCGTTGTCGTGTTGCTGGCCTATGATACCATCATGAGCCAGACGCTCCACAATACGCTGGCTACGTTGGGGTCTATTACCGCCGGGGGTATTGTATTTGGCATTGTTCTGCTCCTGGTAGGTGGAGTTGGGGCACGTGATATTGAGCAATTACCTCGCATCGGCGGTAAAATTGCTGCTATTTTAACTACATTACGACTGTTGAGGCGATAATATGGGAATTACTATTACTGGGCTTGGTCCCGGAAGCTTTAAACACATAACACTGGAGACCTGGGAGCTGCTGTCTGGTACAAATACCCTCATTTTGCGCACAGCCAAACATCCCTGTGTGGATGAGCTGAAGAAACGCGGGGTTGCTTTTACCAGTTTTGATCACATGTATGAGCAGGCGGACAATTTTTCCAACCTCTACCAGGCAATAGCCACTGAGGTTATACGGCGGGCGGTTCAAGGAGAGCACATAGTCTATGCTGTGCCTGGTAGCCCGCTGGTAGCAGAAAAAACTGTTGAGCTTATTACTACTCAGGCGCAAGCCGCAGGTGTAGATCTTGCCATTATTCCGGCAATGAGTTTTCTGGAAGTGTTGTATACAAGGCTTGGTGTTGATCCCATTACCGGGCTTACCATTGTTGATGCAGCAGATCTGGCTACATTGCCCCCTGATCTTGTTACCGGTCTCATTGTTACCCAGGTATATAGCCGCCAGGTGGCATCAGATGCCAAATTGGCGCTCATCGACTATTATGGTGATGAATATCAGGTTACAGTGGCACGTAATCTCGGTCTGCCTGATGAGCAAATCCATAAGGTAATGCTGTTTGAGATTGACCGGTTGCCTGAGATTGATCATCTTACCAGTGTATATGTGCCGCCCCGCCCCGCCCGGAGCAAGATATTTTCCCTTGATCCGATTGTTGATGTGATGGCGCGTCTGAGATCGCCTGGCGGCTGTGTCTGGGATATTGAACAGACACATCTTAGCCTGCGCCGCTACATTGTGGAGGAAGTCTATGAGGTACTTGAAGCCATTGAATTGGCCGATGGTGTCAAATTATGTGAAGAACTGGGGGATTTATTGCTCCAAATCGTTTTTCATGCCCGCGTTGCCGAAGAGAGTGGCGGTTTTACCATGCAGGATGTTGTTGATCATGTTACCGAGAAAATGGTACGCCGCCATCCACATGTGTTTGGCGCTATAACGGTCCGTGATGCGGCTGAGGTTGTCGTCAACTGGGATCAAATTAAAAAACAGGAAAAGGCCGGTGAGCGAACTGGGGTGCTTGATGGTATTCCGGTAGGCCTGCCTAGTTTAATGACCGCCTATAAGCTGCAGGCTAAAGCCGCTAAAGTGGGCTTTGACTGGTCTGAAATTGGTCCGGTATGGGACAAGGTTGCCGAAGAGCTTGCTGAACTCCGGCAAGCAGCTCTAGCGCCGGCAGACGAACGCGGTCAGAAAACCGAGGATGAATTGGGAGATGTGCTTTTTGCGGTGGTAAATTTGGCGCGCTTTATGGGCATTGATCCCGAAACAGCCCTTAACCGTACCAACAACAAATTTCGACGTCGATTCAATTACATCGAGGCCACCCTCAAAGAACAGCAGCGGGCCTGGGAAGACATGAATTTAACTGCTCTTGATGCTTTATGGGATGAAGCCAAGGCAAAAGAAGCCAAGTCATGAGTTTTTTTACCATTTTTTTTTAGATTGGCAGGAATAAAAAGTTGCGTAGCGAATAAAGCTAATCGTAATCGATTTATGTTAGGGGGAGCAAGATTGTGAATAAAACTGACCTTGTAAAAGCAGTGGCTCAAAAGGCTGATATGACTCAAAAAGATGCTGAGAAGGCTATCAACGCAGTATTTGCCGCTATTGAAGAAGCTTTAGCCAACGATGATAAAGTACAAATAATCGGATTTGGTACTTTTGAAGTAAAAACCAGAGAAGAGCGCAAAGGGCGCAATCCTCAAACCGGTGACGAAATTACTATACCAGCTTCTAAAAACCCAGTATTTAAAGCCGGCAAAGGTCTGAAAGACACCGTTAACGCCTAATTACACAGTGGACAAGACCCACCAAACCAGGTTATAAACCTGGTTTTTGTTTAAAATAGGTCCCTTAACTCCTAACTCCAGTGTATGGAGTGGCAGGATATGGCGATCTCATCTTTTCTAAGGGGAATGAGGAGCGAGTTTATGGCAGGAAAGATTTTAATCGTAGATGATGAACTAAATATTCGCGAGCTTATAAAGTTTAATCTGGAGAAGGCTGGTTACAAGATTCTTGAGGCAGACGATGGTCAGGTGGCGGTAAACATAGCCAAAACCAACAGGCCGGATCTTATCGTCCTCGATCTGATGCTTCCAGGCATTGATGGTCTTGAAGTATGCCGGTTGATAAAAAACTCCCGTGAAACAGCCGCCATCCCGATTATTATGCTGACTGCCAAAAATGAAGAGATTGATAAAGTGATTGGTCTTGAGCTTGGAGCGGATGATTATCTGACCAAGCCATTTAGTCCAAGAGAACTACTGGCAAGGATTAAGGCAGTGCTCAGACGCAGTCAGAAAGACAGTTCAGTAAGTGGAGCCTTAACAGTAGGTAAGCTTACACTTAACTTTAACCGTTACGAAGCATATATTGGTTCGGTAAAATTGGAACTGACGCCTAAAGAATATGAGATGCTTAAGCTGTTTGCCACAAATACCGGCAAGGTATTTACCCGCGAACAACTGCTTGAAAAGGTCTGGGGTTACGAATATTTTGGCGATACCAGGACTGTTGATGTGCATGTACGTCATTTGCGGGTAAAATTGTCTCAGGATATTGAAATTGCGGAAGCGATTGAGACCGTGCGAGGCGTTGGGTATCGGTTTCGCGATTTAGAATGAGCAAAAGATAACATAAAATTGCTTTGCTATCGGCACAATGACTAAGAGGATATTTTGGTTATTGTAAAGCGGTAGTAAGGCAATTTTTCTTTATCTTGGTGCTGATCTATAAAATCTTAACAAGATATTAACATTCACGCCGCCGATTTTATGATATATTGCATATGAGAAACTACAGGAGGCATAGACTAACTTATGAATGTTAAAGTTCAAGTAAATAAACTTGGGTTATATTATGGAGATGTCCTAGCCCTCAAAAAAATCTCTATTGAAATAATAGAAAATAGCGTACTTGCCTTAATTGGACCATCAGGCTGCGGTAAGTCTACCTTTTTAAAAACACTAAACCGCATGAATGATTTGATTGACAATGTGAGAATTGAGGGTGAGGTATTGCTTGACGGTGAAAATATATATCACCCTAATGTTGATACAGTTATGTTGAGAAAACGGGTCGGTATGGTTTTCCAGCGGCCTAATCCCTTCCCGATGTCAATTTATGATAATATTGCCTATGGTCCGCGCATTCACGGACAGACGAAACGGGCCGTACTTGATGAGATTGTAGAAAAAAGTCTTACCGGTTCAGCCCTTTGGGATGAAGTAAAAGACCGGCTGCATGCATCGGCTATGGGCCTGTCAGGTGGCCAGCAGCAGCGGCTGTGTATTGCCAGATTACTGGCAGTAGAGCCGGAGGTACTCCTGATGGATGAGCCATGTTCTGCACTTGATCCGATATCCACAATGAAGATTGAAGAATTGGTAACTGAACTTAAAGTCAGTTATACGATTGTTATGGTTACTCATAATATGCAACAGGCAGCCCGCGTATCGGATTATACCGGTTTTTTCCTAAGTGGCGATCTTGTGGAGCATGATAAGACTGATACGATCTTTACCCGCCCGCAGGATAAACGGACTGAAGACTATATTACTGGGCGTTTCGGATAAAGGAGGAGATACAGATGACAGTAAGGCATAACTATGACCAGGAATTAGAACAGCTGCGACAAAGCCTGTTAGACATGGGCAAGGCCGTAGGCAGTGCCATTGATGATGCAGTGGTCTCGCTGGCCCGGGGAGACCTGGAGCTGGCCCGTAGGGTTATGGATTTTGACGATATAATTGATCAAATGGAAGTCGACATTGAGGATAAATGCATGGTTCTAATCGCCAGACAGCAACCGATGGCCCGCGATCTCCGGGTTATTGGCACCGGCCTTAAAATTACCACTGATTTAGAAAGAATGGGAGACCACGCCTATGATATTGCCAAAATCACGTTAGGATTGGCCAATCAGGAGCTAATAAAACCCCTTGTCGATATCCCCCGCATGGCGCAAATGTCTCAGAAAATGCTCAAAGACGCGCTGGATGCCTATACTACACTTGATATCCCGCTTGCTGAACAGGTTTGCCTAAATGATGATGAGGTCGATGACCTTTACTATCAGGTATTTCGGGAACTGCTGACATATATGATGGAAGATCCCAAAACTATTACGCAGGCCACTCAGCTTATCTTTGTTGCCCGCTACCTGGAGCGTATTGCCGACCATGCCACTAATATCGCTGAGTGGACGATTTATTTGGTGACAGGTCAAAGACGACGGAAAAAATAAAAGGCTACAACTATGCCTTTAATTCTTTATTGGCAAAGTATAGTGTATGAACGTAAAAGAACCTGCTCAATTTAGAGCAGGTTCTTTTGTTTATGACTTTGATTCGTAAGCAGGCAGCGTAACTGTGAATGTTGTCCCTACATCGACCAGGCTAGCTGCCTCGATACGGCCGCCTAACATTTCGACAATAAACTTGGCAATGGCCAGGCCAAGACCGGTACCCCCGGCTGTGCGGGCCCGGGCCCGGTCAACCCGGTAAAAGCGGTCAAAGATGAGCGGCAAGTCTTTGGTCGGGATACCGATACCGGAATCCTTGACTTTGATTTTTATTTCATGATCTTCCTGCCAGCAGGTTAATAGTATTTTACCCCCAGCAGGGGTATACTTGATACTGTTCTCCAATAGATTTACAATAACCTGTTTAAGCCAGTCTGGATGGGCAAGGGCGGCCAGTGACTCTGTACCGCCTGTAATGATAAGGGTGTGATTTTTCTGCTGCCAGCGGGGCTCCAGATCCTGTTTGGCGGCTTCTAATACCGGGCCGACTGTAACTGCCTCCAGTCTGACTTGTTCGCGGTATTCCTGGGCGCTGAGCCGGGCCAGACTGAGTAAGTCCTGAACTAGCCTATGCATGCGATCAGCCTCATCGTAAATGATGCGGATAAACTTCTCATTTAGTTCCGGCTGTGTGAGTGCCCCATCCAAAAGTGTCTCGGCAAATCCCTTGATTGCCGTTAGTGGGGTAGCCAGCTCATGTGACGCATTGGTCACAAAATCGGCCTGTCGGTCATGCATTTCCTGTAGGGTGGTTATATCATGAAATACGGTTAATATCCCGGGGACATCGCTTTCATTGCTGGTAAAGGGGGCCAGAAACACCTGAAAGACCCGCTTCTTCCCGTGAATATTTGTTTTAAGGTCAATAATTTTATTCTTTTTCCGAAGGATCGTTTCTTGGACCGCCTGATCTAACAGGCTATTGCCAATAACCTGGATATTGTGCTGCCCCAGCATTTGGTCGGTTATGCCGAAGATTGTCAGGGCCATATTGTTGGCGGTGGTGACCTTGCCAAAGCGATCCAGGAGAATAACAGCATCGCCCATATTCTGCAAAATAAGCTGAAGCTTGCGATGTTCAGCGATGGCATCATTGACTTTGTCTTCCAGGCTGGAGGTTAAGTTATTGATGGAATGAGCCAGAATTTCGAGTTCATCACCTGTTTTAATAAATACCCGTTTATTTAGCTGGCCCTTGGCGATGTCGTTGGCAGTATTAATAATGCTTTCGAGCGGGCGGGTATACTTATTGGCAAGAGCCAGACTGAAGATGATTGCCACAAGTGAGGTCAACAGACTGGCTGCTAACAGGGCTGATAATATCTTTCTGTAACCTGCGTCTACATGGTCAAGCGGCATAGCTACACGTACCACACCGGTAATCTCATTGTGAAAGAAAATCGGCGTGGATACATATAACAATGACTTATCCTGGGTTGCGCTTGTACGTATGGTATAGCCGTTTTTACCAGAAAGCGCGTCCGCTATTTCCGGTCGGTTGCTATGGTTTTCCATCAGGGACGGGTTTTGCTGGGAGTCGGCAATGACTGCGCCAGTGGTATCAATCACAGTAACCCTTAAGTCAATACGAGAGCTAAGTTCTTTGATTTTCTCATCGATCTGAGCCTTTTGAATGGGGCCGGACATGTCCCGGTAGATGAGCTCTTCAATAATTTTTCCCTGGTTAAGCATCGCGGTATTGAGACTGGCAATATTGTGCTGGTAAAAAAACCACAGTATATAGCTGCCAAGTGCTGTTAGTGTAAAAAGAATGAGCGCTAAAAAAGATACAACCAGCCGGTTGCGGAGGTTGCGAGCAAACATTTTATCATACCTCCCAGGAACTAGTTTGTTTGGTACTATTACAAATAATACCTTAAATTATGTAGTGTGGCTA
>NZ_DATMXX010000101.1:0-8550 GCF_035561255.1 Sporomusa sp. | reverse complement strand
ATTAAGAGGTTAGAGATGGAACTAAGGCAGCTACAATCACTGATCGCAATAACCGAAAAGGGCAGTTTTGCCCAGGCAGCAGAGTATTTATCCTACACCCAGCCTACCCTGACAAACCATATTCAAGCATTGGAAAAAGAATTAAATGTCAAGCTCTTTGACCGTCTTGGTCATCGCGTCCGCTTAACCCGCGAGGGTGAGCGCTTTCTTGGATATGCAGAGCGAATCCTCAACCTTACAGAAGAAGCTGTTAATGCAGTATCGCCTGAAAAAGAGCCTTACGGAAAACTTATCATTGGGGCCAGCGAAACCTTTGCCGTTGTTCGGCTTCCCGGGCTGCTTAAAGAGTTTCGCAAAGAACATCCCTGTATTGATATTGAATTAAATTTCGGAGATATTGCTAAATTTCACGATGACTTAAAAAATAACATTATTGATGTGGCGTTTATTCTTGCCGGCAAGGTTTCGTATCCTGATCTCACTGCAGAAATATTATGCCCGGAGCCCATGCTGTTTATTGCTTCGCCGGAGCATTTGCTGGCACAACAAACTGTGATAGAGGTAAGCCATTTTGAAACAGAGGAATTTATTGTAACCCAAGCCGGGTGTGCTTATCGAACATTTATAGAGAATCTATTGGAGAAAAATGATATTAAGCCCCATTCATATATGAAAGTAAAAAATATTGAAGCAATTAAGCAATTTGTCATTAGTGGGCTGGGTTTAGCCATTCTGCCGAAAATCTACGTGGAAAAGGAAATAGCGAATCATTCTTTGATAGCGCTTCCCTGGCATGGTCCGGATCCTGGAATGTATACCCAGGTTATCTATCACAAGGATAAGTGGTTATCGCCTACATTGCTGGGGTTCATGCAATTAACCAGCCGGAAAGTTGGCTGTCAGTCCGGAATTTTGTGAATATCTTTCAGCGAAACCCCTGGTGCCCGGTAACGTCTGAGATATTTAGTATGTGACAAGGCTGCCAGCAAGGCGGCAAGAGGTTTTAGGCGCAGAATATGGTGCAGCAACCAGCATAACAAGGCTATACTGCTAAGTGTATAGCTGTATTGGATGAGGAAATGCACGATCCCCGGCGCGATTGACATTACCTCATAACCAATCTTACCGGTTACCCAGGCCGTTACCGGGAGGGAGAGGATATAAGCAAAGAAAAAGACTGTCAATGGACTTACCTGAATTGCTTTTTGCGGACAATAATTCATACAAGCCATGCAACTGTCACATGAGTAACGCCAGTGCGGTTTATTCCCGGCCAGCACAATCGCGTGTTTGGGACAGATTTGCTGACATAAGCCACACCCATTACAGGTGTTTGAAGCAAAAAAAAGTTTAGCTAAAACTAGCTGGGCAATAATCAAATACATGAGTGATATACGGGCTAATAAAAGACCGATAAATAGCGGGATAAAGCCATGATAAAAGGACTGGCCAACTGTTATTTTGTGCGCAAGCTTCTGTACCTTTGCTGACGCCTTATTGGATATTGCCTGGATATTCCTGTCATTTAACCCCCAATGCACGGCTGTCCAGTTAGAAGGCATATCAATAGCCGATACCCCTCTGATCTGATAGCCTTTGAGCCATAGCAGCAAGGCGATAAGGTAGCCTGCCGTACCCTCCATGCCTGGTAAGGATACTCCGAACATCCTCGTACCGGCCCGTGTTGGCAACAGTACTGCATGAACACCATTACTTTGCGGCAGGCGAAATATATGTTTTATCATTAACCAGGGAGCGGTAAAACCATGGGTAGGATAGCTAATCACCAATAAATCATGAGCTCCTATCTGGATGTCTGCTTGTTGTTTTTCTCTAACCTGATAGAGTTCTGTTGGTATTTTAGCAACAGACTCCAAAAACCATTTTGCAACCTGATAGGAGTTGCCTGTCCCGGTCATAAAAAATCCTATTATTTTAGTGTACAAGTACCTCACCTCACCCCCATTATATAGTAGTTGGCTCTGCCGTTAAACTATTTGTCGCAGAACTTTGCATTAGTGTTAGAGGAAGAGCGTTGTAATTGTCGAATTTAAATTATTTGAGTAAATACATATCTAACCAGTAATACTTTGAATTATGGAAGTATATATTACGCATTAAAAAAAGTTTGCAGGCGCAGGCGGATGGTGCATTGGCAACGCTCCACCGCTGGCGCTTGACTTCCGCTTTTGCCAACACACCACCCGCCTGCAAAACTTTAACGCGTTGTATATAGCCAGTGAGGTAGTAAAATAGGTGGGATTAGTAATTAACCTGAAAAAGAAAAGAGGAGTAAAAGTGAAAAAGACGATTGGAATACTTATTATCTCTATGCTGTTGGTTTTTTTGACAGGGTGCGCCAGCGACAAGAAAGAGGATGCTGCTCAGAAACAGGCTCAATTACAGACAATTACCCTGGGGCTTATGCCTGATGTAGATTCCATTCCTTTCATTATTGCCGAGGAAAAGGGATATTTTAAAGAAGAGGGCTTATCAGTAACCCTGAAACATTTTAAAAGTGCCATGGAACGTGATAGTGCCCTGCAAAGCGGCAACCTGGACGGAGCCGTCTCAGATATGCTGGCTGAAGCCTTCGCCAAAGCCGGCGGTTTTGATACAGTGATTACCTCACTGACAACAGGCAGTTATAAATTGGTTGTAAATAAAGATGAAACAGCCACATCAATTCAGGAGCTGAAAGGCAAGGATGTGGCAATTTCTAAAAATACGATAATTGACTATGTAACAGACAAGGTTGTGACCGAGGGGGGATTAACCTCAGCCGAAATCAACAAGGTGGTTATACCTCAGATTCCTGCCCGCCTGGAGATGTTGCAAAACGGTAAGATCGCAGCTGCGACACTACCGGATCCTTTAGCGACAGTTGCCGTCAAAAATGGTGCAAAGGTAATAAGAACCTCAGAACAATTAGGGTTAAATCCGGGGGTTTTACTATTTACCTCTAAGGCTGTAAGTCAAAAAGAGAAAGAAATCCAGGCTATGTACCGGGCTTACAGCAAAGCAGTCGACTATTTATCGAAGGAGCCAATGGAAAACTATATTGACTTGTTGATTGAAAAAGGTGGCTTTCCTAAGGACGTAAAAGGGGTACTTGTTTTGCCGCAATACAAAAAAGCAGCTGCGCCGCAGCAGCAGGATATTGATGATGTCGTAGCCTGGCTTCAGGCAAGACAGCTCATCCAGAAAAAATATTTATATACAGACTTGGTCGATACCCGGTTTGTAAGATAGAGTTATGATTCAGATTAAAGGGTTGAGTATGACATACGAAACCAGCGAGGCCCGTTATACAGCTCTCAAAGATATTAATCTTGAGCTTGCGGCAGGGGAGACCTGTGCGATTATTGGCCCGTCCGGTTGTGGTAAATCGACGTTGTTAAAAATATTGGCCGGAATTATTACAGACTTTGAAGGAACTGTTGAAATTAATGGCCAGCCTGTTATGCCTAAAACGCAAATTATTGGTTTTATTCCCCAGAATTACGGGTTGCTGCCCTGGAAAAACGTGTATGAGAACATCTGTTTAGGTTTTAAAATTAAGCACAAAAAACAGGCTGATTATGAAGCTGATTTAACCTCGCTGATTCAGCTGTTAGGCCTGGGAGGGCTGGAATACAGGTATCCCGGGGAGTTAAGCGGCGGGCAGCAGCAGCGGGTTGCTTTGGCGCGTGCCTTTCTTTTAAAACCCGACTTACTACTAATGGATGAACCATTTTCCGCTTTGGATGCGATGACCAGGGAAGAGATCCAGAATGTATTCTTAAGTGTATGGAGAAAACATTCTGTTTCAACTGTCCTTGTCACCCATCAGATGGAGGAAGCGGTGTATCTAGGCCGGAAAATTGTAATTTTGGCAGCTGCTCCTGGCAAGGTCAGTAAAATAGTTGATAATCCTCTATTTGGAGTAGATGATGTGCGCGAGCATAAGGATTTTTTTCAACTATGTGTAGAGTTACGAAAGATGATAAAAGAGGATTGGTCAAAGTGAAAGTAAAAGGCCCGGGAGTTTGGTATATTTATGGCATATTAATTTTCCTAGCCCTGTGGCAGCTTGTCTCTGTTTCGGTACAGTTGCCGATTATTCCGCCTCCTGGGAAGGTTTTGGAGAATTTAATCGCTATCTTTATGTCTCAAATTGCTATTCATGGTTTTTACAGTCTATGGCGCATCATTGCCGGGGTTTTCCTGGCAGTGATTGTTGGTATCCCGCTTGGCCTTTGTATGGGGTATTTTCCTGCCTGGGACCGGTTGTTATCCCCCATTGTCTATCTTACCTATCCAATTCCTAAAATTGCTCTCCTACCGGTAATAATGCTGCTGTTTGGTTTAGGGGAGCTTTCAAAAATACTTATGATATTTCTTATCATTGTTTTTCAGGTTGTCATCGCTGTACGGGATGGGGTTAAAAGCATTCCCAAGGAAACCTATTACCCCTTATATTCGCTGGGCGCGGGTTTTATGGATGTTGTCAGGGAGATTCTGATACCTGCTTCGATGCCGAAATTCCTGACATCGCTGCGGGTGGCTATGGCGACAGCCGTTTCGGTGTTGTTTTTTACAGAGACATTTGGCACAAAGTATGGCATGGGTTTTTTTATTATGGATGCATGGTTGCGGGTGAATTATTTGGAAATGTACTCAGGTATTGCGGTTTTAAGCAATATAGGCCTTGTTTTATTTGGCGCGATTGATTACCTGGAAAGAAAAAAATGTAGCTGGCAGTATAAATAAACAATGAGCCGATGCCAGGTAACTGATAATAAAACCCATTATCAATATTGACAAAAATAAATATTATTGTATAATGTTGGTTAATATTAGGCGTTATATATGACTGAACAACCTCTGGTTTCAGGGGATTCGGTCTTTTATTTTATTTATCCGCTGACTATCCCGCACTAAGATTCCAGCTTTCTGCGCCCTTTCGGGTAAACGAGTGAGAGTTAAGAGCGGATAGTCCCTGGATAAGGACGGCTAACCTTCAGTTGAGAGTAGAATCCGCCTGAAGCTAAGTCAACTTTATGGTTATTAAGGGGGAGAAATATGTCGATTAGAACTAAAACTGTCACTTTGCTCGTAATCTCACTGTTGGTTATCGGGATGACTATTGCGGGTACTGGTATGTATGTCTTATACCAACAGACGCTAAACAGCACTGAAGTCGCTATGAATAACCAGGCTACACAGCTTTCTGGTCAGGTAACAGATCTCTTTAATTCCTTTGAGAAAAGTGGACAGGTCTATCGGGTAGACCACGATTTTCAGTCCGGTGATCAGGCTCGTATACAAGCTAGGATTAACACCTATTTCAGGGTGGCGTGGGGGATTGACCGGCTGAATTTTCTTGATCGAACAGGTAAAAGGACGGCTATTGCTCCCTATGATGCTAAAGTGATAGGGGATAATTTATCAGACCGGAAATTTTACAAGGATACTGTTGGTGATCAGAAATCGCATATCAGCGATATAATTATCAACAGGGTAACAGGAGTTCCTTCTGTTATTGTCACGCAGCCGGTAACCGGTGAAAACGGTCAATTGGCAGGGATGGTATTGCAGGCTGTCAATCTTGAAACTTTGCAGGACTATCTGGCACAGGTCAAAGTTGGCTCAACCGGTGAAGCCGCGATTGTTGCTCATGATGGAACAGTGATCGCTCATTCTAACAGAGAGTTAGTCAAAGAACAGAAAAAATTCTCAGAGGAGTTGATGCAGCGGCTAATCGACAATCCCGGCCGTCTTATTAACTGCACAGATTTGTCTGGCCGGGAATCGGTTGTGGTATTCATGTCTGTTAAGGGGACAGACTGGTTTGCCATAGTTTCTTTGCCTACTAGTGAGTTCAATGCCGGGTTTTATACCAGTTTGCTGTGGATGCTGACTGCACTGGGCATAGGCCTTGTTGTCGTAGGCTTTATTGGCTGGCGGTATCTCCTCAAAACATTGCGCCCAATCGAGAATCTGGTGCAGGAAGCAACCCGGATTGCCGCCGGGGACCTTACTCTCTCAACACTGGGGATCGATTCTAATGATGAGATTGGACGACTGGCACATAGTTTTGAGCAGATGACGAAAAATTTGCGGGCACTGATGCTCCAGGTTTCGGAGGCTACTGAGCAGGTGAGTGCATCCTCTGAACAGTTGAATGCCAGTGCTGAACAGTCGGCCCAAGCCGCAAATCAGGTTACTATAGCTATCTCCAGGACTGCTGAAGGGGTTGAGCAACAAACAGTTGGGGTTGCGAACGTTCTTTCCTTAATTGAAGAAATTGCCCAAGGTTCCCAGGAGGGGGCCAATGCAACTAAACTGGCCGCAGATATAACCGGTCAGGCGGTGCGTGCCACCAGTAATGGCAGTAGTGCTGTTGAGAATGCCATTCTGCAGATGAACCAGATTGAGAATACCGTGAATGACTCGGCAATGGTTGTCACGGAATTAGGTGTCCGCTCCAAGGAGATTGGTTTAATTGTAGAAACAATCGCCGGTATAGCAAGTCAAACCAACCTGCTCGCATTAAATGCGGCTATTGAAGCTGCCCGGGCGGGCGAACAGGGCCGGGGATTTGCTGTGGTTGCTGAAGAGGTGCGCAAGCTTGCTGAGCAGTCTCAGGAAGCAGCTAAACAAATCTCAGAGCTTATCAGTGATATTCAGGTTAAGACAGAAAAGGCTGTTTTGGCAATGTCTGCCGGTACAGAAGAGGTTCATAAAGGAACTGCTGTTGTTGGCAAAGCCGGAACAACCTTTCAAGAGATTGAACGTCATGTCAAAGAAGTGGCCCAAATTACCAGTGGCATAGCTGCTGGATTAAGTGAGTCGGTAAATGCCAGCAATCAGGTTCTTGTTGCGATCAGAGCAGTTGACTCAGTCAGCAGGGAGATCGCAAGTCAGTCTCAGAATATATCGGCAGCAACAGAGGAACAATCTGCATCAATGCAGGAGATTGCAGCCTCAAGCCAGGCTTTATCTCATTTGGCAGAAGAGCTCCAGCGTGCTGTTCAGCAGTTTAAAATCTAATCTATTAACCAAGGAAGCCTGAAACAGCCATAAGCTGTTTCAGGCTTCCTTAATTTAGTTGCCTTTATCGTAATAGAATCTCAATGCGTTCTTTACCTTTGCCAATATTATTTCTCTTTAACTGCAAAGAGCCTATTTCACTGGTTTCTTTGATATGGGTTCCCCCACATAAAACCTTGGCAAAGTTGTCAATTTCCCAATAGCGAATCTCTTTTTCCTGATCAGCAAACGCGCTTTTAATAGGCAGATTGCTGCTGACAATCTGCTGCATTTCTTGTTCAAGAAAACTAAAAGTCTGTGAGATATTCCCCTGCCAGGCAAAATCAAGCCTTGCTTTATCCGCCGCTATATGGGCTCCGATTTTTTCCGGGCTGCCGAAGTTCTGCGTGACTAACTCCAAAATTATTTCGGCGGCAAAATGCAGTCTCATAAGCTTATAGCGTCTAGCCCAGTCAATTTTTATCAAGACATTGTCGCCAATCTGTAAATCGTGTAATCTATCTAACAAGTATGTAATCTGCTGATCTTGTTTTTCCGCCTTGACAATACTATAACCATTAATTGTCCCATAGTCCGATTCCTGTCCGCCGGAAAAGGCGAAAGCAATCGTTTTATCCACAGTAACTAATTGATTTTCCACGCCTGTTATTTGAGCGTTTAGCTCAGTGAGATATGGATTGTCCCAGAATATTTTGGCCACATACATAACAGTACCCTCCTGTAGCGTTTGCTGTATTAGCTTCTATTATATCAAACTTAGCAGTTTGTAAAAGATGCTAGTGGTAATGGCAGGATTGTTGAGAAGAAATACAGAATCTGTAAAGCATTATATAATTGGGACAAGGGAGATTGTGCCTAAGAGATACGTTTCAGAAGGAGGTTTAACCTAATTGACAAATATACTGGCGCTGTTGGGAAGTCCAAAGGTTAATGGTGCAAACAGTCTGGCAATCGATGAGGTATTGCGTGGTGCGGCTTCAGGCGGGGACGTAGAGGTTAAAAAAATAGTGCTGCACAAACTTAAAGTCGCGCCCTGCCAGTCTTGTGATAGCTGTCTGCACACAGGTCGCTGTTATATGCGGGATGATATGGAGCTCATCTATGAAAAAATAATGGATATGGATGCCTTTATTTTTGCTGCTCCGGTTTATTTTAACGGCATGAGTGCCCAGGCAAAAGTCGTCGTTGACCGCTGTCAGCCATTTTGGTCTGCAAAATATGTAATGAAAAAAGATGTATTTGCCGGGCGAAGACGGCCGGGAATATTTATTGCAACCGGCGGGCAACCACTTTATGATGGACAGTTTATCGGATCGCTGCATGTAATCAACCTGTATTTTAAGATGATTGGGGTTAAGAGTATTGGCAATCTCATTTTGCCTGATCTGGACGCAAGACCCTTAACCGGGCGTCCTGATGATCTGAAGCAAGCCTTTGAGTTGGGCCGGCAGTTAATAGGAAATGGTAATAGTAATACTGAAAGATAAATCGGATCAAAAAAACCTGCGAAAAAAC
>NZ_DATMXX010000100.1:0-34031 GCF_035561255.1 Sporomusa sp. | reverse complement strand
GTTATAGCATGTATTTATATTTACTATGGTTATCATCACAATCTTCATGTTCCAATTTTCACAAAGTCCGTTGTTTTAAGAAGGACTAACTATTTAATTTCATGGTGAGGAGGTTTTGTCTTGAAAGGTTTTCAATCACAGGAGTTAACCCGTATTATTGAAATTGACCGCAAGACATGTAAAGGCTGTGACTCGTGTAAGGCATTTTGTCCAACTGACGCTATCGAGGGCAAGTATGGGGCAATACACAAAATCAACAGCGAAAAATGTGTTTCTTGTGGTCAATGTCTTGTCAACTGTCCATTTGGGGCTCCCCAGGATACTGTTGACGTCGTGGATCAGGTTATCGACAAGCTTAAGAACAAGCAAGTCACTGTTGTGGGTACAATTGCGCCAGCGGTTCGTGTCGCGATTGGTGAAGAGTTTGGGATGGAGCCAGGCAGCTTGATTACCGAGAAGCTGTATGGTGCCATGAAGCAGGCCGGTTTTAAGGTGCTTGATACCAACTTTACTGCCGATCAGACCATTATGGAAGAAGGTATGGAGCTTATTGCCAAAATAAGACACTATGCCCTGGGTGAACCATCAGAACATCATTTGGGACCGTTGCCCCAGTTTACTTCCTGCTGTCCGGCGTGGGTCAGGTATGCCGAGCTGTATTACCCGGAACTGCTGCCTAATATGTCATCTGCCAAGTCGCCGATGATGATGGCCGGCGCGCTGGCTAAAACCTATGGTGCGACTGAGGTGTGGAAGGTAAACCCTGCAGACATATTTATGGTCGGTGTTATGCCCTGTACTGCCAAAAAGTTTGAGGCTTCGCGCCCTGAGTTCCACAGCGCCGCCCACTACTGG
Organism: Sporomusa sp.; assembly: GCF_035561255.1. Taxonomy (GTDB): domain Bacteria; phylum Bacillota; class Negativicutes; order Sporomusales; family Sporomusaceae; genus Sporomusa. The sequence continues at coordinate 33,176 of NZ_DATMXX010000100.1, read as the reverse complement.
CAAACCCAGGGGAAAACAGGTGAGTATCCTGATATTGATGTAGTTCTCACAACAAGAGATTTGGCGCGTCTGTTCAAGAAACTGAACATTGATGTCAAAACTGTTGCTGAATTTAGTGATAAAGACAACCCGCTGGCTCAGTATAGCGGTGCCGGTACAATTTTTGCCAATACTGGCGGCGTAATGGAAGCAGCCTTACGGACTGCCTATTTTGTCATTACCGGTAAAGAGCTGGATGTCCTGGAGTTTAAACCTGTGCGGGGCCTCAAAGGCGTAAAAGAAGCCAGTGTTACCATGAAAGATATCAAGACAGGCAAAGAGGTTACGCTTAAAGTAGCTGTTGCCCATGGTACTAAAGAGAATGTAAAACCGCTCCTGGATGAGGTTAAAGCCGGCAAATCACCATACCACTTCATCGAAATAATGAACTGTCCCGGCGGCTGTGTCAACGGTGGTGGCCAGCCGATTAATCCAATGGGCACTTCATGGCTGGATAAAGCCAAGGCCGTACTGCCTTGGGCATAAGGAGGGAACACTATGGCACGGTATGATTATGTAGAAAAAGCCGTCAAGGTTTCGCGGCGTGAATTTTTAGGAATCGTTGGCGTGGCAGGCGCTGTTCTTTGGACCGGTGCGTATGTCGCCACTGATCTGGTGCAGGACCGCAATAAGTACATTAAATTGCGGGCACAAGGGATTTATAAAGATGATGAAAAAGCAAAAATCCGTCAAAGCCATAACAATCAGGCGGTTACCGATGTATACAAAAAATTTGCCCACAACCCGCTCAGCCATCTGGCCGAGGAACTTTTTCATACTAAATATGTAAATCGGACTAAGTTGGTGTAGGAGGGATATACTGATGAGCCATCATGATGAACACGGCCCGCGGGTATTGAAACACCCACTTATCTCGCGGCTATTTCACTGGGGTTTGATTCTCGGTTTTTTACCGGCGGCCATCACCGGATTTTTTGTCTGGCTGAAGCCTTTCGGTGATGATATGCAAAACCTGATTATGCAGATTCATATTGTCGGTGCCAGCATTCTTACTATATCCTGTATACTCTATACGATTTTTGCCTTAGACAGGGTTGTTGCCTTTACCCGGCGCATATTCTCCTGGAATGACAATGATGTCAAATGGCTGATGGTCTGCGGCGGCTATCCGCAGAAGATGCTGTTAGGCAAAACCATCCCTGTAGCCCCCATGGGTAAAATGAACTCCGGTCAAAAGCAAATGGGTATTATGATGTTTTTTGGTGGTATTATCCTGATTGTTACCGGCTGGGCGCTGTATGCGTTTTTGCCTGTAGCACCGAAAGCAGTTATGTACTGGTTTGATATGTTCCATCTGGTGATTGGGGTCATCCTCGGTCTGGCAGTATTTGCCCATATCTTCCTTGGTATCTATAACTGGGGTGAGTTCTTGTGTATGTTTGGTGATGGAACGCAGACGGTTGAGGAAGCTGAACATCACAACCCTGTTTGGGTAGCCAACGAAATTGAGCCGGTCAAAGGCGGTCAAACCACTGTCCCTGGCCAGCATCAGGCAGGCTAAATAGTAGTTTAAGAGAGAGATTGCTTCGCGATGCGGGGTGATCTCTTTTGTTGTTTCCCGGCTACCCAATTTTTGACTTTATCCAGGGAATCTGTTAAAATCATATATTAGGCACATACTATGCCTATGACCGTTTTAAAACGGTCTAAACTTTGTAATTAGAGTTTATTGTTTTGCCGGGGAGTTGATGATTTGTTTAAATTTTTGAAAAACTTATTTGGTGATGATAACGAAAAAGAGATTAAACGCATGATGGTGCTTGTTGAAAAAATCAATGCGTTTGAACCCGAGCTTCAGAGCATGAGTGATACCACGCTGACTGCCAAGACGGGTGATTTTAAACGCCGTCTTGATAAAGGCCAGACAATTGACGATATCTTGCCGGAAGCGTTTGCTGTGGTGCGGGAAGCATCACGCCGCGTGCTGGCCATGCGTCATTTTGATGTGCAGATGGTGGGTGGCATAACACTGCATGAGGGTAAAATTTCCGAGATGCGTACAGGCGAAGGTAAAACACTGGTAGCTACCCTGCCGGTGTATCTGAACGCTCTAACAGGCAAAGGGGTGCATGTTGTTACCGTCAATGACTATCTGGCGCGACGCGACAGCGAGTGGATGGGAAAACTATACCGCTACCTTGGCTTATCTGTTGGTCTGATTGTTCACGGTCTTGACTTTGATGAGCGCAAGCTGGCTTATAGCTCTGATGTTACATATGGTACGAATAACGAATTTGGTTTTGACTATCTGCGGGATAACATGGTTATTTACCCGGAGCAAATGGTGCAGCGGCCGCTTAATTACTCGATTGTCGATGAAGTTGACAGTATTTTAGTTGATGAAGCGCGGACACCACTGATTATTTCCGGTCCTGGTGAAAAGTCGACAGACCTCTACTATGTGTTGGCCAAGGTTGTGCCAAAACTAAAAGAGGGCGAAGACTATACCATTGATGAGAAAGCCCATACGGTAGCCCCTACCGAGGCCGGTGTGGCTAAGGCGGAGAAACTGCTTAATGTACAGAACCTCTATGAGAGCGAAAACATAGAGATGTCCCATCACTTTAATCAGGCCCTCAAGGCTAGTGCCCTGATGAAACGCGACCGCGATTATGTGGTTAAAGACGGCGAAGTCATCATTGTTGATGAATTTACCGGCCGGCTTATGTTTGGCCGCCGTTATTCCGATGGCCTGCATCAGGCGATTGAAGCCAAAGAAGGCGTGAAGATTGAACGGGAAAGCCAGACTCTGGCGACGATTACCTTCCAGAACTACTTCCGCATGTATAAGAAATTAGCCGGTATGACAGGTACTGCCAAGACCGAAGAGCCTGAATTCAGGAAGATCTATAATCTTGATGTTGTCGTTGTCCCCCCTAACCGGGAGATGCAGCGGCAGGATTTTCCCGACATTATTTATAAAACGAAGCGGGCTAAGTATAAAGCGGTTGTTAACGAGATTGCTGAAAAGCATAGCAAGTCCCAGCCGGTTCTTGTCGGCACTACCTCGATTGTTCAGTCAGAGGATTTGTCGGCGATGCTCAAGAAAAAGGGTGTTCCCCATAATGTACTGAATGCCAAATATCATGAAATGGAAGCGCAGATTATTGCTCAGGCCGGCCAGGCCGGGGCTGTGACGATTGCGACAAATATGGCCGGTCGTGGTACTGACATTGTCCTTGGGGCCGGTGTATCCGATTTGGGCGGACTGCATATTATCGGTACTGAGCGGCATGAGAGCCGCCGGATTGATAACCAGCTGCGTGGCCGGGCCGGCCGTCAGGGCGACCCCGGATCATCCCGGTTCTACCTGTCGCTGGAAGACGATCTCATGCGCCTGTTTGGCTCAGATAATATTGCCGGTATTATGGATAAGCTGGGAATGGAAGAGGATGAGCCGATTGAACACGCGCTGATTACCCGCTCTATTGAGCAAGCCCAGAAAAAGGTAGAAGCGCGTAATTTTGACATTCGTAAATATGTGCTTGAATATGATAATGTAATGAACCAGCAGCGTGAGGTTATCTATAGCCAGCGGAAGAAGATCCTGCTTGGTGATAACCTGAAAGACAACATCTTTAATATGATTGAAAAGCTTATTGATCATGGGATGGATCTGTATGCCAATGAAAAGATATACCCGGAGGAATGGGATTACGCCGGGCTTATTGAGTATTGTGAGGGCTTCTTTGCCCCTGCCGGTGAGCTTAAGGTCGATGTACTTGATACGCTGAGCCGCGAAGAGCTTAAGGAAGAGCTTATGAAATCCGCCGATACTGCCTATAGTGGCCGTGAGGCCCTGTTTGGCCCGGATAATATGCGTGAGCTTGAAAAGGTTGTCATGCTGAAAACGGTTGATGCCAAATGGATGGATCATCTTGATGCCATGGAGATGCTGCGGCAAGGTATTGGGTTACGGGCCTATGGGCAAAAAGATCCGCTTATTGAGTATAAGCTCGAAGGCTTTGACATGTTCCAGCAAATGATTGAGCATGTGCAGGAAGATATTGTCCGCTATATATTCAGGGTCAATATCATTTCCCAGGCGCAGCCTGAAGACCATTTACGCGGAGCCCACACCAGCCGTGGCGGCGAAGAGGGCGACGAACAGGCCCAGCCGGTAGAACCGGTCGTTAATGCCGATACCACAGGCCGCAATGAATTGTGTCCCTGCGGCAGCGGTAAAAAGTATAAACGCTGCTGTGGGTCTAAATAGGAGAGTGAGAGTATGCTTTTAGAAGACTTACGCGGGTCAATTGAGACCCTGGCCAAACGGCTTGAGGAAATGAGGGCTTCTCTTTGACGTTGCCGGTAAATCGGAACGAATCGAAGAGTTAGAAGATAGAATGAGCGACCCCACCTTCTGGGATAATCCGGAGGAAGCCCAGAAAACTGCCCAGGAGGTTACCCGCTTAAAAGACAGTATCAGCCAGCACCATGACCTGGCTGTCCGCCACAGCGATATGGCCATATTATGGCAGCTGGGGATGGAAGAGGCTGATGAGAGTGTTTACCCTGAGGTAACGGCTGTCATTACCGGTATTGAGCAGGAACTGGAACAGGTTGCGCTGACACTGATGCTGTCTGGTGAATATGACGGTAATAATGCCATTTTGACTCTCCATGCCGGTGCCGGTGGTACCGAGGCTCAGGATTGGGCGCAGATGCTGCTGCGGATGTATGTTCGCTGGGCTGAAAAGAGAAACTATAAGGTAGAAACGATGGATTTTCTGGCAGGTGATGAGGCCGGGGTAAAAAGTGTTACCCTGATGATTTCCGGCACCAACGCCTATGGTTATCTAAAAGCGGAAAAGGGCGTACACCGCCTTGTCCGCATCTCTCCGTTTGATGCCAGTGGCCGCCGTCATACCTCGTTTGCTGCTGTCGATGTCATGCCTGAGATTGATGATTCAGTGGAGATTACTATCAATCCGGTTGATCTGCGGGTAGATACCTTCCGGGCCAGTGGGGCCGGCGGGCAGCATATTAATAAAACTGATTCAGCCGTACGGATAACACATCTGCCGACAGGGGTTGTTGTGCAGTGTCAAAGTGAACGGTCCCAGATTCAAAACCGTGAGCAGTGTATGCGGCTTCTGCGGGCCCGGCTCTTTGAGCTTGAACGGCAGAAACAGGATGACAAGAAGGCGGAATTAGGCGGCGAATATCAGGCGATTGAATGGGGCAGCCAAATTCGTTCATACGTGTTTCACCCCTATAATCTGGTAAAAGATCACCGCACAGCGGCAGAGACCGGCAATGTTCAGGCCATTATGGACGGGGAAATAGATCTGTTTCTGGAAGCCTATTTAAAGAGTGATTTGAATTCCCAAAAATAAGGTGAGATTGCTCAAAGGGGGCGTAGGACATGAAGCGCCTGACAACAATCATTCTGTTTGTCACCATGGTGTTGGCTGCTGTCGAGATTGTGCTGCCGAAGGTAGTATCTGATGCTGTTGCCCAAGGTCTGCGTGACCTGACAGGCAGTAAGCAGGTAGTCGCCAAGGTGGATAAAAGCCCGGCTATCTTTATGCTGGGCGGAAAATTCGACCGGGTGTCGGCAGACGCCAGTGACGTCAAGACCGATAAGATAACCTTTCGCAATATGCATATTGTGTTAACAGGCGTTGCTGTCGATCTTCAGTCATTGCTTACTAACCGGACACTGGTGCTCCAGCGGGTTGATGATGCCGTTGTTACGACCACCATTACCCAGGAAGAGCTGGCAACATTTTTGAACAACTCGGTAAAAGGCGTCAAAAATGCTGTTGTTGCTATTACCCCGGGTAAGGTGGAGGTTAGCAGCGTTTTGACTCTGGGCGGGATTGCCCGGGTCGACGTCAAGCTGGAAGGCCGGATTGCCGGTGACCGGGAAAAGCACAGCATTAAGTTTGTTACCGACCGGTTTTGGCTTAATAACACCCCTGTCGGTAATATCGGTGGTTCATTGCTGACTGAGGTGCAGTTGCTTGACCTCAAGAAACTGCCCTTTGGCGTCAATGTGCGGGATATTGTCATGGAACAAGGGCAAGTCGTTATTTATACAGATAACCGGCCATAGTTTTAGTGTAATTCAGTTGAAAAGGCATTTAGCAAGCCGTTTCAAAAAGGGTGGAGAGATTTTGACAACCTTTACATATAACAAGCTGCTGGTTGGTCTCATTATTATTGGGCTGCTAGCGGCAGTTGCGGTTGACTGGCAGCGGCACACGGTGGAACAAGCTAATTCCACCGTGGAGTTGGTCATGGAGTATGAAGACCTTGTGGAACTGGCGCAAATCGAAGGTATTCAAACTGAGAGCCTGCTTACCAAGTTTAAGGCCGCAGGCATTACTTCATTAGCTGTATATGAAACCACTCTGGAAAAGCTCAATAAAAATGGCAAGGTAACAGCATTGCCAGGTGCAGATATTCTCCACCAGAATCGCACAGGGACCCTCACAGACCCATTCTGGCACAGCATGATTGCCGGGGGGAAGATCGTGGCTGAGGATGTGTATGTTGTCGGCCAGGATAAAAAGGTTTTTATGGAAGTGCGGAGCGATTTAGAGCGGCGTTTGGGCCCAGGCAGGGTCACCCTGCTGGCAGAAGGCGACCGGCCGGTTCTGGCTGCTAAAGGCAATTTTGAAAAAATGGTCAAATGGAATTTGGGTCTGCCAACAGATGAACTGGCTGCTGTTGATAAGCTCGGTTTTTATGTAGTTCCCCGCCCGACTAACTATACCAAGGTAACCCCGGCTGATGTCAATTCAGTGTTCAGCCGCTTAGCTGGTATTAATCATCTGAGTGCGATGATTTTCGTCGGTGATGAAATCCTGGGTTACCCTGATTTGCTGCCCCTTACTGCCAGTAATTTTAAAGAACGTAACCTGACACTGGCAATGATTGAACACCCGCTGCAACTGCAGTTTTTTAAACAGGAGGGTCTGACTGAACTGGCTGCAGCCAATAACTATCAGGCCGCGCGCGTGTATACCATTCCTAAGGATGAACAGCCTAAACTCAAAGTGGCTGAGGCCATTCAGCGCTGGGCGGTAACCGACCAGGAACGTAATATCCGGATTAATCTTATGCGTAAGTATGATAAACCTGAGCCGGGCAAGACCCTCATTGAGACCAATCTGGATTATGTATCCGGTGTAAAGGCCGAGTTGGCGGCAGCAGGTCTTACTACCGGCCGGGCAACTACCTTTAAACCTTACTTCCCGGCACCATGGCTGTTAGCTGTTATTGTACTGGGGGTAACAGCAGCCGGGGTGCTTTTCTTGTCGCTGATTGTTCCGTTTGCTGCCCGTTGGCAGTACGCGCTTGTGGCGCTGCTGGCAGCGGTATTGATATTCCCTATACTTAAGGGTGGGGGAACACTGAGCCGCCAGATGGCCGGTTTGGCCAGTGCCTGTATTTTTCCGGCGCTCGCGATGACCTGGCAGCTTGACCGCTGGCGTTCCCGGGAGTTAGCCGGGGGTTTCGGGCCTTCTACCGGCATTGGGCGGATTATTACTGCCGGTGTAGGCGCGCTTGTTGTTACAACCCTGTTGTCATTAGTGGGTGGACTGTATTTAGGGGCTGTACTCAGTGATGTGCGCTTTTTCCTGGAGATGGAGATATTCCGGGGGGTAAAGCTGACGTTTGTTGCACCGCTTATTTTAGTAGCCATCACGTATCTAACCAGGTATAATCTGTTTGAACAGGTTAAATCTGTTGATGCCCGCGGGTTATGGCGCCAGGTTGTTACAATCTTAAACTATCCGGTGACCATTAAATCGCTGCTGTTTGTTGGTGCGGCTGCTTTTGCTGCGTGGGTATTTATCGGTCGTTCAGGGCATACTGCCGGTGTACCTGTGCCTGCAGCAGAGCTGAAACTCAGGGCCCTGTTAGAACAGCTTATGTATGCCCGGCCGCGGGGGAAAGAGTTTCTAATCGGTCATCCCGCGTTTTTATTAGCGGCCATGGCCGTATATCGTCAGTGGCCAAGGCTTATACAATTGATTTTAGTAATAACGGCTACCATTGCCCAGGGGTCGCTTGTTGAAACGTTCGCGCATTTGAGGACGCCAATCTTCATGTCGGCGGTCCGGGGCCTGGATGGCTTGGTATTAGGTGCAGTGGTTGGCGCGGCTGCGGTTATCGGTGTGTACATAATCCAAGTCGTAATCGCCCGTTTGGGAAGGAGTCCGGCAGTTCATGAATGAAATTGTTGTTTCAGGCTATTATGGCTTTGCCAACGCCGGTGATGAGGCCATGCTGGCAGCCATGATTGAGGCTTTGACCGACATTGACCCCAATATCCGGATTACCGTTATCTCCGGTGATCCGGACGATACCAGGCGGCGGCATGGCGTAGAGGCTGTCTACCGCCTTAATTATCCGGAAATTGCCAGGGTTATGTCGAAAAGTCAGCTCTTAATCAGTGGCGGCGGCAGCTTGCTCCAGGATGTGACCAGCGACCGCAGCCTCTACTATTATCTCAGTATTATGATGCTGGCTAAAAAGCTGGGTAAACCTGTCATGCTGTATGCCCAGGGTATCGGTCCGGTACAAGGGGCACTGGCCCAGGGCGCGATGCGTTATATTGGCAATATGGTTGACCTGATTACTGTCCGTGATGATGGCTCCTATGAGGAGCTTAAGCGGCTAAAGGTAACGACGCCACCTATCTATATAACCGCCGATCCGGTGTTGGCGATGCATCAGGTTGACCGGCAAATTGGCCGCGCAATACTGAAAAAACATGGGCAGGAGGGCGTAGCCCCCTTAATTGGCATCTCAGTCCGGGAATGGAAGGACTGGAGTCATTTTAAACAGGTGATGGCCCATGCTGCCGACCAGATGATTGAGGAATTGGGTGCCAGGGTGGTATTTATCCCCATGCAGTGGCCTGATGATCTCAGTGTTTCAAAAAAAATCGCCAGCCGGATGAAAAACAAGAGCGGCGTGCTGCCTGGTGAATATACTACCAGTGAGCTGCTTTCCCTTGTCGGCAATCTGGATCTGTTAATTGGCATCAGGCTGCATGCCCTTATTTTCGCCGCTGTTATGCATGTGCCGATGGCCGGTATATCCTATGACCCTAAAATCGACCGTTTTCTGGAAACCATTGGGGAACGACACTGCGGCACACTCAAGACCGTAACTGCCGACAGTCTGATGGCCAGAATCCGCGAACTGTGGGATGAACGCAAGCAGCCCAATAGCGAGCGGGTAGAACACATCAATATTTTACGCAATAAAGCTTTTCAAAACGCCGAACTCGCGCTCAGCCTGATAAAGTGAGACATAGCCGCTCTTAGTGTGGTTATGTCAGCAGATCAAGAAAAACTAGGAGGTAGCGATGGTGAAACGGAAGTGGTTGCGGGACTATTTAGGCATTGTGCTGGGCACGGTTATCACCGCGCTGGCACTAAATATCTTCTTAATTCCTAACAAAGTTGCAGCCGGTGGCACTAGCGGTCTGGCCACTGTACTTCACCATATTTTCGGGTTGCCGGTAGGGATGACCATGCTGGCGCTTGATATTCCCATGTTTTTGATTAGTGTTAAGGTTTTGGGCGCCCGTTTTGGTGTGAACACGCTGCTTGGCGCCGGGATATTGGCGGCAAGCATTGATTTAACTGCCCCGTTTGTGCCGGTTTTAACCCGCGATTTACTGCTGAATTCGATCTATGGCGGTGTGCTTGCCGGGGTTGGGATGGGCATTGTCTTTAAATTTAAAGGTACAACCGCAGGCACTGATCTGGCGGCGGCTCTCATTAATAAACTGACAGGTATTAGCCTGGGGCAGGCGCTGTTAGGCGTTGATTTCTTTGTTATTGCCTTGGCAGGCGTTGCGTTTGGCAGCGCTGAATTGTCATTATATGCACTTATTTCTTTATTTGTCACTACCCAGATTATTGATCTGGTACAGGAGGGCCCCAGTGCCGCCAAAGCCTTTTTTATTATGTCACATTCCTCAGATGCGGTGGCTGATGCTATCATGGCTCAGCTTGGCCGGGGGGTAACCCTGCTGGCCGGACGCGGCGCTTATACCAAGGCTGAGCGTGATGTCGTATTCTGTGTGGTCAGTACCAGGGAGGTTTCGCATCTCAAAGACCTGGTCTACCGGATTGACCGAGAGGCGTTTGTTATTGTGGCTGATGCTCACGAAGTACTTGGCGAAGGCTTCTCTTCCCCTCGCTGAAACGGGCGATAAACGCCCACCTGCTTCGTTGCTCCTCAGAACGATTGCTTGCGTACGGATGTACGCGGCGCTGCACGTTCTTCCGGTGCGCCTCGCATCTGGGCATTTCTCGCCCGTTTCAGGCCTTAGGCATTTTAGTTGCTTTAATGCAATTGTCGATAGAGTTTTGGGTGACGACTCGTCCAGGTTGCTGGACATCGGGAGTTGGGTGACGGCTCGTCCAGATTGCTGGACATTGGGAGTTGGTGACGCTCGTCCAGATTGGCTGGACATCGGGAGTTGGGGGATGACTCGTCCAGCGTAGCTGGACATTGGGAACGCGTGAACGCGTGGATGCGGGGATTGGCCCTGCCTAATGAAGTGAGACGCTTAATTTAGATAAAGACTATGGGGGGTTTTTGAAAGTATGGTAAAGAAGTTGACATCAGAACAGCTCCATGAGCTGGCCGGCCGGGCTAAGTCGATCAGGCGCAATATTGTGAGCATGGTTACTGAAGCTAAATCGGGCCATCCAGGCGGTTCATTGTCTGCTGCCGATATTCTTTCAGTATTGTATTTTGCTGAAATGAATGTTGAGCCTGCTAAGGCGAAGGATGCTGACCGTGACCGTTTTGTACTGTCGAAGGGGCATGCGGCCCCGGTGCTGTATGCTACGCTTGCTGAAAAAGGGTATCTGCCTGTGGAAGAGCTGCTTACTTTGCGTAAGGTTAACAGCCGTCTGCAGGGCCACCCTGAGATGAAGGCTATCCCGGGTGTTGATATGTCGACCGGTTCTTTGGGACAAGGTCTGAGTGCTGCTAACGGGATGGCGCTGGCTGGTAAGATTGATGCCAGGGACTACCGGGTATATGCCCTGCTTGGTGACGGGGAGCTGGAAGAAGGCCAGATCTGGGAGGCAGCTATGTTTGCCGCTCATTACAAACTGGACAACCTTACCGCCTTTGTAGACTTTAACGGCCTGCAGATTGACGGCCCTGTTGCTGAGGTCATGTCACCGCTGCCGATTCCGGAGAAGTGGCAGGCTTTTGGCTGGAATGTGCTGATCATTGACGGCCATGACTTCAATGCCATCTATGATGCCATTCAGACAGCTAAGACAGTAAAAGACAAACCAACCATGATTGTAGCCAAAACCATCAAGGGCAAAGGCGTCTGCAAAATGGAAAATGTCGCCGACTGGCATGGCAAAGCCCCCAGCCGGGAAGAATGCCAATTATTTTTAGCTAATATAGACGAAATGGATTAATCATCCTACCCCGTTTTAAAGACTATGAATATACACGATGCTGGTTATGAATGCCCAGATGCTAGGCGCGACGAGAACCGTAGCGGAGGCGTACGCGGGAGTACGTTGAGCAACGGATCGCAGGAGCAACAACGCAGATGGGCGTTCAGAACCGGCATCCCATGAAAGAGGTGCAAAGATAAACATGGCTAACCAAGCGACTAGGGACGCCTACGGTGAGGCACTTAAAGACCTGGGCGAACGTAATAAAAATGTTGTGGTGCTGGATGCTGACCTGTCCAAATCTACTAAAACCAATGTATTTGCCAAAGCATTTCCGGACCGGTTTTTTAATGTCGGCATTGCCGAGCAGAATCTGATGGGTACTGCCGCCGGCTTAGCTGCCGCCGGTAAACTGCCCTTTGTATCAACCTTCGCTATGTTTGCCACCGGACGGGCGTTTGAACAGATCCGCAACTCAATCTGCTATCCTAAGCTAAATGTTAAGATTGCGGCTACCCACGCCGGGCTGACTGTTGGCGAAGACGGTGCCTCGCACCAGTCGGTTGAGGACATCGCTATTATGCGGGCTGTGCCGAATATGACAATCATTGTACCGGCTGATGCTGTTGAGACTAAGCAGGCTATCGATTTTGCCGCTGAGTATCAGGGACCTGTCTATATCCGGTTAGGCCGGGCCGCGGTACCTGATATATTTGGCGAGGCGTATGAATTTCGTCTTGGCAAAGCCGCCTTGTTGACCGATGGCGTCGATGTAACGATCATTGCCTGCGGCATTATGGTGGCACCTGCCCGCCATGCGGCTGAACAACTTATTTCCCAGGGAATTAGTGCCCGGGTACTTGATATGGCTACTATCAAACCGATTGATAAAGAGGCAATTATTGCTGCTGCCCGTGATACCGGCGCCATTGTTACCTGTGAAGAACACAGCATTATCGGCGGCCTTGGCGGCGCAGTAGCCGAAGTACTTGTCGAAAGTTTCCCTGTACCGATGGAACGGGTTGGTGTCATGGATACCTTCGGCGAATCCGGTACACCCGGAGATCTGCTGAAAAAATATAATCTGACAGAAGACGCTATTGTTGCTGCTGTCCAAAGGGTAGTCAGCCGTAAAAAAGCGTAAGGACGGACTGAAGCATTAAAGAAGCCCGCACATGCATATGTATTATGTATGTGCGGGTTCTATTTTTTAAAAAGGAGGGGTTGTGTGAGCAACTGGACAGTAGTAAACCTGGCCCGCCGGGTATTACGCCGGGCCGGGATCGGATTGGTCGGCCTGCTGGCGTTGATACAGATGGGCGGAGCCCTGTCGACAGCCGCCTCCATGCTGGTATCGCTGGCTTTTTATGCCCTGGCCTTCGGGGGCAGATTTGCACTGGGGTTTGTTCTTCTTTTACTGATTCATGAACTCGGGCATGTAGTGGCTTCCCGCATTGTCGGGCTGCGCGCCACCGGGCCGACCTTTATCCCGTTTATCGGCGCTGTTATCAGTTTAAATCGCGCTCCTGTCAATGCCAAGATGACAGCCAATATCGCGATTGGCGGTCCGGCGGCCGGTACTCTCAGCGCCCTGGTATGCCTGGTTTTGTATCTGTGGAGTGATAGTACGCTGGTACTGGTGCTGGCGTATACGGCCTGTCTGCTTAATCTTTTTAACCTGATCCCCTGTGCGCCGCTTGACGGTGAACGTATTGCCGCTGCCATCTCGCCGCGTCTGTGGTGGATTGGCAGTCTTGTTATTGGCGCAGTTTTTCTATATACCCATAATATATTTATATTAATTATCTTCCTGTTTTCACTGTTTGAATTATGGCGGGGCGAAGAGCAGCTGGATAGCAGCTATTATCAGCTTACCGCCGCCCAGCGGCTCAAGGTAGCCTGGTGGTATTTTGGTTTGTTGAGTGTACTGGGGATTACGACCTTGTATACGATGGAGTTACTGAAGTAGTGTACTATGCTGGAAAAATATAGCAAGATATAATTGATGTTACAAGAATAAGGAGGTTTTTCAAAAATCATGTCGAATACAAGAAATTGCTTTTAGTCTTTGAATTAACAATGGAGGTACTGTAGGATTTGATTACAATGAGTGAAGTGTCGAAAGTATATAACAACGGCTCGGTTGCTTTAGCAGACGTTTCAGTAGACATTGGCAAAGGGGATTTTGTTTTTGTAGTCGGTCCGAGCGGCGCAGGCAAATCGACCTTCATTAAATTAATTTTTAGAGAAGAATTGCCTACCAGCGGGCGGCTTGTCGTTAATGGGCGTAATGTTGTCGATATGATGTCTAAGGAAGTACCCTATTTGCGGCGGGGATTAGGGATTGTATTCCAGGACTATCGTCTGCTGCCGAATAAAACTGTATATGATAATGTGGCTTTTGCCATGCAGGTCATTGAAGCGTCACGGCGTGAGATGCAGAAACGCGTTCATAATGTACTTGAACTGGTAGGCCTCAGGCATAAAATTCGTACATATCCGTCAGAACTGTCCGGTGGTGAGCAGCAAAGGGTCGCTATTGCCCGGGCTATTATTAATAACCCGGTTGTTGTGATTGCTGACGAACCAACAGGCAATCTGGATCCAGATACTTCCTGGGAGATTACGAAGGTATTTGATACAATTAATAAGGCCGGCACCACCATTGTCATGGCTACTCATGATAAAACTGTAGTTGATGCGATGAAGAAACGGGTTATTGCTATCGAAAAAGGCCGTATTGTCCGTGATCAGGTAAAAGGGGTATATGGCTATGAGGATTAGGACATTTGAATATTTTGTGCGTGAGGCCATTTCCTCCCTCAAACATAATGGACTGATGAGCATTGCGTCTGTCAGTACGGTGGCGCTCTCGCTGTTGATCCTGGGGATGTTCCTGATTATGGTTCTCAACCTTAACCACATGGCCTCAACCCTGGAAACCCAGGTACAGATTACCGTGTACATGGAAGACTCGTTGTCTGACCGGGATATGCGGGAGATTGGCACAAGGATAACCAAGCTGAACGGGGTTACCCAGGTCATGTTTGTTGATAAAGAACAGGCTTTGGTTAAATTTAAAGACAGACTGGGTGAGCAGCAGGGATTGCTTACCGCTCTGGGCGATACCAATCCACTGCCTAATTCTTTTGAGGTTAAAGTAGACAAGCCTGAGTATGTTAAGCCGGTGGCTAATTCAATCAGCCAGCTTAAAGGCGTGGAAACCGCTAAATATGGCCAGGAAGTTATTGAACAGTTGTTTAGTCTGACCAAAATGATCCGGATTGTTGGGCTGATTCTGATTGGTTTTCTGGCACTGGCCGCTTTGTTTATCATTGCCAATACCATTCGAATTACGGTGTTTGCCCGTCGCAAAGAGATTGGGATTATGAAGTATGTTGGTGCAACTGACTGGTTTATCAGATGGCCTTTTATGATTGAAGGGATGATCTTAGGCTTTGGCGGTGCACTCTGCGCGGTATTGATTCTGAGCCAGACCTACAGTGCACTTACTGAAAAAGTCTATGAGTCACTGGCTTTCCTGCCGCTGATTCCTAAAAACCCGTTTTTAACCCATATCAGTATTGTGCTGCTGGTCGTAGGGGCGGCAATCGGCGCACTGGGCAGTACGATTTCACTTCGTCGCTTTATGAAGGTGTAACAGGAGGGAGAACCCTTGGTAATCAAACGGATGTTGTCTTTAGGTCTTGTTCTATTGCTTTTGGCTAGCATAATCGGTACGGCGTTAGCCGCTGAGATCGACCAAAAACAACGGGAACTGCAAACAATTCAGCAGCAGATGGAAGTCCAGCAAAACCGGGCAGCCCAGGCGCAGCAGCAGGTTGACAGTGTATCAGATCAACTTAAGGTTATTCAGGTTGACCTGGAAACTGTCGCCGGTGAATATAATGCTATTTTATCCAAGCTGGCAGCCACCGAGCAGCAAATCACAGTAAACACTGAGGTGCTGGCTAAAGTTGAAAAAAATCTGGCTGAGCGCAGCCAGATACTCAATAAG
This sequence comes from Sporomusa sp., assembly GCF_035561255.1. GTDB lineage: Bacteria > Bacillota > Negativicutes > Sporomusales > Sporomusaceae > Sporomusa. The sequence continues at coordinate 17,693 of NZ_DATMXX010000100.1, read as the reverse complement.
CGGATGCGCGATATTTATAAAAACGGTCAGGTGAACTACCTGGATGTGCTGTTAGGCGCCACCGACTTTGCTGATTTTACCACAAGGGCCGATTTGCTAAAAAGGGTTGTCAATCAAGACCTGACACTTGTTGCCCAGGTAAAGGCCGAACGCGAGCTTGTTGTTCAGAAACGGGCTGAGCTGGAGCGGGATAAGGTGGCCATCGCTGAGCTTAAGCAGCAGGCCGCAGCGAAAAAACTCGTGATTGAATCCCGCAAGAATGAACGGGAACAGGTGTTGGATTCAGCAGTAAATGAACGTGATACAGCCGAGCGGGCCTACCAGGAGCTTATGGATACCTCGCGTCAGATCGAACAAATGATCAGGCGCATCCAGTCTGGCGGGAGTGCCAACGGGCCTGCGGGCGGCAGCGGTGCACTGATCTGGCCGGCATCCGGCCCGATTACCTCACCGTTCGGCTGGCGGGTCCATCCGATTTTTGGCACCCAGCGTTACCACAGCGGTATTGACATCGGTGCCGATTATGGGGACTCAATTTTAGCTGCAGACAGCGGCACAGTAATCTTTAGCGGCTGGATGGGCGGCTATGGCAAGGCGGTTATCATTGACCATGGCGGTGGCATCTCGACGCTCTATGCGCATAACTCTGAACTGCTTGTGGAAGAAGGGTACCGGGTACAAAAGGGGCAATTGATCTCCCGCTGCGGTACGACCGGTTACTCGACCGGGCCGCATCTGCATTTTGAGGTGCGGGAAAATGGTACGCCAGTCAGTCCGATGGGATATCTGCCTTAGCGGCGCAAGAATATTTATCGGCAATTTGACATATAGTTAAAAATATAAAATGAAAAGGGATAAGTCCGGTATCGAACCCGCGACTTCAGCGAGGTGTATTTATTGAGCCGCCGTAAAATAATTTTTGGTGCAGTGTTATTGGTTTTAGTGACATTTTTGACAACCTCGGCCGGATTCCTGTACCTGATGAATGCCTGGTCCTCTGATGTTGCCAGCACCATTAGGGTGCTGCGGGCCCTACAGGTTGTCAAGGCCCGCTATGTTGAGGATGTTCCGGTTGACACACTGATGGCCGGGTCAATTAAAGGCATGGTTAACTCCCTGAATGATCCGCATTCTGTGTATATGGATGCAAAAATGTTTAAAGAGTTTATGATTGAGACCGAGGGTTCTTTCGGTGGTGTAGGTATTGTTATCGGCACCAAGGATAAACTGCTTACTGTTGTTGCGCCGATTGAAGGTACCCCGGGCGAGCAAGCCGGTATCAAAAGTGGTGACCAGATTATCAAGATCGATGGTCAGGATACCAAAGACCTGGCGCTTGACGAGGCTGTTAACAAAATTCGCGGTCCGGAAGGCAGCCAGGTTGCGTTAACGATTCTGCGGGGGCAGGAAGTCAAAGAATATACCCTAACCCGCTCCAGCATCCAGATTAAGACTGTAGCCGGTAAAATGCTGGAGAACAATATCGGTTATATCCGCATCGCGATGTTTAATGAGAACACTGGCAATGATTTTATCCATAAGCTGCAAGAGCTTGAAAAGCAAGGCCTCAAATCGCTGGTGCTTGACCTGCGGGATAACCCGGGCGGGCTCTTGGATGAAAGCGTTAAAGTCGCCAGTCAGTTTGTTCCCAAAGGCCCGGTCGTTTCAGTTGTTACCCGGGACGGCCACCGGGAAACGCACTCCTCCAATCTGCCGGCACCCAAGTATCCGGTAGCTATATTGGTTAACGGCGGCAGTGCCAGCGCCTCGGAGATTGTTGCCGGGGCAGCTCAGGATACCGGTGTGGGCACCTTAATCGGGACCAAGACCTATGGTAAAGGCTCTGTCCAGACGGTCATCCGTCTTGATGAAGGTTCAGCCATTAAGCTGACCATCGCCAAGTATCTAACACCGAAAGACCGGTCCATTAACGGTATCGGCATTGAACCGGACATTAAAGTGGAATTGCCTGAAACAAAAGATAAAGATGTGCAGCTTGATAAAGCGCTTGAGGTTTTAAAAAGCAAAATGTAGGATTGGGTTGGTTTATAGCGAATATAAACCAACCTTTATCTTCATTAACAGCCTTATATATCCCCAGACTAAGCTTGTTTGAGGTGAGGACAACTTGTTTCCATGGTCAGATATCGCTTTACTTATTATTAGTGGGGCCTTAGGGATAATCTTCGAGTTTAATTTTTTGTTGATACTGGCGCTGGTTGGTTATCAATACTGGCAGACTCAGAAGCGTCAGCTAAAAATGTTTGGCGTGTACAACTATACCCTGACTCAGCAGGTGCTGCTGGCCGGGTTTTATGGGCTTATTGGCGGCATAACCGGCAGCTTTTTACTGACGCTTGTCGGCGTTACGCTGAATCAGCTCGGCCTGGCCTATATCTGGCCGGTGGCGCTGGCACTTATGCTTATCAATATGCGGTTCTTATGCTTTGCCTACGCCGGCGGCCTGGTGGCTTTGTCCAATGTACTGTTTGGCTGGCCTGAGGTTGACGTGCCGCAGGTATTGGCCCTGGTGGCGGTACTTCACATTACGGAGAGTTTATTGATTGCGATCAGCGGCGGCTATAGCGCGATGCCCATGATCATCAAAAAAGCAGACGGCCGGTTAGTCGGGGCGTTCAGCCTGCAGAATTTTTGGCCGCTGCCGCTGGTCATTCTGGCCGCTGTTGCTGTACCAGCCGGGAATGCTGCCGGCGGTATTATCCACATGCCTGAATGGTGGCCGCTCCTGCCGTTGTCCCTGGAACCGCCAACTGGCTCCAGCTGGGTCTATGCGATGGCGCCGGTGGTGGCCGCCCTCGGTTATACCGATATGGCTATTGCCAGCCTGCCACGCCGGCGGCGATTGCAGTCAGCATTAAATCTGGCTGTATATAGCATTGTTTTGTTGGCACTGGCGCTGTTGGCAGCGAAATATTCCTGGCTGAAAGTGATTGCTGCTGTGCTGTCGCCAGTGGGTCATGAATTGCTGATTCAAATGGATAACCGCCGCGAGCTGCAGGCACCACCCCGCTTTGTACCTCCTCCTTATGGCGTAATGGCCCTGGATACTGTTGTCGATACACCGGCGGCTAAAGTACTTAAGCCTGGTGATATCATTACAAACCTGGCCGGTATACCTGTTAATAACCGCTATGATTTGGCTGCCGCCATTAGCCACGCACCGGAGCAGTTTAGTATTGCCCTGGAGCGGGACGGCAAGGACCTGGTTAAGGAGATCCGGTTTACGCGCGGCCAGCGCCGCTTGGGCGTCATTCTGGTGCCTGACGGTGACGAGCAGTATTATGCTGAGATGAATGATGAGCGGTATGGCCTGTTTGATTGGATTATTGATAAATTTAAACGGCGTTAAATACAATAAATTTTCAGGCACTGAGGTGAGATATAATGGCAACTGTACCCAAACTCAATACTGTCCACCAGGAAGGTGGCATTCCTTTTAAGGTTGAGGCCCCGTTTATTCCTACCGGCGATCAGCCATCAGCCATTGTCCAGTTAACTAACGGTATCGAACGCGGCGACCCGGCCCAGGTACTCTTAGGGGCTACCGGCACCGGTAAGACCTTTACTATGGCCAAGGTCATCGAGGCTGTGCAAAAACCGACTTTGGTTATTGCCCATAACAAGACACTGGCTGCTCAGCTGGCCAGTGAGTTTAAGGAATTCTTCCCCAATAATGCTGTTGAGTATTTCGTCAGCTATTATGACTATTACCAGCCTGAAGCCTATATTGCCCATACTGATACCTACATTGAAAAAGATTCCTCAATTAATGATGAGATAGACAAGCTGCGCCACTCGGCTACCAGTTCGCTGTTTGAACGGCGTGATGTCATCATTGTTGCCAGTGTGTCCTGTATTTACGGTTTAGGCTCACCGGATGAATACCGGGGGTTGGTATTGTCACTCCGGCAAGGCCAGATTAAAGACCGGGATGAAATATTACGCAAGCTTATCGCAATCCAGTATGAGCGCAACGATTACAACTTTACCCGGGGTACCTTCCGGGTCCGGGGTGATACTGTTGAGATATTCCCGGCTGCCTATGGGGAAAAGGCCTTACGGATTGAACTATTTGGTGATGAGGTAGAGCGAATCCTGGAAATCGATACAATTACCGGCGAGATTCTTGCCGAGCGTAAACATATTGCTGTCTATCCGGCATCCCACTATGTCACCTCACGGGAAAACATGCTGCGGGCAGTGCAGGATATTGAGAACGAGCTGGATGACCGCCTGGCTTATTTCAGGGCTAACGGCAAGCTGCTGGAGGCGCAGCGTATCGACCAGCGCACCAGGTATGATCTGGAAATGATGCAGGAAATGGGCTACTGCTCTGGCATTGAGAATTACTCCCGGCATCTTACTAAACGCCAGCCGGGCGAATCACCGTTTACGCTTGTGGATTATTTTCCTGAAGACTTTCTCATTGTCATTGACGAGTCCCATGTTACCCTGCCACAGATTAAAGCGATGTATGCCGGTGACCGCTCGCGGAAAGAAGCACTTGTCGAGAACGGCTTCCGGTTACCATCGGCATTTGATAACAGGCCATTAACCTTTGATGAGTTTGTTGCCAGGATTAATCAGATTGTCTATGTTTCGGCCACACCGGCTGCTTATGAGCTAAAAGATGCCAGCCAGGTAGCCCAGCAGGTCATTAGGCCAACCGGTCTGATTGATCCGGAGATTGAGGTCCGTCCTATTAAAGGGCAGATGGATGATTTGCTTGGCGAGATTAAACTGCGTTCAGCAGCCAATGAGCGGGTGCTTGTAACTACGCTGACTAAGAAAATGGCGGAAAACCTGACCGAATACCTGAAAGGGATGGGGATTAAGGTCAACTATCTCCATTCAGATATTGCGACAATCGAGCGGGTGGAAATCATCCGTGATTTACGTGCTGGCGTGCATGACGTGCTGATCGGCATCAACCTGCTGCGGGAAGGTCTTGATATGCCGGAAGTGTCACTTGTGACCATCCTGGACGCGGATAAAGAGGGCTTCCTGCGATCGGAGACCTCGCTGGTTCAGACAATTGGGCGTGCGGCCCGTAATGCCCACGGCAAAGTCATTATGTATGCTGATAAGATTACTGACTCGATGCGCCGGGCGATGGGCGAGACCGAGCGCCGGCGTGAAATTCAGCTGGCCTATAATGTTACGCATGGGATAACCCCCAAGACAATTGAAAAGCGGGTTAAGGAACTTATTGAAACAACTAAGATTGCTGAGACACCTGCTGCCTACAAAGCTGATCGCATTGGTAATATGGACCGCGCCGATATGCTTGAACTGGCTGCCAATCTGGAGAAGGAAATGCGCCAGGCCTCTAAGCAGCTTGAATTTGAGCGGGCTGCCGAACTCAGAGACATGGTAGTCGAACTCCGGCAAAAAGCCGGGGCCGGTCCGGGAAAAACAAAAAACGCCGCCGGCGGTAAGCCAAAGCGGCAGAAAAAATAAGAAGGAAGTTAGTGCCAGACACAAAAACACCCGGCGTTGCGGCCGGGTGTATATTTAGCCTATTTTAAGTTTTCGTATCTCAGTTTCCTGTCTGAAAATGCGTTCATTTACGACCTGGAGCTGCGCAGACAGATCGGCAATGTCGTCTTTTGTGGCAGCATTGGCCAGCATTCCTTCAATTTTGGCAGATGTATAACCAAGGTTGGTTACCAAGGCGTTTAGTTCTTCGGTGCGGTGTAAGAGCGCGCCAATGAAATGATTATTTTCATTCTGCTGTGTTTTACTGGCCATATCTGCTTTAACCTCAGAGAGTTCGGCTTTTACGTTATGAAGTTCAGTTTTTACTCCGCTAAGATCGGTTTTTAGATAAGTAAGTTCAACTTTTACATGAATAAGATCAGTTTTTACAGCACTAAATTCATCTTCAAGGTGGTTAAGACGGGTACCAATCTGTGCTTGACCTTCAGATAATTGTTTTTGGCCTTCAGATAATTGTTGCTGGCCTTCAGATAATTGTTTTTGGCCTTCAAATAATTGTTGCTGACCTTCAAGGAGTTGCCTTAATATCTCCTCCACGCCGATCCCTCCTTTTGCTCTTATACTGTCATTGTACCTGTTGAGCAGGAAAAGGACAAGGGTCAACATTTTGTTGCAACTGCATGCTACCATTACAGCGAGAATACTGGTATAATTAAAAAGTTGAATAATCAATATCAATTAATAGATAGTAGTTTAAAAGAGGGGAACCATTACATGACAGACAGCATTATTGTTAAAGGTGCCAGACAGCACAATCTAAAAAACATTGACATAACGATCCCGCGTGACCAGCTGGTAGTTATCACCGGTCTGAGTGGATCAGGGAAATCTTCACTGGCATTTGATACGATCTATGCCGAAGGTCAGCGCCGCTATGTTGAGTCATTATCGGCTTATGCCCGGCAGTTTCTGGGCCAGATGGACAAGCCTGATGTTGACTATATCGAGGGTTTATCACCAGCCATCTCGATTGATCAGAAGACTACCAGCCGCAACCCGCGTTCGACTGTGGGAACAGTAACTGAGATTTATGATTATCTACGTCTGCTGTTTGCCCGGGCCGGCCGTCCCTATTGCCCGAAGTGCGGCAAACCCATCAGTCAGCAAACCGTCGAGCAGATGGTTGATCAGTTGCTGGCCCTGGGCGATGGCGCCAGGCTGAGCATCATGGCCCCGGCGGTGCGTGGTAAAAAAGGTGAGCATCAAAAAGTCCTCGAGGATATCCGCAAGAACGGCTATGTCCGGGTGCGGGTGGATGGCGAGATTCGCGATATCACTGATGAGATTAAGCTGGAAAAAAATAAAAAACATACCATTGAGGTTGTTGTCGACCGTATTGCTGTCCGGGAGGGCGTCGCCGCCCGTCTGGCAGATTCAATCGAGACTGCGCTTAAACTGGGCGGTGGTATCCTGACTGTGGATGTCGGTGGCGCCGATGAGCTTATGTTCAGCCAGAACTTTGCCTGTGTTGACTGTGGCATCAGCCTGCCGGAGATTGCGCCACGGATGTTTTCTTTTAACAGCCCGTTTGGAGCTTGTCCGGACTGCACCGGCCTGGGCAACAATCTGGAGATTGATGCGGCTCTGGTAATCCCTGATCCGGGCAAATCGTTTATTGACGGGGTCATTGCCCCGCTCAGCAAGAGTTCTAACTCCTACTTTATGTGCCAGCTGGAGGCAGTGCTTGAACACTACGGGCAGACACTGTATGACAGTTGGGAAAAAACACCCGAACCAGTTAAAGAGATTATTCTCTATGGTGCAGGTCAGGATAAATTTACCTTCCGTTATGAGAACATGTACGGTGAAAAGAAGACCTATCACGCGAATTTTGAAGGTGTCATTCCCCTGTTGTCCCGTCGTCACCGTGAATCAACCTCTGACTGGGCCCGGGAGGAGATCGAAGAGTATATGAGCTCCAAGCCCTGCCCGGCCTGCAAGGGGGCGCGGCTGAAACCGGAGGCGCTGGCTGTCAGGATCAGTGGTAAGAATATCAATGAAGTGACCCGGATGACGGTCGCTGAATCGAAAGAGTTTTTTGGCAGCCTGGAACTGACCGCAAGGGAGGCTGTTATTGCCAATCAAATCCTTAAGGAAATCAATGCCCGGTTGGGTTTTTTACTTAATGTCGGCCTTGATTATCTGACACTGGACCGGGCGGCGGGAACTTTGTCCGGCGGGGAGGCCCAGCGGATCCGGCTGGCCACCCAGATTGGCTCAGGTCTTGTTGGGGTGCTTTACATCCTGGATGAGCCAAGTATTGGCCTGCACCAGCGTGATAATAACAGGCTATTAGATACCTTAAAGCATATGAGAGACCTTGGTAATACGCTGCTGGTGGTGGAGCATGATGAAGATACCATGTATGCGGCAGACCATATTATTGACATTGGCCCGGTTGCCGGTGCCGGCGGCGGTACCATTGTTGCCCAGGGCACGGTTGAGGAGATCAAAGCCTGCGAAGAATCTGTGACCGGGCAGTATCTAAGCGGCCGGAAAGCCATTCCGGTCCCGGCTGTGCGCCGGCAGCCTAACGGCAAATGGCTGGAGGTAATCGGCGCTACGGAGAATAACCTCAAAAAGCTTAATGCCCGCTTCCCTTTAGGGGTATTTACCGCGGTTACCGGTGTGTCCGGCTCCGGGAAAAGTACCCTGGTTAATGAGATATTATATAAAGGCCTGGCCAGTCAGCTATACCGTGGCAGCCACGCCCGGCCAGGGGCTCATGACGGGCTGCGCGGCCTTGAGTATATTGACAAGATTATTGATATCGACCAGTCACCCATTGGCCGTACACCACGCTCCAACCCGGCGACCTATACCAGCCTGTTTGACAATATCCGGGAGGTATTCAGCCAGACGCCTGAATCCAAGATGCGCGGCTACAAGCCGGGCCGGTTCAGCTTTAACGTCAAGGGCGGCCGTTGCGAAGCCTGTAAAGGTGACGGTATTATCAAAATCGAGATGCATTTCCTGCCTGATGTGTATGTGCCGTGTGAGGTATGTAAAGGGGCCAGGTATAACCGCGAGACCTTAGAGGTTCGCTACAAAGGCAAAAGTATTGCCAATGTGCTGGATATGGTTGTTGATGAGGCGGTTGAATTCTTCCAGAACATCCCGAAGATTCACCGTAAGCTGCAGGTCCTGCAGGATGTTGGTTTAGGCTATATTAAACTTGGTCAGCCGGCCACCCAGCTGTCAGGCGGTGAGGCCCAGCGGATTAAGCTGGCGACCGAACTGGCCCGCCGCAGCACCGGTAAGACCCTCTATATTCTGGATGAACCGACTACCGGGCTGCACACTGCCGATATTCATAAACTGCTGGAGGTATTGCAGCGGCTGGTCGACGGCGGCGACACGGTTGTTGTTATTGAACATAACCTGGATGTGATTAAAACAGCCGACTATATTATTGACCTGGGCCCTGAGGGCGGTCACCGGGGCGGGACCATTGTCGCCCAGGGCACACCGGAACAGGTAGTGGCTGTACCGCGGTCCTATACCGGTCATTATTTAGCCCCGATTTTAGCACGCGGACCGCGGCAGTAAGGGAGGTATCCGGCCATTTCTATAATCTCCGCCGTCGTTGAGGAAAAACTGGCGCTGTTGCCTGATAAGCCTGGCGTATATCTGATGAAAGACAATAAAGGCCGGATTATCTATGTTGGCAAGGCGATCAATCTGAAAAACCGGGTGCGTTCCTACTTTCAGTCAAGCCGCAATCATGCGCCGAAAGTACTGGCGCTGGTGGCGCGGATTGCTGATCTGGAATATATCATTACCGCATCTGAGATTGAAGCGCTGATCCTGGAGTGCAACCTGATCAAAAAGCACCGGCCCAAATACAATATCAGCCTGAGAGATGATAAAACCTATCCATATATTAAAGTGACTTATGAGGATTATCCACGGGTGTATGCTACCCGGAAAGTGGTAAAGGACGGTGCCCGCTACTTTGGTCCATATACCAGCGCCGGGGCAGTCCATGAAACCCTGCGGCTGTTAAAGACCCTCTTTCCCCTGCGTTCCTGCCGCAAGCTTGATGCAAAACGGCCTTGTCTTGAACATCATATCAAACGCTGTCTGGCCCCCTGTGCCGGCAAGATCGATCAGGCAACCTACGGCGAGATGATCAAAGCCGTGGGGCTGTTCCTGGAAGGCCGCAGTGATGCTGTTGTCAAAAATCTTAGACGGCGTATGGCGGAAGCTGCTGAGGAACTGGCGTTTGAACAGGCGGCCAGGCTGCGTGATCAGCTTACGGCTGTTGAGAAGATTATTGAAAAGCAAAATATCGTGACAGGCAGCGGCGATCAGGATGCGGTCGGTCTGGCCCGGTCGGCAGCCGGCATCTGTGCTCAGGTATTCTTTATCCGCAGTGGAAAGATGGTGGGGCGTGATCACTTTATGCTGTCAGGTGGCGAAGACGAGACCGACCAGAACATCCTGGAGGCTTTTGTCAAGCAGTATTATAGTAAAGCTGCCTTTATTCCCCGGGAAATCCTATTGCCGTTTGACGTGGCCGAACAGCAGCTCTTATCTGATTGGCTGAGCACTGTCAAGGGCGGCAGGGTGCAGGTGGAAACACCTAAACGCGGTACTAAAAAGGATCTGGTCAATATGGCGGCAGGTAATGCGGCCAATGTGCTGCAGGAGCAGGCAGTGAGGCAGGATTCTGATTTTGACAAAACAACCGGAGCGGCGGCCGAGCTGGGACAGTATTTGGGGCTGCCTGCTGCACCGGACCGGATTGAGTGTTTTGACATCTCGCATATTCAGGGTTCGGAAACGGTAGCCTCGATGGTGGTATTCGAGGGCGGGCAGCCGAATAAAAATGAATACCGCCGCTATAAGCTCAAAACAGTGGAGGGCAAGCCTGATGACTTCAAGTCAATGGAAGAGGTCGTGGGGCGGCGGTACCGTGAGGCCCTCGAAAAAGGTCCTGTTCCGGACTTAATCATTATTGACGGTGGTAAGGGGCAGCTTAGCTCGGCTCTGCCGGTTATCCGTGCCGCCGGGCTTAGTGAAGTGACGGTTGTTGGCCTGGCTAAAGAGTTTGAACATATTTTTCGCGAGGGAAGCAGCGAGCCGGTCATCCTGCCGCGTCACTCCCAGTCCTTGTACCTGGTGCAGCGCATCCGCGATGAAGCCCATCGTTTTGCAATCACCTATCACCGGAACCTGCGCTCAAAACGGAACCTGGTTTCTGTGCTTGACCATATCCCCGGCATTGGTCCCAAACGGCGCAAAGCCCTGTGGGATCACTTTGGCAGCCTGGCTAAGATTAAAGCAGCGGAAGTGGCAGAGCTGGCCAAGGTAGACGGTATGAGCAACCCGGCGGCTGAGGCAGTGTATAATTTTTTCCGCAATAAAAAAATATAATATACTTGTTAAAATAAGTATAAAACGGTTATAATGAAAGTAAGCTTTATATGACAAACGCCCTTGCTGTAACAAGAGCGTTTGTCGATGAATAGGCGGTTACTTGCCCAGCTGACTGATGATATGTGAGATCATCAGCAGCGCACCGGTTGAGATGGTTAGAGTGAACCATTTAGTCTCAAGGCGCATAGTTTCACCTCCTATTCGGTTATTGAGCAGAGACGGCATTCTCTGCTCAATTTTATTTTACATCACGGCATGATGTATGTCTGCAAATTATTGGTAATTTAGTTGCATTGTTGTTCCATAAATAGTAAAATATAGACATGCAATCTAATTGTTAAAAAGGAGTGATTGTCGTGGAAAAATATAAATGTATGGTATGCGGTTATGAATATGATCCTGCCCAGGGTGATATGGATCATGGTGTTAAGCCGGGAACGGCATTTGCAGATGTTTCCGAGGATTGGCAATGCCCGGTTTGTGGTGTAGGCAAAGACCAGTTTGAACAAATTTAATTACATACAAAAAAAGTCGCGCATGTGCGCGACTTTTTTAATGAGCGATTTTATTAAGATGCGGCAGCCAGCCTTTTTTCAGCATCAGCTGCAATAACCGATAGTCAAAATCAAGACCGTCATCCAGGGCTTTGCGGTACATGAGTGCAACATCCAGCTGATAGGACTGGTGCAGGCAGGTCAGCAGAACTGCTTGCGAAGCCTTGGCCATTGAGCCTACAGCAATGGCTATTTCTTTGTCCGTAAGCCGGGCATCATCAGGGATGTTAAGTGATGAATTATGCAGGTTGCGTTTGACAAAATGGAAGCCTGGTGTGTGGCCATCACTGCTTGCAAGCTTTTCTTCCGCCTCTTCAATCGTCATTTCGGTATGCTGGTCAATCGCTTCCTTAACAAGGGCCTTTAGCTCGGTGTCAGTGGCATGGTTGTACATCACCTGCAGGAGTGAAATGTTGAAACGGCCCTGAGCGACTATGCCGTATAATCCGGCAGCCTCAATGTAGTTTAAAGGTTCCTTGTCAAATATGGAATTCATGATCGTGCGGGTTTGTGAATTAATTTTGTCCATCACAGTCATCGTAATAGCCTCCTCAACTCAACGGTTATCTACTTGTAATATGGTCAAGTTGACAAATTTTATACCTGAGTTTAAACACAACCGGCAGGATTTTACCTGATAAACAAGAAATTCAACAAAAGGAAACTGTTTAACTCGGGAGGGAATTTTGTATGGATATAAATACAATTAGAACGTCGGCGCTGGAAAAGTTTCGCGGGGCATGCCGGGTTTGTCCGGTATGTAACGGGTATGTCTGTGCCGGCGAAGTGCCTGGCATGGGTGGCCTGGGTACAGGCGCGGCCTTTCGTCATAATGTACAGGCTTTGGCTGAATGCCGGCTAAATCTAAGAACTGTCCATAGTGTGAAAAATCCTGACTTGTCCTGCCGCATCCTGGGGTTAGACCTGGCGCTGCCGGTTATCGGCGCAGCAATTGGCGGCATTGCTCTTAATATGAATGGCGCGTTGTCTGAAGCGGCGTATACCGGGGCGATTGTCAGCGGTTGCCGCAAGGCGGGCACGATTGGCATGACCGGCGATGGTCCGGTGCCGGTAGTTTTTGATTCAGGTATGGCCGCTATTAGCCACGAACAGGGCTGGGGCATCCCTATTGTCAAACCGCGGGAGACAGATAAAATTGTTGAACTGGCCAAAAAGGCTGCCGCCGCCGGTGCACCGGCCTTTGGCATGGATATTGATGCTGCTGCACTTGTCAATATGACCAATGCCGGTCAACCGGTAGGTCCGAAAACTATCCAGGAGCTTGAATATATTAAAAACCATACAACAATCCCGTTTATTGTCAAGGGAATCATGACCCCCGACGATGCGGAATCCTGCTGGCAGGCCGGGGTTGATGCCATTGTTGTTTCCAATCACGGGGGCCGGGCGCTTGATCATACCCCTGGTACGGCTGAGGTGCTGCCGTATATCGCTGAGGCTGTCAAGGGAAAGATGACAGTGCTTGTTGACGGCGGCATCAGAAGTGGCGCTGATGTCCTTAAGATGCTGGCGCTGGGGGCTGACGCCGTATTGCTTGGACGGCCGCTGGCGATTGCTGCGGTAGGCGGTGGTGCTGATGGGGTGGAATTTGTATTAAATAAATATAAGGCTGAACTTAACGCTGCAATGACCCTGACTGGTACCGCCGGGTTGAGCGGTGTGCCTGTTGAGATTCTATGGTAAAACCATCAGGTCTTTACCGCAATGTAATTAGTACCGGCTGGGGTCTGGTGGCTGCCGTGTGGTCTGACACCGGCTTGTGGGAACTGGGTTTCCCACGCCCGGATGAGCGGCTTGCTGCTAACGATATTCGAACCCAGGATGCGATGCGGCTGGAGGACGGTCATAAGGCCCGTCTCTGGTCTGAGCAGCTGGCCGGTGACTTAAAGCTATATTTTCAGGGCTTTCAGATCAGTTTCTCAGTCCCTGTTGACTGGCGTTTTTATAGCCTGTTCCAGACGGCAGTCCTTAGATATACAGCAGATATTCCCTATGGAACCACTGTGAGCTACCAGGCGGTTGCTCAGGCTATTGACAGGCCCAGGGCAGTCAGGGCGGTGGGGGGTGCACTGCATAACAACCGCACACCGTTAGTGGTGCCTTGCCACCGGGTGGTCGGGGCTAATGGCCGTCTTACAGGTTTTGGTGGCGGGATCGATATGAAGCAGGCACTGCTGTTATTAGAAAGTGGGGACAGTTTATAAACAGTCTGCATATATATAGGCTTAAAGTGCTGTAAAAAAATGTTGCGGGAATTTTGTCTGGTGGGATATAATAATTAGTATCGGCTCTATGCTGCAATCGGTCTTATTCGGCAGGAGGGATTACCCGGTGACAGGTTTTTTGTTGCGAATTATAATTAATGCTGTTATTTTGATGGTAGTTGTGGCTGAAATACCCGGTGTTTTTGTTGATACCCTCGGAGGGACACTGCTTGGCGCGACGATTGTCGGCCTGGCTAATGCCGCCATCAGACCGCTGTTAGCCCTTACTGAACTGCCGTTCAATATAGTGACGCTGGGCAGTATTACCGTTATGACTAACATCTGTACACCCCTGATGGTCGTTAAAACACTGCCCGGTTTTCAAATAACCGGCGCCTTAGCCTTACTGACAAGCGTGCTGCTTATGACTCTATGCAGCTTTACGCTGTCTAAAGTAATAAAAGACAGGTAAAACCGGAGGGAATTTTGCAACAGCAAAATTCCTTTTTTACATGTCAGAAAGTACGGGCCCGCAACCCCGGTAACCCCCCGGCCTTTGCCGGAAAAAGCGTTCCGCAGGAGAAAAGCCGGGCGGTATTCCGTTAAGAAATCCGTACTGTTTGAGCGTAGCGAGTTTAGGGATTTTAGGAAGACCGTCCGGTTTTTCAGCTTTTGGAGGCTTCGGGCCTAGACCTTTTGTTACTTTTGTGGCAATGACAAAAGTAAAAACCATTCCTTTGTATTTCAGGATTATTTAATATGCGCAAAGCCAAAAGACCGAACAGCGGTTTTTCTTATTATATATGCAGTAAAGAAGTTTGCAGGCGCAGGTGGGTAGTGTACCGCCTGCAAAACTTTAAGGCGTGTATATAGAATAGGCTGCTGCTATAAAAAAGGAGATTGACAATGACGATAAAACTAATAGCCTTGGATTTGGACGACACCTTATTAGACAGTAAACTTGCCGTTTCACCGCGGGCCTGCGAGGCTATCCGCAAGGCTGTGGCCAGGGGGGTTACTGTGACTATCGCTACCGGGCGGATGTACGCTTCAGCCCTTCCCTATGCCAGGCAGTTGGGACTTGATGTCCCGCTTATTACCTATAACGGCGCGTTAATTAAGTCCAGTTTGTCGGGTGAGACCCTGCTGGACCGGCCAATTGCCGGTGAAATTGCCCAGCAGATACTTGAGCTATGCCGGGAGCGGGGCTGGTATATCCAGAGTTATGTAAATGACAAGCTCTATGTAGCAGAGGTTAATCATTATGCTAAACGTTACGCGGAGTTGGCCAGGGTACCGGTGACTGCTCTTGGGGATAGCTTTTACACTGTCAAAGAACGCCCGAGTAAGATGCTTATTATGGATAGTGCTGAAGCGATTGCACAGATCTTTACCATGGTTAAGGCTGCTTTTGGCGACAAACTCAGTATTGCTATTTCCAAACCGACTTTTATGGAGATTACCGACCCATTGGCAAATAAGGGGCATGCGCTCGCCTTTCTTGCGGACAAGCTGGGTATTAAGCAAGACGAAATTATGGCCCTTGGCGACAGTGGCAATGATCTGGATATGATTAAGTATGCAGGCTGGGGAGTGGCTATGGGTAATGCTAACGCGGCAGTTAAAGCGGCTGCACGGCTGGAGACCCTGTCAAATGATGCTGACGGTGTTGCGGAAGCCATTGAAAAATATGTTTTGCAAAACTTTAACGCGGATGTAAAAAAATAACTTTGTTATGACACCCTTCAGCAGGAAATTACAGGCGCAGGTGAGAATTATCATTACCAAAAGGGTATGGAGGCTCATTATGCGGGATAAGAGCATGAGTATACTGCTGGTGGAAGATGACGAAGTAGATATCATGAATGTGATGCGAGCCTTTAAAAGAATTAACCTGACCAATCCTCTATACATAGCCCGCGATGGCGTTGAGGCGTTAGCCATGCTACGCGGACAGAGCGGCCCAAGCGGTATGCTGAAGCCGGGAATCATTCTGCTTGATATTAATATGCCACGCATGAACGGGATTGAATTTTTGCGTGAAATCAGACAGGACCCTGAACATAAGATCTTGACGGTGATTGTTTTAACAACCTCTAATGAGGAATGTGATGTTGTTGCTGCTTATCAGCTAAATGTTGCCGGTTATATCATTAAGCCGGTGTCATTTGATCAATTTGTTGAAACTATGGCTGCGCTTGATCATTACTGGACATTAAGCGAAATGCCATAAGGGGGAGGCCTGGCATGGCTGAAGAACTCCGTATATTGCTTATTGATGACGATCAGGTTGACCGGATTATGGTCACACGGGCGCTTAAAGTGGCACACGCCGGTATTGTAATTGACGAAACCGATAATGGCACTGATGGGTTAAATAAAGCCCGGCTAGGTGGTTATGACTGTATTTTCCTTGATCACTGCCTGCCTGGCGACAATGGGCTGGCTGTGCTGTCAGCCATCCGTGGGGCCGGGGTCAAAACGCCTGTTATCATTTTGACAGGCCAGGGAGACGAACAGCTGGCTGTTGATTCGATGAAGGCCGGCGCCACCGACTATTTGGTGAAAGGGAAACTCACTGAAGAAAGCCTGTCCCAGGGGTTGCGGGCAGCGATCCGGCTAGGCCGTGCCGAGGCTATGATTGAGTATTTATCATACTTTGACAGGGCAACAGGGTTGCCTAATCGCCTGCTGCTGATTGACCGTCTGGTAATGGCTCTGTCGGCAGCTGAGCGCAGTAGTGGTATGCTGGCCCTGCTTTTTGTTGGCATTGACCGTTTTAAAATGGTCAATGATACTTTAGGCCATAGCCTGGGCGATAAGCTTATTAGTATTATTGCGATCAGGCTAACCCGCTGTTTGGGTGAAAAGGCTGTGGTCACGCGGGTTGGCGGCGATGTATTTGCCATTTTGCTGCCTGATCTGGTTGAGTCCAAAATGGCGGCAATCTTTGCTGAGATTATGATTGAGGAAATTCGCCGGCCGATTGACCTGGACGGTTATACCTGGCATGCCGCAGCCAGTGTTGGTATTGCTGTCTGCCCTGACGATGGGCAGGATGCGGACATGCTGCTAAAAAATGCCGAGTCGGCTATGTACCGTTCTAAAGAACAGGGTGGGGCCGGGTATCAGTTTTATACCAAGAGTATGAATGAAAAGGTGCTGGAGCGGATGATGCTGGAAAACAGCCTGCGCCAGGCGCTTAGTAATAATGAGCTGGTAGTCTATTATCAGCCACTGATTGATGGTTTTACCGGCCGCACTACCGGTTTCGAGGCGCTTGTCCGGTGGCAGCATCCCGAGCGTGGCCTGGTGCCACCTCTGGATTTTATACCGCTGGCCGAAGAAACAGGCCTGATTGTGCCAATTGGTGAATGGGTGCTCAGGACGGCCTGCGCCCAGAATAAAGCCTGGCAGGATAAAGGCTATCCGCCGGTTGTTGTATCGGTAAACTTGTCCGGCCGCCAATTTCGGCAGCCTAACTTTACCGGCAGGGTCAGTCAGGTGCTGGCTGCTACCGGTCTGGCCCCGGAATATCTGGAACTGGAGATTACTGAGAGCATTGCCTTGCACGATGTTGATTATACGATCGCTATTCTTAGCGAGTTGGGGGCAATGGGAATAAAAATTGCTATCGATGATTTCGGTACAGGGTATTCATCGCTAAGTTATTTAAAACGCTTTCCGATTACAACCCTGAAGATCGACAGGATCTTTATCCAGGACGCCACCCAGGATGCCCAGGATGCAGCAATTATATCTGCTATTATTGTACTGGCCCATAATCTTAGGCTCAAAGTTGTGGCCGAAGGTGTGGAAACAGGTGAGCAGCGGGTATTTTTGCGGGAGATGAATTGTAATACCATGCAGGGGTATCTATTTAGCCGGCCTTTGCCGGCTGCGCAGGTAGAAAATATGCTGGATCGCCAATGGTAGTCCCACGGCGGTCTTTTTTATTGATAATATTACAAATTTAGACAAAAATATTGCTGTAAACAGTATTTGTTTTACA
>NZ_DATMXX010000099.1:0-2711 GCF_035561255.1 Sporomusa sp. | reverse complement strand
AGAAAATAACATTGCTTATAGGAGGTTGATAACTAATGGCACGCGTTTTAATTGTTGATGATTCAATGATGATGAGAAAAACTATACGTAAGATACTGGAGCAAGCCGGACATGTGGTGGTAGGAGAGGCGGCTAGCGGTGAACAGGCTATTGCGCGCTATCCGGAATGCCAGCCAGATATCATCACAATGGATATTACCATGCCTGGCTTAGGCGGGGTCGAAACAATTAAATGCCTTATGCAGGCTGATCCACTGGCAAATATTGTTGTTGTAAGCTCATCAGGCCAAAAACACGTTATCATGGATGCCTTGGAGTTCGGGGCCAAAAACTATATTATCAAACCGTTGAGCGATACTAATCTATTGCCGGTTATTGACCTTGCCTTGCAGAACAACAAGCGTTAGCCTAATACCAGGCCACTGGAAAAAGAGATCACTTGAAAATCTGTTTGATTGGTGAAATTTGCATTAAAAAGGAGTCAGCCAAATGTTTAATCAATATTTTGGGTATTACCTGTTAAATAAAGGGATTCTTACTCCTGATCAACTTTTCCAGGCACTCCAGCATGAGCATTCCGCCCGGGTCAAACTAGGAATTCTTGCTGTGGATGCCGGATTGATGACAGGTGAGCAGGTAGAAGAAATACATAATCTGCAACGGGCAAAAGATAAGAAATTTGGTGAGCTGGCCCAGACGCAAGGCTATCTGACGTCTGCGCAGGTAGACCAACTATTAGCTACCCAGGGCCAAGGGCATCTGACACTGCTCCAGGCAATCACCGACAAAGGCTATTTAACATTAACCGCTGTAGAAAAGGCGTTAGCTGATTTTCGTGTGGAGTATGGCATTACAGCTAACGCTATGTCCTCGCCAGCACCAATTGATGATGATGCCGGTCTCAAAAAGCTACTGGATTTTTCACAGGCTGGTGACAAGGCTGATCTATTGTACAGCTATGCCGGACTGACACTTCGCAATCTTGTCCGCTTCTTAAATGAAACTCCTTTTATTCTGCCACTGGCCATTGAAACTAATCAGGCTGGTACTTGGGTTGCATCACAACAAATCATTGGCGAGCCGGCTTTAACTGTCAACTTAATTATGGATGCAAAAACTGTGCTGGCTACAGCTAACCGCTTCAGTGATGAGAATCTTAGCATTGTTGACGAAATGGCCCTTGATAGCATCGGCGAATTCCTCAACGTCCATAATGGTGTTTTTTGCAGCGTGTTGTCCACGAACGGCTTTAAGGTCGATTTGCAGCCCCAGTCAGTCCGGCAGCAAGAGAGCCCTCTCAACGCCCCCGGTTATCTCATAGCCATTGGAACCTCCCTGGGCCGGTTTGATTTCAGGCTATCTATATAATAGTTTTTTTGCACTAAAATAACAGTCCGCAGACAATTAAAACTGTCTGCGGACTGTTTCATGATGCTACTGATGCTGCAGGGGGCATAACTGAAGCCGCTTTCCCTTAATTAGAGAAAGCGGCTCTACTATACTACACGCACTCCTATGAGTACAAAAAATTTTCCATTTCCTTGACCAAATCCTTAGCATACTGGATTATCTTTTTACTGCGTTAATACACAGGAATATTTTGTCTGAACATCTCGGCAATTATCGTTTCCATCGTATACATGCCTGGTGGTTGGTCTATGAGGAATTTCACTGCAAAAATAGATCCCTGTCCGAAAGCTGCCCTGCTGATGCTTTCGTGGGACAGCCTTATTGTCTGATTCGGCATCCCAAAGATGATTTCATGGCGCCCAACAATTCCACCAACACGTATAGAATTTAGGTGCTCTTCAACATTAAGGCTAAGTACACTGGCAATTCTTTGAGCTGTTCCTGATACTTCTTTTTTACCTTTAAAATGTTCCTCAACAATCTCAATATCTGCATGAGGCGCTATCTTTTGTAAAATCTGAGCCGCAACCATCAACACGTTTATCCCCAGTGTTATATTAGGTGAATAAAGTACCGAAGTAAACTCTGCGTAGGATCTCATCAGATCCAGTTCCGCCTGCTCATATTTTGAAATGGCTGATATAATGGGAATGCCTGCTTGCGCTGCTTTTTCATATAAATAAATCCCGGTAGAATCCGAAAAATCTACAAGCGCCTCTACCGGCCTCTCGACAAAAAAATCATCGTTGAGATCATCAATAGAGAAAATCTCCCCGGCATCAAACTCATGCCCCAACAGCCGGCTGGCATATTTCTGATGATCTGTATCCCCTTTACGCACTACCCACGCCAGTGTAAATAAACTGTCATTTAAGAATTCGTTGGCAACAACTTTACCCGTTTTCCCAAAACCAAAAATACCGATCCTGATTTTCCCCATAATACTCCTCCTTCAAAACTGTAATTTGCCAATTCTTTCTACCTTCATCCTACATGATGATAGAAATAGTTCAAAACCAGCTTTTGAGAAGGATATCCTTACAGGACCATTTAATTGGCCTCTAAAGACTGGCAGGATAAATAAAATCCTTCTCTTTCAACGCCTACGAGGTTAGCTGACGGATTCGGGCAGAAAGAAATTCGCCCTACCTGTTCTCACAGGATTCACCCCAAAAGTGGGTCCCCCGCTTCCATAAATGGAACTCGGCGATTGCCTTATAAAATGAAATTGATTCTCTATATCATATGATACTTCATTTCCCTTTTTTCCACAATCTTGTTTCAACTGTATAATTTAACCA
>NZ_DATMXX010000098.1:0-4212 GCF_035561255.1 Sporomusa sp. | reverse complement strand
CACATATATCGTATCATGATACAGTGACTATATCAATAAATAGATACTACTACTCACAGCTTTAGGAGGAACAACGATGCATACTGAAACACTTGCTTTACAAACGGTAGAGGCTTTACAAAAAAACAGATTTACTGCCGTCTACTTCCCAACCGCTACTGAAGCCCTGGAACAGCTATTGTCTGAAATACCGGTAGAGGCTACAGTGGGGATTGGCGGTTCTTGGACACTGATCCAGCTCGAGTTAGTCGAGAAGTTAGAAGCACGTGGCAACACCGTTTTCTGTCATCATAAACCTGGTCTAACCCCTGCGGAGATTTTAGACATACGGCGTAAGCAGCTAACCTGTGATGTTTTTCTGACAAGTACTAATGCGCTCACTAAAGATGGCTGGCTGGTAAACACAGATGCCACCGGCAACAGGGTTGCGGCAATGATCTTTGGTCCGAAGAAGGTTATTGTGCTGACAGGCGCTAACAAGATTGTAGACAATCTTGAGGAGGCCCAGGAACGTATCCGGACAACTGCAGCACCGGCTAACAATAAACGTCTGAATCGCCCTAACCCCTGTGTGAAAACCGGTTACTGTGTTGATTGCCAGGGCCCAACGCGGCTATGTAATGTGAACACCATCATTCATAAACGTCCGCCGGCATCTAATATTCATGTCTGGGTAGTCGGCGAAGAGCTAGGCTATTAAAAAAGATAGCAGTCACAAGGCTTAACGCCTTATGGCTGCTATCTTTTCTATAAACTGGTCCGGCACCGGCAAGGTGTCAATAGTCCACCATGGCGAGCAGCTTTGCAATTGTTCGCCAGAGTATGTACCGGTAGCTACACCAATGGTATAGGCCCCAATCGCTTTACCACATTCGATATCATGAGGTGTATCGCCAATGACGTAGATTGCATGTTGATTGGCATCTCCCCAGTTTGAGCAGACAGTGGCCAGCGCGTTGCGGGCTATATCTACCCTAAGCTCACACTGCCCGGCAAAAGCACTGCAGGAGAAATCAAAAAATCCGTCCAGTTTGAAGTGTCTTAATTTTACCTGTGCCCCGTGTGAACTATTGCCTGTCAACAACAGCAGTTTACAATCATCCTGCCCGTAAAGCCGGGACAAAATATCCTGAACCCCGGGCAAAACCCATCCCTGTTTAGCAGCAAGCTGCGCCGGGAGAAATGCTTCGTAACGCCGGCATAGCAAATCAATTTCCTCCGGTTTGGCCTCGCGCTTAAATACTGATCGGATAATCTGCCTGGCAATAAAATTATCTGTCATGCCAGCTGCGGTAATGTTGGTAAAGTCCACTGATGTATCCCAGAGCTCTTCTGTTGCCTGGCAAAAGGCTAACAAACCCGCTTTGGATGTTCTAATCAGTGTCCCATCAATATCCCAGAAAAATATATTCAATAGTCCTCATCCTCCTTACACTAGCTGGCCCAACAACAGCATACAACATAATAGGAGGAAGGCCTAAACCTTCCTCCTTACATGGAGCGCCCATCCCTATAGCATTCACTGCACACGATGCTTACCAAGCTTACACAAGTTACTTTTTGAAACAAGATAATTGATCTTACACCTACACTTTACTTACACTGGATGGATCAAACGCGATTTAGACTAGCTTTTTTTGATAAACGAAATACACTATCCTGCCAGATTAACTAACCAATTTGCAACAAACGGAAAACGGGAAGTTTCCTACCTACTGCACTGGGCTTGAATCTACGGCACTATAAGGATGGTGCTTACTTAGATAATAACATACTTAAACTATTTTGGCAAGTGGTACTGTTCAAATATTTTTATTGTTCTGCTAATAAAAATAACCCCACTAAAATCAGTGGGGTTATCCTATCAATTAGCGGTCTTCACCTTTAAAAAATGCGTTGACTTTTTCTTGATCCCAGCCCAAAATTTCCTGTAATATTTCACCGGTATGCTGTCCCAGAAGCGGGGCATGGGTTTCAACAGCGCCAGGAGTTGCCGACATTTTTACAGGCACACCGGGCATTTTCAGTTTTCCGGCTATCGGATGCTCGACCTCCACAATCATTTCTCTGGCCTTGATATGAGGATCATTAACAATCTTATCAATTGTGTTAATAGGGGCACAAGGCAACCCTGCCTCCTCGAGAATCCCCAGCCATTCATTAATTGTCTTACCCTTAAAAATTTCATTCAGGATCTCGCCCAATTCTTTCGCATTATTGGTACGATTACTGTTATTGTCAAAGCGTACATCTTTTATCAAATCCGGGCGGCCTAAAATGTTACACAGGCGTTCCCAGAGGCGGTCATTGCCAGCCCCGACGATAATAAAACCATCGGCGGCGGTAAAGGAGGAGAAAGGCGTAATAGAGGGATGCCTGTTGCCTAACGGGCCAGGTACTACACCTGATGTTACATAACGTGCTATCGCATTTTCCAGTATCGCCAATTGACAATCTAACATACCTACATCAACTTTTTGTCCTTCACCGGTACGTTCCCGGTGATACATGGCAAGCATAACACCATATGCTGTAAACATGCCGGCAATAACATCACCTACCGAGGCGCCAATGCGAGTGGGTTCCCCATTCTCAGCACCGGTAATGCTCATAATGCCCCCCATGGCTTGTACAATAATATCATAAGCAGGCTTATCCCGATAAGGCCCGGTATGGCCGAAACCGGAGCACGCAGCATAGATCAGTTTAGGATTAATCTGCTTTAATACCTCGTAACCAAGACCGAATTTCTCCATTGTTCCAGGCCGGTAGTTCTCCACAACTACATCAGCGTGTTTTACAAGCTCTTTAAACAGATCACACTCTGCCTGGCGTTTAAAGTTTAGGATAATTGAGCGTTTATTTCTGTTGAGACTCATAAAATAGGCACTTTCTTTGCCAATAAAAGGTCCAAAGGCCCGTGAGTCATCACCAACATTAGGTGGTTCAATTTTTATAATATCTGCTCCGAAATCTGCCAGCATCATTGTGCAGTATGGACCTGCCAAAACCCGGCTTAAGTCCAGTACTCGTATTCCTTCCAGTGCTTTCACAATAAATCACTCCTTTATCGATAGTTTGCCGTGGTATAGAGGGTTTAAAACATAAAAAGGACAGATGGAATGTTATTCCACTCTGTCCCTCATTCACTCTGATATTAAGTTACTTACACACCTAAATGCATAATCCCCAGGCCAGCCCGTTCGTGGTTAGTCAAAGGATGAATCGCCGATTCCCCGAATAGTGCAACAGCAACCCAACGCTCGTCCCGCACAATGGCAATTTTGACAGCGACACTGGCACTGCTGGCTACATTGACCATAATTCCCCGTTTGGCCTCATCTGTCGCGTGCAGCAATGCATGGTAATTGGTTGACGTTTTAGAGATAATTCCAGTATTTAGTGCAGCACCAAGTACCGCCTTAGTAACCTTTCCCTGAAATTCAGATAAGGCTGAATTCCCGCCTACTTCAGTCACAACTACTTTATAGCCCTGTTCGGCAAGCATCGCTTTCACAGATTCTTCATCTGCCATGGTTCGGGTCAACGCCAACAGCATTGCCGCCGTTCCAACACTTTTGATACTTTCTGCCATGAAAGGCCGATTACGATTATTCATGCTCATACCCTCTATATCACTCTACATTAATTCTACATTATTCTTGCAATTTCGTCAATATGTATCATTTTTCACTGCACTAAAACTATATACAACGCGTTAAAGTCTTGCACCCCCACCTGCGCCTGCAAACTTCTTAATGCGGAATATATAGAAACGCTCTTCGCTTATGATTCAATTAATTTTAATCATAAGCGAAGAGCGTTTCCTTGAAAATGCCTCTGGCAGCTGCCCTGCCCCCTGTATCCTCGCGTTACCCATTTCTCTATTTTACAACATCTTGTTTCTCAGCAGGTTTTTCATTTATAGGCATCGTCACTTCCTTGGTAACCTCGGTTGTAGCATTTTTAAATTCTTGAATGCCACGTCCTAATGCTTTACCCAGCTCGGGTAATTTCCCGGGACCAAACACCACCAAAGCAATAACAAGGATAAGGCCCAATTCCGGCATACTAAGGTTAAACATATGTCACGTCCTCTCTGAATGTATAATGATTTATTTATTTGTGTATCTGTCAGGAGATCCCTGATTTATATATTATACTTCATCTCCAGTGATAATAATTCCTGCTTTAGATAATATCAATTCCTGC
>NZ_DATMXX010000097.1:0-13278 GCF_035561255.1 Sporomusa sp. | reverse complement strand
CAATGATCATAGTCTTTAGCGGGGCTGCTCACGGTGAGGCAAAAGATGTGAAATCCCCTAAACAAGCGGCTATTAGTCAAATTCCGATAGTAATTGAAGCCAATGAGTTGTCATTTAGTGATTTAACCGGAGATATCCTGGCGAAGGGAAATGCAGTTATTATTAATGGTGATCAGAGGCTGGAAGCAGAGCAAATTGATGGCAATACTCAGCTTAGTGAGTTATGGGTT
This sequence comes from Sporomusa sp., assembly GCF_035561255.1. GTDB lineage: Bacteria > Bacillota > Negativicutes > Sporomusales > Sporomusaceae > Sporomusa. Next base: position 13,048 of record NZ_DATMXX010000097.1, on the reverse strand, counting down.
CACGAAAAATCGCAGTTTTCTCAGCCTGACATTAAACTAAATGGGTTTAATACACGATATAACTACAAGCTTAAAACCGGCAGCATGGAGCAGGCTAAAGGGCAGTTTGAAGATAAATATATTTCCGGACAAAATATCAGTATGCTGCCTGGACAACTTACCATTAACCACGGTACAGCTACCACCTGTCCGGCCCAAGTACCTGATTATCATATTAGTGCCGATAAAATTGAGATTTGGCCTGGCGACAAAATGATTGCCTATAATGCCAAATTCTGGATTGGTAAAATGGTGATCTTTACCCTCCCTAAATATCAACAATCTCTAAAACAGAATGAAGGAGCTTCGGTATTCCCTAAATTAGGTTATGATAGCGATAACGGTATGTTTATCAAGCAACGGATTGAATATCCACTATCCGATAAAGTAGCTGCTTTTGCGAATCTTGACTACTATACCCGTGCTGATTTTAAACCCAATTTCGGAATTATTGACCGGGAAACAAACTATTCAGTTAGTATTGTCCAAGGTCATTTTGGCGATACTGACGGCAACTGGATAAAAAAGGAGCCGGAGCTCAATTTTTCCTATCCTTGGCATCGGTTAGGCAATTTGCCTGTACGCTATAGTTTAAGTGCTGCATATGGAAAATGGAGCGATTCATCAAAAACAAGCTGGCATCAAAGCTATAGCCTATATGTTAAACATGATACAATCAAGCTTGGTAGTACTGCTAATCTGAATTTTGGAACAGGCCTTCAGCATATACGCGAAAGCTATGATGATTCCAGCCAAAATGTTTGGAAGGTTGATGCCACGATTGATAAAAACTGGTCTGAGCGACTTAATACCTGGGTTGGTTATCACTATGCACAAAATAATGACACCCTGTTTGAATATGAGCAACCAGACTTAACCCGTGAATTAGCATCAGGATTTACCTATAAGATCGACAAAATGAATTCAATTGGTATCAGTCATAGCTATGATTTAGAGAACAGTAAGCTTGCTGACATCGATTATACTTGGTATCGTAACTTGCACTGTTGGGACGCTAAAGTTACCTACCGTGCTAAACGCGATCAAATAAAATTCGATATCAGTACCGTTAAATGGTGATAGGTTATCGTACCTCTGAAAGGAGTAGTTTTTACTCATGTTCCAGAATCTTTTGCAGTATATTGACAAGCTTCAAAATCAAAAAATTATGATCATCGGGGATATGGTAGCTGATGTTTATCTGGAAGGCAAGATATCACGCATCTCCCGTGAAGCACCTGTCCTGATTCTTGAGCATTCCCACGAAATTGTGGTGCCGGGCGGCGCAGCTAACGCCGTTCATAATGCAGCTGCCTTAGGTGGACAGGTTTATGCCGTTGGCGTTGTTGGCCAAGACAATGCCGGGGATCAGCTTACCCGAACCTTACAGGCCAAAAAGGTTAATACCGATGGCTTCATTATTGATAAAGCACGACCCACCATTACTAAAACCCGGATCATGGCTGGAGGACAGGCTACGGTACGCCAGCAGATAGTTAGGATTGACCGTGAAAGCAAAGATATGATCAATCCCGATATCGAAAAAGCGATTCTCAACCATATAACTGAGAACATTCATGACATGGCTGCTGTAATCATAAGTGATTACGGCAGCATGACAGTATCGCCTGCCATTCGGGAAAGGGTTATAGCGGCCTGTAACCGGGCGGGCATTCCGTCTATTGTCGACTCTCGCTACAATATTATGGCATACGAGGGTATTAAACTTGTCAAACAGAATGAATCAGAAGCAGCCGCTGCCATCGGATTAAAAACACTAAAAGACAGCCGTCAACAACAGCAGGTTGCAGAAACCATGTTGTCACGTCTCAATGCGGAAGTAATTCTAATTACACAAGGACCAGAGGGAATGACATTATATAACCGGAATGGTACGAATACTCATATTCCGGTAACTAATGTCAGTGAGGTATATGATGTTACAGGTGCCGGCGATACAGTGGTGGCTACAATGATGCTTGCTCTGACCGCCGGCGCCAACTATGTAGACGCAGCTTGCCTGGCTAATTTTGCTGCAGGTGTTGTTGTACGCAAGCCCGGAACAGCCACCACCACGCCTAAGGAACTTAAAGCGGCGATTGGAGAGTATTACTCGTGAAAATTATTGAACGCGATGAAATCGGCACCTTGGCAAAAACATTAAAAGAAGCTGGGCAGACGATTGTATTTACCAATGGTTGTTTTGACATATTACACGTCGGACATGTTCGTTATTTGGCAGGTGCTCGCGCGTTGGGTGACTGTTTAATTGTTGGCCTAAACAGTGATAATTCTGTGCGTAGCCTTAAAGGCGAGGATCGGCCGATTAATTGCCAAGGCGATAGGGCCGAAATACTTGCCGGCCTGTCTTCAGTAGATTATGTAGTTATTTTTGACGAAATTACCGCAGAAAGCGTGGTTGCCGTTGTTCAGCCTGCTATCTACGCCAAAGGCGGTGACTACACCGCTGATCAACTGCCAGAAAGCAAAGTTGTTGCCACTTACGGTGGCAAGACAACACTGGTACCGTTGGTTCCGGGGCGGTCATCCAGTAATATTATTCGGAAATTAAGTACTGGAAATAAGCAGTAAGTGTTCCACACACCGTTCTAGTGGAGGAATCCAAGTGCAATACAACAACATATTGATAGTTAAGCTCAGTGCAATAGGGGATGTAATTCATGCTTTGCCTGTAGCACCAGCTCTGAAAAAATGTTTTCCACAAGCAAAAATCAGCTGGGTTGTGGAAAAAACTGCATATGAACTATTAACAAATAACCCTTATATAGATGAGGTAATTGTTTTTGAGAAAACTAATTTTAAGACAGTGAGTGGCTTGCTTAGGCATGCTCCTAAATTTATAACTGAACTTAGATCACGCCGCTTTGACCTGGCACTTGACTTGCAAGGGCTGTTTAAAAGCAGTATAATCTCTTTTCTAAGTGGTGCGACCACTCGATTCGTTTATGAAAATGCGCGCGAAGGCAGCGGGCTTTTAAGCCGGCGAATTGTCGGTAATTATGCTGCAGGTCATGTTGTTGACCGTTATCTTGATGTTGTAAGGGCACTTGGTTGCCATATTGATCAGCCGGAGTTTCCTTTAGCTATTACTAAGGCTGAGGCCGAGCAGGCCGGGAGTCTGATAGCGCATGCTGGCCTAAAAGCTGGCATTCCTTATGTGGTGTTGGCGCTGGGGGCTAACTGGTCTAACAAAATATGGCCGGCCGAGAATTTTGCTGAACTGTGTGATCGCCTATCTGATGACGGTCAGGTTGTACCGGTTATTATTGGCGGTCCTGGCGAGATCCCGTTACTTAATAGGCTGTTGGAGCATACACGAATTCCACCCGTTAGTCTAGTTGCTAAAACTTCACTTAAGCAACTAGCTTTTATTATAAAACATGCCCAAGCCTTTATCGGTGGTGATACAGGACCGATGCATTTGGCGGCTGCGCTGGGTACACCTACAATTGCCTTGATGGGGCCTACAGACCCAATTCGCAACGGACCATATGGTGACTCCCATCAGGTTATCCTTATTAACCGGGATTGTATTGGCTGTTGGCAGCGAAAATGTTCCCAAGGGCTGGATTGCCTTGCCGATATACCTGTTCATACGGTTTATTCCAAGTTACTAGAAGTAATGAAATTGTAATCATTAACTTTATAAAATACATTGATACCTGAGGTGATTTACAATTTGCATCATCAATAAACGAATTCTGTTTATTTCTTTAAATGGACATCAACGCTGCTATTTCCGCGCTGTAGGAGATTTTCTTAAGGATACCTGTCAAATTTTTCATGTCGACTATTCGTCATCAACAATGACTGATATATTCGCTCGCTCATCCTTAGAGAACCTACCGGCTGAGCTGGGAATTACAAAACAGGATGCTGAGGAAATTATTTCATTCTTATTAATAAAAGGTGAATACCGTAAGTTTGGCTTAATCCGGCGTTATCTCCACAGTAGACAGGTGTTGGAAGCCCAGGCCTATGGAGCATTAAGATTTTTTTATAACTATATCAGGGAACATGACATTGATCTTATTTGTGTATGGAACGGAACTCTTGTTCCGTTGGCTGCAGCAGCCCGAATTGCTCAGAAACTCGGCAAGAAGACTGCTTTTTTTGAAAATGGGTATTTACCTGGTACCACCACCGTTGATCCTCAAGGCGTAAATTATGCTAATAGCCTGGTTGGAAAGCCGCGGTCATTTTATGATGATATAGAAATAGACCCGGAGCAACTTCACAGGCTTTATGAAACCCGGCCTGTTATACGCGCTCTGAAAAGCAAATGGTACCAAGGACTGCTAAAGAAAAAACATCAGGGTCAGATAGAAGAGGTTCAACTCCCGGCCAAATATTTGTTCGTACCCTTCCAAGTAAACGATGATACTCAAGTATTATTAAACTCTCCCAAAGTAAAGAGAATGTCGGAACTGCTTGATTATATTGTTCCTGCAGTTCAACAACATAATCAGGCGGTTAACGATACAATTGAGATTGTTGTGAAAGAGCATCCATCCGACTTTGGTAGAGTCAGCTACGATGATTTACGGCGGAAATATGAGAGTAAGGTTCTTTTTCTCCGCTACTTTCCTACTCCACAGCTGGTTAAATCTGCAGCAGGGATTATAACGATCAATTCTTCGGTGGGTATTGAGGCACTCGTCCAACACAAACCAATTATAACTATGGGAAACGCGTTTTATAATGTTCCCGGTCTGACAGTTCATGCCGCAGATCCTGCTAAATTATCCTCTTTATTAGCTAGTGTAAATGAGCAACCTGATAACACTCTAATTGATAAGTTCTTATATTTCCTTCGCTATCATTACCTGGTAGAGGGCAATTGGCGTCAGCCTGATCTCTGTCATCTACAAAGTGTGAAAACCAAGCTTTCTACATTTGTCTAATGGGTTTCAGCACCGGTTTTTGCGTGCTTCTCTTCCCGATAAACTAAAACCAACATAAATATATGCATTTTTCCCCTCCGACAATCTTATCTTACATATATTAACATTAAATGTTAATATATGTAAACCTGTTAGCATCAAAAAAGTGGAGAGAATCATCACATTTTAGATCAAATAAGCTAGAGGGTGAGCGTTATGGCACGGATATGTATGATTTTAAATAATTTTGAACAACCGTTTGGCGGACCGGAGCTACAAGCGCAAAAAGTTGCAGCTTTACTTATGGCGCGAGGGCATGGAGTCTTTATCATTGCGAAAGGCAGTGGCAAGGCACCTGCTCATGAAGTATTGGATAAACTACAGATTATTCGACTAAACGTAAGCGGCTTGGCATCGCTGGAGCTTTTTATGCAATTATTTAAATACAAAAATGATTATGATGTAATTCATGTCCATGGGGTTGGGAGACTAGCGTCGGTTGCCATAAATTTTGGGAAGCACTTTAACAAAAAGGTGTTTATCAAAGTTACGACAGCCGGACATGTCATTAAAAAGCCTGCTTCAAGGTTTAAAGAACTAATGCAAAAGGTTTTGCTCTTTCGTGAACGAAAGCTTAAACTGTTACAACAGGCTAACGGTGTTATCGCCATAAGCAGCGAGATTAGGCAAGAACTTGAGAATAACGGATTCTCAGAAAAAAGTATCTATGATATTCCTAATGGAGTAGATACTTCACACTTTTATCCAGCTTCACAAGAAGAGAAAGTTAGGCTTCGCAATCAGCTGGGATTACCTGTAGACAAGCAGATCTTTATTTATACGGGTAAGCTAACCAGGCGTAAAGGTATAGATACTTTAATAACTGCCTGGTGTAAATCACTAGCACAGGAAAAAGGGATGTTAGTGATGTTGGGCAGTGGGAAGGGCCAAGGAGATAGCCTGGAGACTTATATTCATACCAGAATAAAGGCGGAATCCCTGAATCATTCTGTGCTGACCCCAGGCGATGTTGATAATGTTGCCGACTACCTCAGGGCAGCGGATGTCTTTGTTTTTCCTTCGAGACGCGAGGGCTTACCTAACTCTCTCATCGAGGCCATGGCTTGTAGTCTGCTGTGTATCGCTTCTGATATTGGGGGTAATAAGGACTTAATAATCCCGGGATGCAATGGTTTTTTGCTACCGGTAGAAGATGTTGATGAATGGTCTAGGCAAATCAATAATGCGAGTGTTGCTATAGATAACAACCTAAGTGAAGCAGCGGTAAGCTTAATAAGTGATAAATATGATTTAAGAATCACCGTTAACAGGCTTGAACGACTGTTTACAGATACTTGGCTTTATAACTAGAATTGCATATTATTCTTAATTATAAATGAAATTACACTATTAATCCGGGGTGACAATGTGAAAGTAGTAATTCTTGCGGGGGGCTTTGGAACCCGTATTAGCGAAGAATCTCATCTTAAACCTAAACCTATGATAGAAATTGGGGAGAGACCAATTTTATGGCATATTATGAAACTTTACTCACATTATGGGTTTAACGATTTCGTCATCTGCCTAGGCTATAAGGGATATTGTATCAAAGAATATTTTACTCATTATTTTTTACATCAATCCGACGTTACCTTTGACTTCCGCAATTCAAATCAGCAGATCGTGCATAACCATTGTGTCGAACCATGGAAAGTCACGTTAGTAAACACCGGCGTAAATACTATGACCGGTGGCCGCGTGAAAAGAATCCAATCACATATAGGAAATGAACCATTTATGCTTACCTATGGAGATGGTGTTGGTAATGTGGATATTGCAAATTTGGTTAAATTTCATCTAAAGCATGGACAATTAGCAACAATTACCTCTGTACAACCAAAAGGAAGATTTGGTGCGCTTAGTTTGTCGGATACTAATGTTGTAGACGGATTTCAAGAAAAACCCAAAGGTGATGGCTCATGGATTAACGCCGGTTTCTTTGTATTGCAGCCGGAGGTTTTTGACTATATAGATGATGATGATACGATTTGGGAACAAGATCCTCTGGAAAAACTGGCAAGAAATAGGCAACTTATGGCTTATAAGCATGAAGGGTTCTGGCAGCCTATGGATACACTGCGGGATAAAAATGCTCTAGAAGGTTTGTGGAAAAATCAAAAAGCACCCTGGAAAGTCTGGTAATAGGAGAATACAATGGGATCATTAGTAAATCCATGCTTTTGGCGAGGCAAAAAAGTATTTATTACAGGGCATACCGGCTTTAAAGGGTCATGGTTATGTTTGTGGCTGAATCATATGGGGGCTGAGGTGACCGGATATTCTTTACAACCACCTACCAGTCCGAGCATGTTCAACGTTTGTCATGTTAACCGTATAGTTAAGTCAATTATTGCCGATATCCGTGACTATCAGCAGCTGCAAAGTTCAATGCATGCTAGTAATTGCGATATAGTCATTCATATGGCGGCTCAGCCGCTGGTACGTGATTCCTATAAAAATCCAGTGGAAACCTACGCGATAAATGTGATGGGAACCGTACATGTATTGGAAGCAGCTCGTAGTACACGTGGTATCAAAGCGATTGTAAATGTGACGACAGATAAATGCTATGAGAATAAAGAGTGGGTATGGGGTTACCGGGAAAATGAAGCACTGGGAGGGTATGACCCTTATTCGAGTAGCAAAGCCTGTTCTGAATTAGTAACCTCATCTTATCGACAATCTTTTTTTTCAGATACTTACATTGCTACGGCAAGAGCTGGAAATGTTATAGGCGGCGGTGATTGGGCACCTGACCGTCTTGTTCCTGATTGTATAAGGGCGTTTGAAACAGGAAGACCAGTTCGAATTCGGAATCCGCACTCGATTAGACCCTGGCAGCATGTATTGGAACCACTTCATGGTTACCTGGCTTTAGCTCAAGAACTTTATGAAAAGGGAGCTGAGTTTGCCAATAGTTGGAATTTTGGGCCTAATGATGATGATGCTAAACCGGTGGAGTGGATTGTGAGACAGCTCTGTCATAACTATGGGAATGAGGCAGTTTATCAAATTGACCCAGGTCCACATCCCCATGAGGCAACCTATTTACGGCTGGATTGTTCTCAAGCAAAGGCCAGGCTAGGCTGGAATCCTCAATGGAATTTGGATCAAGCTTTGGGAAAAGTAGTTGAATGGTTTAGAGCCTATTATAAAGATAATAAGGATATGAATGATGTGTGTATCCAGCAGATCAATGATTATATGAGAGAACTGAGGTGAGCTTGATGGAGAGCAAGGGCAATCCGGAAAAGGAAATGAGACAACAGGTTCTAGAGGCTGCTGTTCGTTACTATGAATATAAACACAAAAAGAATATCCCCCAAGATTTTAGCCCTGGGGATCGAATCTCCTATGGTGGTCGTGTGTTTGACGAAAAGGAGATTGTCAACCTTGTCGATTCAGCGTTGGACTTTTGGCTAACTACCGGTAGATATACTGAACAATTTGAGCAAGAGTTCGCTAAGTTTTTGGGGGTTAAACACTGTTCTTTGACAAATTCAGGGTCATCGGCCAACTTACTTGCGTTTATGGCTTTGACTTCACATAAGCTAGGGGAACGCAGGATAAAAAAAGGCGATGAGGTAATAACCGTAGCAGCCGGTTTTCCTACTACTGTTACGCCGGCGATTCAATTTGGTGCCATACCAGTTTTTGTGGACGTCACTATTCCTAGTTATAACATTGATGTTACTCAGTTAGAAGAAGCATTATCATCAAATACTAAGGCCGTAATGATTGCTCACACTCTGGGGAACCCATTTGATTTAGAATCTGTTAAAGCTTTTTGTGATGAACACAATCTCTGGTTAATCGAGGATAATTGTGATGCACTTGGAAGTAAATACTGCCACAATGGTGAGTGGCAATACTCCGGAACTATTGGTCATCTGGGTACGTCAAGTTTCTATCCGCCTCATCATATGACTATGGGGGAAGGCGGAGCGGTGTATACCAACGATACTGAGCTAAAGCGTATTGTCGAATCATTTCGCGACTGGGGGCGTGATTGCTGGTGTCCGTCAGGCAAGGATGATACCTGTAAACATCGTTTTAGCCAACAGTTTGGGACACTCCCCATCGGTTATGATCACAAATATGTATATTCTCATTTTGGTTACAATCTTAAAGTTACAGATATGCAAGCCGCTATTGGCTGCGCTCAATTGGAAAAACTCCCTGGTTTCATTAATAAGCGCCAGGAAAACTGGCAGATGCTACGCGAGGGCCTGGCTGACCTACAAGACATATTGATTCTGCCTGAACCAACACCACATTCTCTGCCAAGCTGGTTTGGCTTTTTAATCACTGTTAAGGAACAGGCAAAGTTCAATCGCAACCAAATAGTTGCTCATTTAGAGGGGAGCGGAATTCAGACCCGGATGCTGTTTGCTGGTAATCTGCTTCGACATCCCTGCTTTGATCAGCTACGCCAGAGCGGACAGGGATACCGGGTAGTCGGTTCACTGACCAACACAGATATTATTATGAACCAGACCTTCTGGATTGGTGTATATCCAGGCATGACAAACGAGATGATTCAATATATGATTGATGAGATTCACATTTTCGTTGAACAGGTGAAATAATGAATATTAAAAGCTGCAAAATACCTGGTTGCTTTGAAATTCAGCCAGATGTACACTGCGATCACCGGGGGATCTTTGTTAAAACATTTCATGAAGAAAGCTTCAGCAATTACGGACTTTCAACTTCGTTTGCAGAAGAATATTATTCTGGTTCTCACAAAAGAGTACTGCGTGGATTGCATTTCCAAATTCCACCATTCGACCATTCCAAAATGGTATACTGTGTTCAAGGAACTGTGATGGATGTTGTTATTGATTTGCGCTTAGGTTCGCCAGCCTATGGCCAATATGAGACTTTTCAATTAAGTGCGGACAAGCATAATATACTTTACATTCCTAACGGGTTGGCCCATGGATTTTATGTTCAGTCTGAATATGCCCTGATGTTATATAAGGTGACCACTGTCTATTCCCCAGAGCATGATTGTGGGATCTTGTGGAATTCAATTGGCTTTTCCTGGCCTGATGATGATCCCGTTATATCCGCTCGGGACCGCGATTTCGTTGATCTTAAGGAATTTAGATCACCATTTAGATATGAGGCTGACCGATGACGAGAACAGCGTTGATTACTGGCGGAACCGGATACATCGGACAGTGTCTGGCACGTCATCTTTCTGCTGAAAATTGGCGAGTCCATGTTGTGGTACGTGTCTCTTCGAAAGAAGAGAGTATTTGGAGTGAAACCAATACTCCAGTAATTCACCGGATAGGCGACAAATATTCAGATCTTAATGCGGTAGTAAGGCAAACAAAACCTAATGTCGTATTTCACTTAGCGTCACTTTTTTTATCTCAACACAAATCCTGCGATATTGCGCCGCTTATTGATAGCAATATTACGTTCGGTACACATTTGGTGGAGGCTATGGTGGAGAATGGTGTTAGGCTTTTGGTAAACACCGGAACATCATGGCAACATTATCTAAATCAGTCCTATAATCCTGTATGTTTATACGCTGCTACCAAACAGGCATTTGAAGCCGTTATACGTTATTATCAAGAAGCAAAAGATCTTCAGGTGATTACTTTGAAGTTATTTGATACATATGGCCCTGGAGATAGAAGACCCAAACTAATGCAGTTATTATTGAAACAAATGAAACAAAAGAGTCCATTAGATATGTCTCCGGGTGAACAGCGTATTGATATGGTATATATTGATGATGTAGTTGCCGCCTTCCGGTTAGCAGCAGAGTATCTTATAGCGGGATCAGTTGCGTTTAGCGGTGAATATGCAGTGTCTTCTGGGCAGCCCATAAAGCTAAAAGATCTGGTAGCAGTATTTGAAGCTATTAGCGGGCACGCGTTGAAGATTCAATGGGGTGGAAGGCCTTACAGAGAACGTGAAGTTATGCGAACTTGGGATATAGGTAAAACGCTGCCTGGATGGCAGCCCCAAATTCCTCTTGCCGAAGGAATCTCACGACTGATAAAGTTCGAGCAGGAAATGGGATAGAATATTGAGAAGAGGATAGATATGCTATTTACAATTGCAATTCCAACTTACAATAATCATTTGACCATTAAAAATGCGGTTAACAGTTGCATTAGGCAGGACGAAAATCTGTGCTATGAAGTATTAATCCTTGACAATCATTCACATGATGGAACTGAAAACATTTTACAGGAAATGTGTCAGGTGAAGCCAGCTAGATTGCAGGTAATACGTAATCCGAAAACAGTTACAATGTATGAAAATCATAATTTATGCCTTGAGCATGCACGAGGAGACTATATTCTATTTTGTCATGCTGATGACACTTTGTGTGAAAATGCCCTGCAAATATTACATGCGAAACTGCAACAACGCAATTTTCCACAAAAATATATAGTATGGGGCAGAAGTCTGTTTAGGGATTTTTTCAAAAACCTAAATATGGCAGGTGTTGGCTTTAATACTGTTTTGTCCGGTGAGGATGCGTATATTCCGTTCTTTTACAGTGGGCTTACTCCTTCGGGAACCTGCTATGGCAAATACGGTCTAAAAGAAGCGGGAGGATTCTTACAAACTAAGCATCGAAAAGCCACTTCTGATATGTCAACAATGATGTATTTAGCCTATTTAGAGTTCGAGTTTGAAATGCTTGATCAATTATATTTTAACCGTGAATACGCAAGTACGGCCATAAAAGGTTCTGCCGAGGAACGGGTAGCAGCATTAGCAGATGCCCTGGATGTATTAGTAGATAAAATTGGCGAGGCAGAATTTTTAAAGATATCATGTAGGGCGGCAGATATAAAATCCCGCCCACCATTAGATTTTTTAACCTATCTTGTTCGCAAAAAGTATCATTTGAGGGAAATTAAATCCCTCTTGCTAAAAAATCCAACAAGATTGCTACGGTTGTTATCCAATAAAAGCTATCGCTTGTTAGTAAAGGAGTGCTTTATTAAGTCTTCCTTTAATTAAATAAACTCCATTTCTATATTATATTGATAAGGAGTAATGTATGAGCGGACAACATCCTATAGTCAGTGTGGTCATTCCAGCCTATAATGCTGGAATGACCATTGAGAGAACGATTCAATCTGTCTTAAACCAAACATATCCGTCTTATGAGATTTTGGTTGTAGACGATGGATCCTGTGATGATACGCAAGAAAAAGTACAAAGGTATGGTGATTCAGTTCACTACATTTATCAGGCAAATGCCGGGGCAGCTGCGGCTAGAAATACCGGCGTAAACTCGGCGAAAGGTGAATGGATTGCTTTCTTGGATGCAGACGATGAATGGCACCCGCAAAAACTGGAAATACAAATGCAGTTTACTACCAGTAAGCAGGATGTTGTCCTTGTTACTAACAACCCCCTGATTGTTCGCGATGGTGAACAAAAAGATTTTAGTCCTGTAAGTGGAGAACCTACTTACTCAATCTGGCGACATGAATTATTCCTGCGGCGTAATAAGATCCATACTTCCTCAGTGTTAATCTCTAAGGCTGCATATGAGGCTGTCGGTGGCTGTGACACTGGTCTTCTAAATGCCCAAGACCGGGATTTGTGGCTCAAGCTGCTTTATATAGGGACTGGCATCTGTATTAATGAGCCATTAACTAAGTACTATCATTTAAGTACCGGTTTATCGCGTAATCTGGTACGGCGATTTCAATGTGATTTGACACTCATTGACCGGTGGGACCATCGTAAAGTTGATACGCTGGATATTAATCAACGAATTTCAGTTGAAAAATTTGTTAGAATTAAGTATGCAGTATTATTTAGCATGACTTTTAAGCTATTACGGTTTAATAAACAAGCAGATGCAAAGCAATTTTGGCACATTCTACACGACTTTCATAAAAAAGAATATCCTTATCTTCCCTGCCTGCCTTGGGGGTTATTTAGAGCCTTAGTTTATCTGGAAGCACAACGTCAGAGCTGGAAGTATGGTTCACAGGATTTGAATAACTGATAGTGACTGTACGTATCAAAAGGGACAATTATTACTATAT
>NZ_DATMXX010000096.1:0-7708 GCF_035561255.1 Sporomusa sp. | reverse complement strand
TTTCAGGATAAGTTCTCTAATTGATAAGTTCTATTGTACCACACTCGGGGACGTTCCAGCGGGTCATGAAGCAAGGGGGCGCAAAATCTGCTTTATAACATGATTTCTTCGTCACCACAAGAATGCTTAAATAAAGCAATTGGGAAGATTGATGAACAGTTAAAAATGTTAGATGGCTTCCTAATCTTGAAAAATGGTATTTGAAGGAGTAGAAGGTTATACGGGTGGTTTTAGTGCCAGTGGTTTTGAGCGAGTTAGACAAGCTCAAAAATTGATGGAAGACATGAAACCCGACCCACCTGAAATAGTATAAGTAAAATAACGGAAAAGAGGATATTTCCTGTGACAAAAGTAGCACTAGTAAAAGCCGATTCCTACGATACGCAAGTCGTAGAGCAGGCGATGGCAGAGATCTTGGCTGAATTTGGTGACATGGCATAGTTTGTTCAGCCTGGAGATAGAGTGCTAGTTAGTCCTAACATGACGCCACTATATTGGACTTTGTTATACCAGCATCATGTCATGCTGGTATATTCATTTTTTAAAAACTTTACATTGACTTACCACAACATACCAATTACAATAAAAACAACACCTAACGAATAATAACTATCCATTATATAACGTATGTAAAACCCACACTAAGCAAATCCTAAATGGTAGCAATAAAATGAGGTGATTTAAGTGACGGTTAAGCACGTTAACCACCTGGCAAATGAGAAGAGTCCGTACCTATTGCAGCATGCACACAATCCAATAGACTGGTATCCCTGGGGCGAAGCAGCGTTTGCGAAAGCTAAGGAAGAAGACAAGCCGATATTTTTTAGTTGTGGCTATAGTACGTGCCACTGGTGCCATGTTATGGAGCGGGAATCCTTTGAGGATACAACTGTAGCGGCGCTCTTGAATAACTACTTTGTAGCGATTAAGGTTGACCGGGAAGAACGTCCTGACGTTGATCATATCTATATGGCGGTGTGTCAGGCTGTGACCGGGCAGGGCGGCTGGCCGTTGACAATTGTGATGACCCCTGATAAGAAGCCGTTTTTCGCCGGGACGTACCTGCCTAAGCATGCGATGTATGGCAGGCCGGGGTTGTTGGAAGTGTTGTCAATGCTAAAGGAACAGTGGGACCAGAACCGGGATAGGATTGAAGAGATTGGTGAAAAGCTGGCTCAGTCACTCAAAAACCAGCCTGCAAAACTGGAAAAGGGGCAGCTGTCAGCGGAAACGCTGGAACAGGCAGTTGCGCAGCTATTAAGTGACTTTGACCCCACTTATGGTGGTTTTGGGCCTGCACCTAAGTTTCCGACACCCCACAATCTCTTGTTCCTCATGCGCTATTGGCGGCGGTCGGGGGATAAAAAAGCCATTGCTATGGTGGTGAAGACACTGGATGCAATGAGCCGGGGCGGGATCTATGATCATCTGGGTTATGGGTTTGCCCGTTATTCAACAGATAACAGGTGGCTTGCGCCGCATTTTGAGAAAATGCTGTATGATAATGCCCTGCTGTGTTACGCCTATGTGGAGGCCTATCAGTGTACCGGCGACCCGGACTTTGCCCGGATTGCCGAGGAGATTATTACCTATGTCATGCGGGATATGACCAGCCCTGGCGGTGCTTTCTATTCAGCCGAGGATGCTGACTCCGAAGGGGTGGAGGGTAAGTTCTATGTCTGGAAACTACAGGAGATTATGGCGCTGTTAGGCTCAGAGCTTGGCGAACTGTTTGCTGATGTATATAATGTCACCCCGGGCGGTAATTTTGAAGGCGAAAATATTTTGAACCTGATTGATAGCGATCTATATGAGTATGCCGCACAGCATAACCTTGATATTAATGACCTTGAGGTCAAAATGGCTGAAGCCAGGGACAAGTTGTATCAGGACCGGGAGCAGCGGGTGCATCCCTTTAAAGACGACAAGATATTGACCGCCTGGAACGGGTTGATGATTGCTGCACTGGCTAAAGCGGGCAGGGTTCTGCAACGGGATGATTACGCCCAGGCTGCTGCGCGGGCTATCGATTTTATCTTTGCGAAGCTTACTGCCGAGGACGGTAAGCGGTTGTTAGCCCGTTACCGCGAGGGCAATGCGGCCTACCTGGGGTATGTGGATGACTATGCATTCATGCTGTGGGGGCTCCTGGAGGTATATGAGACCACCTTTAACCCCAAGTACCTGCGGCAGGCAATCGCGGTGAGCGCAGACCTTAAGCAATTGTTCTGGGATATGGAAAATGGCGGCTTTTATTTTACCGGCAATGACGGTGAAGAGTTGCTTATGCGCCAAAAGGAGATCTATGATGGTGCCATACCCTCAGGTAATTCTGTGGCTGCATTAGCCTTGCTGCGGTTAGGGCGTTTGACCGAGAATGCTGAGTATATTGGGCTGGTTGAAGAGATGTTCAGTTATTTCAGCAGCGAGATTTCCCGTTATCCCCGGGCTTATACGTACTTCTTACTGGCGCTTGATTACTATCTGACCCCACCTAGCCATATTGTCATTGCCGGGGAAAAGGAAGACCCTGATGTCCAGGCTATGCTGGCGTTGGCTGGTCAGAGCTTTATGCCGGAAACGACGGTTGTCTACAATGACCCGGTCTATCAGACCGACAACTGGGAGCTGGTACCTGTGGCTGCCGGGCAGGGCGCTGTTAACGGCCGGGCTACAGGCTATATTTGTGAGAACTTTGCCTGTCAGAGGCCTGTGCATACAATTGAAGACTTCAAGCGTGGGCTGCCCCGGCAAAGTATAGATCAATAGATAGTTTGTAGTTCTTGGCAGAAGCTGGCGAAAAGCCTTGTCTATTTTTCGTAAAATTAGTAAAATATAGTAGAATGGATTATGAAAAGGGGGAGCACACATTGATTACTGCAAAATTACAAAACGCTATTAACAACCAGATCCAGGCAGAAATGTATTCAGCTAATCTCTATCTGGCCATGTCTGGTTACTGTATGTCCAAAAACCTCAAGGGTTTTGCCAATTGGCTCAGGGTACAGTATCAGGAAGAAACGATGCATGCATTAAAATTTGTTGATTATATACTAGAGCGTGGCGGTCAGTTAGAACTTAAGGTAATTGAGGCACCGCCGACCGAGTTTGGCAAACCTGCTGAGGTATTTGAGAAGATATTAACGCATGAAGAGCATGTTACCAGTCTGATCAATCAGCTGTACGCAGTTGCTGTTGAAGAAAAAGATGTGGCAACGCAGATTTTCCTTCAATGGTTTGTGACCGAACAGGTAGAAGAAGAGGCTTCGGCCAGTGAGGTTCTTGAACAACTGAGAATGATTGGTGACAGTTCAGGCTTGTTCTATCTGGATAAAGAACTGGCTGCAAGAGTCTATCAGCCGCCGGCTGCACCTGCTAAGTAACAATAAAAGACCCCGTGACCGGGGTCTTTTATTTCAATACAAATCCCAACCTGGGGGCAGGAGGAATGTTGTATGCAAAAGATAGTTGTTATTGGTGCTGTGGCGGCAGGGCTTAAGTCAGCCGCCAAGATTCGCCGGGAGGTTCCTGAGGCCGAGATTATTGTTCTGGAAAAAGGCTCGCTCATTTCTTACGGTGCTTGTGGTATGCCCTTTTATGTCGGCGGCTTGATTGCCGATGTCAGTGATTTTGTAAAAACTTCATCAGGTGCATTGCGGAATCCGGAGTTTTTTAAGGCTGATAAAAATGTTGATGTGCGTATTCGGATGTTGGTTACTGCCATTAACCGCGGGGATAAAACAGTGTCAGCCAGAAGTTTGGAAACCGGTGAAGAAACGGTTTTCCCCTATGATAAGCTGATCATTGCTACCGGTGCTACACCTGTTAAGCCACCGCTTCCCGGTATTGAGCTCAGCGGGATTCATCAGTTCTGGCACCCGGATGATGCAGTGGCGATACGCTCCGGGATTGATAGCAGACAGATTAAAAACGCGGTGGTTATTGGTGCCGGCCTTGTGGGCATGGAAATGGCAGAGGCCTTTAAGATCCGTGGTGTTAAGGTAACGGTTATTGAGATGCAGGAGCAGGTGTTTCCGGCTTTCTTAGATCCTGAGGTTGCGGGCCCGGTGGCCAAATATGCGCTGGCCAACGGCATTACCCTGTTGCTGGGGGAGAAGGTCGAGCGGTTTGACGGTGAGGGTACAGTTACGGCGGTGGTGACCAACAAGCGGGTCATCCCGGCTGATGTCGTGGTGTTGGCTATTGGTGTCCGCCCTAATTCTGAGCTGGCGAAAACAGCCGGTCTGGTCATTGGTCCCACTGGTGCTATCGCTGTTAATGAATATTTGGCGACAAGTGACCCGGATATCTATGCCGGCGGCGACTGTGCAGAGAATACTAATATCATATCAGGCAAAAAGGTGTTTGCCCCCATGGGCTCAACAGCCAATAAGCATGGACGGGTGATCGGCGAGAATATCGGTGGTAATCGTGTTAAGTTTCGCGGGGTGTTAAATACAGTAGCAGTCAGGATACTGGATTTTCATGTCGGCAAAACTGGTCTTACCGAGCGTGAGGCTAAAGAACTGGGGTACCGGTATGTAACCGCTACGGTGGCCGCCCCGGACAAGCCCCATTATATGCCAGGCTCTAAGTCGATCACGGTTAAACTGGTTGTTGAGGCTGACAGCCGCAAGGTTTTGGGCGCGCAGATCTTTGGTGAGGGTGATGTGGCTAAAAGGATTGACGTTATGGCGGCAGCGCTTACCATGGCGGCTACGATTGACGATCTGTTTGATATGGATTTAGCCTATGCGCCGCCCTATAGCAGTCCGATTGATAATGTAGCGATTGCTGCCAATGCCGTGATGAATAAGCTATCAAGGTAAAAATCGGGCTGTGAGAAAATAACAGCAGGCTCGCGTAAAAGTCATGGCGGCGGTTCACACTACTGGAGAGGTGAGCTGCCGTCATGAATTATTTTGTACCCAAACGGGCCTTTTTTGAAGCGAAAGCACTGGACTATCCGCTGGGAAAAGCAGTATATGACAAACTTCAGGCCATGGATGTTCCGATACATTTTACCGGTTCCCATAACCGGGTGACCGGAATTCCCGGCAAGACGACGCAGGAGGCTTTCCGGGAGGCTAAACGCACAATGGTTGTCGGGGTGAGAAAAAGCACTGATTTTGCCAGTTGTAAACCCTCGGCCCATTATCAGCTGCCGCTGAACACCAGTTGTCCAAGTATGTGCGAGTATTGCTATCTGGCGACTACACTGGGGAAAAAACCATATCTCAGGGTATACGTAAATATTGAGGAAATTTTTGCGCAGGCTGACACCTATATGCAGGCGCGGGCGCCGGAGATTACCTGGTTTGAGGGTGCTGCTACCTCTGATCCGATTCCTACTGAATACCTAACCGGTCTTTTGTTCAAAACAATTGAGTTTTTCGGTCATCATAAACAGGGGCGGTTTCGTTTTGTCACCAAGCATGACAAGGTCGATAGCCTGCTTACTGCCCGACATAACGGCCATACCCGCTTCCGCTTTAGTTTGAACGCGGCCTCAGTTATTGAAAAGTATGAGCATGTAACGCCATCAATGCTCGAGCGGGTAACTGCTGCCGGCAAGGTAGCCGGGGCTGGGTATCCGCTGGGGTTTATTATTGCGCCGATTTTCTTTTTCCCCGGCTGGCAGCAGGAGTATGGCCGTTTGCTTGAAGCGCTGGACGGACAATTGCCTGCTGCGGCAAGAAGTGATCTGACCTTTGAGCTGATTTCGCACAGGTTTACCGAAACGGGCCAAGAATAACATTCTGGACCTGTTTCCTGAGACTGATTTACCCATGGAGGAAAGTGAGCGAAAATATAAATACGGCCAGTTTGGTTATGGTAAGTATATTTACCAGCCGGAGGTTATGAACGAGATTAAAGAATTCCTGGGAGGCAAGCTCTCAGCCCTTTTTCCGCAGGCAAAGGTCGAGTATTTTGTGTGAGATTGAGCAGCATTGTTTACAATAAAGTAATGCAATTCCTGTCGTTATTTGGCAGGACTTTTTTTTTGTTTAGAGAATCCCTTAATTATTGTCGAAAAAATTACGATATACAATTATGTGATGTTGTTGTTTATATGTTATTGGGAGGGCTTTCATTGGAGAAGTCAACGGTAATTGGATTAATCTTGGGGCTTTTTGCTATTCTTGTCGGTATGGCGCTGAAGGGCGCAAGTCCAGCTGCACTCATAAACCCAGCAGCATTTATAATTATTATAGTTGGTACAGCGGCCAGCTTATTTAATGCATTCCCTCTGGAACAACTTAAGAATTTTCCGGTGTTGTTTAAAAAACTGTTTAGCCAGGAGGAACGTATCCCCAAACAGGTTTTACTCAAGTTATTTGTTGAATTATCGCAGGTTGCACGCCGGGAAGGTATTCTGGCGCTGGAAAGTAAGCTTGAGGATATCAAGGACCCGTTTTTAAAGAATGGGATGAGTATGGTCATTGATGGCATGGATGTGGATTTTGTCAGAGATGTACTGGACGCTGATATCGAAGCCATGGAAGAACGCCATCGCAATGGGGCACTTATATTCTCTCAGGCTGGTATGTATGCGCCGACACTTGGTGTATTAGGGGCGGTAATTGGTTTGATTGCCGCGTTGGGAAGTCTTGATGATATCGAAAAATTAGGCCATTCCATTGCGGCCGCGTTTGTGGCCACTTTGCTGGGGATATTTACCGGTTATGTGATATGGCATCCTTTTGCCACCAAGCTTAAACTGATATCAAAAGAAGAAGTGGAAGTTAAACGGATGATGGTTGAAGGGATCTTGTCGCTGCAGGCGGGTGATTCCCCGATGGCGATTGAATCGAAATTGTTAGTATTCATTCCGCAGAAGGTCCGGGCGCTGCTAAACCCTAAGCCGGAGGATAAATAATGAGCAGAAATAAAAAGGAACACCATGAGGAGCATGCGGATGAGACCTGGCTGATTCCCTATTCTGATCTCCTGACGTTGCTCCTGGCGCTATTTATTGTATTATTTGCATCCGCCCAGCTTGATCAGAAAAAGTTTGATCAGATTGCAGCCTCTTTTAATGTGGCGTTTAACGGCAGTCCGGCGCTCTTAGAGAGCCCTAAGCCACCCCAGCCGGATACTAGCCAGGCTAGTCCGGCGCCGCAGATACCGTCTGTGATGACGGCTATGAGTGGTATCAATGAAAAGGCCTATATGCAGGAAACTGCGCAATTAATTGAGTTAAAGAAGATGTTGGATAAGTATATTGCTGATAACGGCCTGGGGGGCGATTTGTCTACCGTGCTGACTGATGACGGGCTTATGATCCGGATTCAGGACACGGCACTATTCCCGTCAGGCAGTGCTGATCTTAGATCAGAGTCGCGCCGCTTCGGCATTCAGATCGCTAAATTGTTGTCGCCGCTGAGCCAGAAGATTACTGTATCAGGGCACACTGATACGGTACCGATCAACACCAGGGAGTTTCCTTCTAACTGGGAGCTTAGTTCGCGGCGGGCCGTAAATTTCATGAAATTTCTTATGGCCCAGGAAACCGGGCTTAAGCCTGAGCGGTTTAGCGCTACCGGGTATGGTGAATACCGCCCGGTTGCGGGTAATGATACCTCTGAAGGACGGGCGACCAACAGGCGGGTAGAGGTATTTATCCAACGTAATTACCGCCCCTAAAGATAATTTAATTGATGTTATTACTCAAAACGAGGCAACTATTTGCCTCGTTTTTTTATTT